>DAOWEO010000110.1 GCA_030638415.1 Bdellovibrionales bacterium | reverse complement strand
TACTTCACATGGATTGAGCAACAAGAGAAAGATCTTAATGAGCTTAATGCACAATGGTTTGATCATACTAACTACTGGAAGGGAACTTTCAATGAGATGGGTAGTATTGATGAGATGATTAACGAATTCAATGAGCTTGTTGATAAGCAATAATTAACTTTAGGAAGGAGAGGTTCTAGCCTCTCCTTTTTTTTTATGGATATCTTACAGACTATCGCCACTAATTTACCTTTGGAGTTCTACTCATCTGTAGTGAAGCATATTGATGTATTTAGACGGAGCCTGCTTGTTAAAAATATGTCAGGACAGTATGGATTAAGTACTAATTGTGGGGAAGTGGAAGATCGTTCGTCCTTTATTGGACTAACTGGTGAGCAAGTACTAAGTAAAATAAGTTTTTCAAATAATTTTCACCGATCTATTTTTATTGCATTACTAAATTCAATTTGCTCACAAAAAGAAAATATTTTAGATGCGACTAAGCAAAAAGCACATCGCTTTGTATATTCTCTACCAAAAGGAAAAAGTATCGCAGTGATAGGACGTTTTCCATTTGTAGGAAAATTTCGAGAGTCGGGGCATTTTTCCAAAGTAAGTCTATTTGAACTTGATCCACGTGATGGAGAGTTAGGTACTGATTGCTATCCTGAGCTTGCTAGTTATGATGTTATTTTTATTACTGCTATGACACTAGTAAATAATACTTTTGATCACGTTGTGTCTTTTTGTTCTCCTCAAGCAAAAGTTATACTGCTTGGACCAACTACTCCAATGCTACCCGTACTATTACAGCATGGAGTAAATATGTTAGCAGGAGCTGTTGTTATTGATGGAGAAAATCTAAAACATTGTCTCTCTGCTGGAAATTCATTCCGTGCATCAACTGGATTAGAGTATCTTACAATTTCCCGAGAGCTACTACCATGAAAGATTATTCCTTAGTTATTTTAGCAGCAGGAAAGTCTTCTCGGATGGGAAGTCCTAAGGGAATGCTTTCAATTGGAGATGAGTCTTTAATTGAGTTTCAGGTTAGACGCTTTTTGGAAATGCAAGGGCATGAGGTTATTGTTATTGTTGAAGATAATGAACAGTTGTATAGACAGAAGTTAGCTTCCTATGGAAAGAAAGTTAAATTTGTTGATAATGATAATATTGCTCTAGGTCCTTTTTATTCTGTAGTGCTAGGTTGTAAAAAAGCTATTCAGAAGAATATACTTATTTTACCTATTGATGTTCCTCTAATGTCATTCACAGCCTTAAGCATATTAACTCAAGAAAAAAATGATATTGTGATTGGACAAGCACCTCTTACTCTTAAGGGAGGACATCCTATTTTACTTAGAGAAAAAGTGGTGAGTAAGCTAAGTTTGACGACTTGCTATAACGATAGATTAGACCATTTTATAGAAGATGATAATTTTACAAAGGTACGAGTGAATATTGATCACCCTTACCTTTGTTTAAATCTGAATACTCCAGATGATTATGTACGATTTTTATCGTTAGAGTAGTTTACTCAGCGCACTGAGTGGCAACAATATCCACTGAATTTGCTCTTACTATAACTGTACTTTCACAGTTAACAGCTGGACCTGAATAGGCCATAATTATCTCAGCGTGAGTGCCTTTATCAGTAATATTGATGGCCTGAACTGATCCAACAGTATTAAAATTTACGATAGAGTTCATCTCTGTTGCTATATGTAGCTTTCGAACTTCTTGTGCAGCTTTTAAAATAATATTGACGTCATCTGTCATTGCATTTTTCGTAACTGTTGATGCAAAAATAGTTGAACAAGATAAAAGTAATAAACTGGTAATAACTAGTGTTTTCATAAATTCTCCTTAATTAAAATAATAATAGATTCAGTTCAATAGTATTAATTTTACGTATCAAATTTATTATAAAAATAGAAAAAAACAGTGCAACTTTGTAATAATTACAATACGAATGTAGGACTTACGCGATGAGCCATTTGTGTGATATATAGTAGTATTAGGAGTGTTCATGAGGCTTAAACTATTCATTTTTCTTCTGTGGTTGCTAGGATCAACAGGACATGCTGAAGCTGCAAACAAAGCGGTTTATGGTATGGATAATCGGGAAGGATCTTCTGATTCTAAATGGTTATATCAGGATATTGGTAGATCGACTGTTGCTAAATTTTATAACTTCCAACTGGTAAGCTTTGATTCTGAGAATTATATCTATAGTGGTAAAACTTTAGAAGAATCAGGTTTTTGTGCTGATGTACAATTTTCCAACCAAACAACACAATCACAATGTTCGGGGTTTTTAGTTGCTGATGATATTATTGTAACTGCCGGTCATTGCATTACCGATAGTGAAGAGTGTTTAAATACAAGCTGGGTTTTTGACTATACTGATGAGAGTGATAAAAATAGGTTGATACCAAAAAAAAATGCCTACCGTTGTAAAAAAGTTTTGGCCCAAAATTATTTTTTAAAAAATGATTTTGCAGTTATTCAATTGGAACGAGTAGTAACAAATCGTATTCCGTTGAAATACCGATCAAATAAAGCACTAAAAAAAATAACTGATCAGATGTTGCTGATAGGTCATCCTCTTGGACTACCTCAAAAAATAAGCTTTGGTGGAAAGATAGTAAGTAGTGATGCAAAATATATTGTAACAGATCTAGATGCATTTGGTGGAAACTCCGGTTCGGCGGTTGTTAATCAGAACTCTCTTCTCATTGAGGGAATATTGGTTAGCGGTGCTATTGATAAATATTATGATGAAGACAACAAATGCTTACAGCTTTCTAAGTGTGATAATTTCGATAGTGATAATGCTAGGTGTTCTGGTGAAAATGTCTATCGTATTACAAATTTTCCATTGAAAGAGATTATTAAGAGAGAGAAATCTCCTGAGCCTCATTTTTCATTTATGCAGTATTGCGAGAAAGAGGTTGGAGACAGCAGTGACCAGACATTTATTAATGCTGTATCTAAGAAGTATAAATCAATGGATTGTGAATTTCTGTATAACAAACTTTCTACAATAAAAAGAGTCCACTTGAAAGGTCTTGGCATTAGTTCTCTTAAACCTATTACAGAATTTAGCAATATTCAAAAGCTTTATCTAGATAACAATTTAATTGAAAACCTTTCACCACTTTCAGGTCTAATGCAATTAGAAAAATTATCTGTAGATGGAAATAAAATTAAAAAAGATGAAATAAACTGTCCCGCTAATTTTAGAGTAGGTGAAGTACTGCGGTCGTTTTGCCTATTTAGTGCGAACCGATAAACCTTACTAACTGAATGGAGATTTAAAAATGAAAACAATCATAATTTTTATACTAATACTAAGTGCAGAGGTCTTTGCTCATAGTTTTGGACACCAATTTCACGAAGAAGATGGGCAGCGAGAAAAGATATTTTCTAGTAAGCAAACGTTTCCTCTTGTAGGAGCAAAGATTAAAGGTGTTACGAAAAATACCATATTTATAACTATTGATGATGGACCTACTAGAAAGGTAACCTCTGCTGTATTAGATGCACTTAGTGAGTATGATGCAGTGGCAACTTTTTTTGTAATAGGTAAAAAAGTTGCAAGAAATAGGGCCACGATGGAAAGAATGGTTCAGCTAGGACACGCAGTAGGGAACCATACTTACAATCATGAGATGGACTTTCCCTCTAAATCTACTTTTTATAACTCTTTAATGGATGCACATGAAGTCGTTACTCCGTACTTAGCCAATAATGATATTACTCTTTTTAGGGCTCCTGGCGGGGTATGGAATAGCTGGCGTACAGACGTTGCTAACGATCACCCAATTTTGAGTGGTTACGTAGGTCCAATATTCTGGAATGCTGGAGGTGGAGTACGTGGAGTTAAAAATGATGCTGACTGGAAGTGTTGGAAATACAAACAATCAGTAAAAAGTTGTGCTAATAGTTACGTTAAGCAAATCTATAATAATTACCGCAGAGGTACTGCTTCTTTAGTGCTTTTTCACGATCTTAAAATAAAATCTGCTCAACTTATTAAAGAAGTTTTACGTCAACTAGAGGGCAGCTCGATTAAGTGGCAGTTTAAATTAGTAGAAGAGATTCCAGCAGTACGGGATTTTAAATAGGAGCTTATGAAAACATTAGGTTTATCAATACTTTTTATTTTAATTTCTTTTCGCTCATACGCAGCGCTAGAAATATCTTGTACAGCAAGTGCTAATAGCTGTAACGCCTACCTATGCATGGAGGGTACTAACCACTGTGGGATAAAAGGATATTATTTAGGATATGCTTATAAATACTGTGATCGCTTCTCTAAAAAACAGAGTAAATTTAGTGCAGTTGGGCGCCAATGGATGCGAGAGACTAGAACTTGTTTGCAAGAAAACACCCTTGCGTCTGTTGATAGTGGTAAAAGTTGTAAGCAGATCAAAAAGAGTGCTTTTAAGGGGCATGTTCCTTGTTACATTGATGCAGGTTTTTGTGAGTTACCATTTCGTGATAAGTTTAGAGTGATGAAAATTATATATGGAGCTATTTTACGGCCAAGTATAATCCTTCCAGGTTTTAAAATTATGAAAAAGTGTTATTTTTCAAAGGGTAAACATAACTCATTTGACCACTATGATTTATTGAGAGAGAGTGGGATTAAAGAAGATTTCTTTAGGTAGTAGTCAAAAGAGCTACTTTTAGTAGCGTATCATCTAATCATTATATTAATCTTTAAGTCGTTTTTAGACGAAAAAATACCATGGATCAAGAGAGCGCTCAATTAATTCAAATTCTTTATTCCCGTGCGGAGCAGTTACCACACTTAACGGTGGTTTTGGGATTTACTCTGACGGCGGCAGCTATGTTATTACTTTCAATTGCTCAGCTATGGCTGCCAAAGAAGAAAGGAATAAAAATTGAGCAAGAGAGTGATATGGTTGACTCTGTTGAAGAGAAAAAGGCTGCTTAACTTTTATCGCTCTTATGTTATACTTTTTTATGTCTAAAGATAGTTATAGAGCAGCTCTTTTTCTCGATCGTGATGGTGTCATTATTAAAGACCATGGTTATGTTGGAAAAATATCTGATGTTGATATTATTGAAGAAATTATTCCTACTTTGCAGTGGATAACTGCCCAAAATATTCCTATTGTTGTTCTAACGAACCAATCTGGAGTTGCCAGGGGATACTACTCGTTAGCTGAGTGTGATCTGGTTCATCAGCATATTACTAAGTTGTTAGAAAAAAGAGATATATCTATTAAGCAGTGGTTTATCTGTCCACATCATGCAACAGCTGGAGTAGGTGAGTTAAAAGTTGATTGCCAGTGTCGCAAGCCACATGCTGGTATGGCCCTATTGGCACAAGAAGAGTTACAAATTAATTTTAGTAAGTCTTTAATGATAGGTGATAAAAAAAGTGATATTTTAGAAATTAAAGAGTTAAAAACGGTACTGCTGCAAGGGCATTATTCGTTAGATAATATTCCAAGTAATGTAACGCTTACAACACATAAGAAGTTACTCCCACTACTACAGAGGTTTTTTTAATATGAGTATTGCTATTGTTATGCCTGTTTATAATGAAGAGAGAGGCCTTGTTAAAGTTGTAACTGATTGGTTAGTGGTGTTATCACAATTAGATGCGGGATATCTTGTTTGCGTAAATGATGGCTCTACAGATAAAAGTCTTGAGATTTTACGTACACTCAAACAGAGTAATCCAGAGTTGATTATTGTAGATAAGAAAAATGCTGGCCATGGCCAAGCTATCATTACAGGATTTTATAAAGCTCTTGAGTATAAAACAGATTATATTTTTCAGACTGATAGTGATAATCAGATTATTTCAACTGAATTTTTTAAGTTGTGGAAGCTGAAGACGACAGGGGAGCTTATTTTAGGTTTTAGAGAGCATCGTGATGATCCAATGATTCGTAAAGTAGTTAGTAAAACTTTAGCTAACTTAACATCAATGCTGTTTAAAAGTAGGTTGAAAGATTTAAACGTTCCATTTCGTTTAATGACTTATCAGTGTTTAAAAGATTATTTAGCTGCATTAGGAGAGTGGAAGCCATTTGCACCAAACGTCTTTTTATCCCTATTTGTAGATAGTGAAAAGATTAAGATTATTTCAGTCTCGCACCGTAGAAGGCAGAGTGGGCAGGACTCATTAAATCTTATGAGGTTATTGACTGCAGTTTTACTTTCATTTTATGAACTTTTTAAGTGGAAGATAATTAAGTCAAAAGATCCTGAAAGTCTTTCATAGACAGCTTACCTGTGAAATAGTTATCATCATTTTCAGGTAACAGGTCATAGAAAAGTTTCTTTTTCATGTCTTGTAAAACTAATATTTTTTCTTCAACAGAGTTTTTAATAATAGGTCGATATACATTTAGGGTATTTAATTGTCCTATTCGGTGAGCTCGATCAATAGCCTGCGTTTCCACTGCAGGGTTCCACCAAGGATCCATCACAAAAACATAACTAGCAGCAGTTAGGTTTAATCCAACGCCACCAGCCTTTAAACTAATTAAAAAGAGTCTATTATCACCATTTTGAAAGCGATCAACTTCTTTTTGGCGATGCTTAATTGTCTGGCTACCATCTATACGAGAGTATCTCCATAGTCGTTTATCAAACTCTTTTTGAATAATATCTAGATAGGTCGTAAACTGGGAGAAAATTATAGCCTGATGATTTTCTTCTAATAGCTGTTCAACCGTTTCTAAAAGAAATTCAACCTTCGTGGATACTACTTGAGGGTCGTCAGTTCGCCACAAACAAGACTGTCTAAGCTCAAGCAGTCCTTTAAGTATTTCTCCATACTTTCGTTTTGAAGTCGAAAGTAAAATACGGCTTTGAATTTCTTTGAGTTTATTTTTATAGAGCTCATCTTCTTTCTCTTTAAACTCTAGGTAAACAGTGTTTTCAATTTTTGGTGGTAGATCAGATAGAACTTGATCTTTTGTTCTACGTAAAATAAAAGGTTTTGCCGTTTTTCTTGCCAATAATCTCGATTTTTTGTCTGATGTGGTTTTAATAAATTGTAAATCACCCCAGATACCGGGAATACTAAGGTCCATGATATTATAAAATTCTGCAAGATCATTTTCAACAGGTGTACCTGTGAGGCAAATTCTGAAGTCAGCATTTAGTTGCCTTGCTGCATAAGCACCTTGTGATCTAATATTTTTAAGATGCTGAACTTCATCTAAGACAATGACATCAAATTTCATCTTTTCAAAAGTAGTATGAACCTCTTTTTTCATAATACCATAGCTCGTCAGAATAATTTTTTTATCGTCAGAGAGGTGTCTCTCTCCACCATGGTATATTTCAAACTCCATTTTGGAAAACTTTTCAATCTCTTTTTGCCAGTTAAGTAGTAGAGTCACAGGGCAGATAATTAATACTTTATGCATCTTTTCATAAATAGATTCTAAAAACGAAATAGTTTGCACGGTCTTACCAAGTCCCATATCGTCAGCAAGACATGCTCCAAGTCGATGTTTATACAGGAAACTCAGCCAGTGATGGCCGGTCTTTTGGTATTCGCGTAGTACATCAACTAAATGATCAGAAATAGGAGTTTCGGGAATCTCTTTAAAACTTGCTAGATTTAAACATAGTTGTTCTTCTTCTTCAGTTAAGGCACCATCTAGACCAAGTTTATGTAGTTCAAAAAGTTCAAAAATACGTGCTCGGTGAAATGGCAGAAGAAACTTATTTAGTTCATCTTTAGGTTCCTCCCCTTCAACCGTTTTATCAGTTTTTGCTTTTTCAATTTGTTTTGCCTCATACTTTGTATAGCGTTTGACAAACTTGAGCAGCTCTTTTTGTTCCGTACTGAGGTAGACTAATCCACTGGAAGTTAGTGCCATACCCGATTCTAAATCTGCATTTTTAATAATTTCTAGGTCTTCGTTACTAATATGAAGTTCTAGATCAAACCAAGAGTTAAATGTACTTTTTCTCTCAAAGCGAATACGAGAGTTCCATTTTTTAATCTCATTTTTATTATAATAGATGGATATGCCAAATGGGGCTAGTGCAGAATAAAAAGTAGTTAGCCCTCTAAACAAATTGGACATACTAATTTGAAATGTGAGTTCATGTGTTCTTTTGTTGTATTGGCTAAAGCGAAAGAACATCTCTCCAAAGTTTTGGTATAGAGAGGTAAAAATCTTGACCATGAGTGTATTGTCAAAAAAGTTTAGTTGCTCACGATAAGAGAAATATATTTTGGTAAATTCAGATGACGTTGTCATATCAATGAGTTCATTCCAACGTCGTTTTTTAGAAGATGGAATGAGATCTTTTTTATAGCTTTGTATTCCATGTTCAATTGATTCATTAAAGCTACTTAGGAATTGATAGGCATCCTTTTTACGAGAAAAAGTTGAAAGCATTCCTTCAGAAAAAGTGAATGCCTGTAAAAACTCTGGTAGTGGTCCAGGAACATTTTGCTCATCGATAAAAGTAATTGTAAACGAGATATGATTTTTTTTAGCATGGTTAGTTGTAAGTGCAATATGGCCATGTGGGTGAACTGTTGGAATTTCTGAAAATGCTTTTCCATCTATTACAATTGTACATAGCTTTTTTGATGTGGAGTGGTTAGCAAGTTGAATATAATCATTGATGGAAAACATGTGCCCATGAATTCTTATTTTTCGTAGGAGTTCTCGTAGGTCTGCTTCTAGCTGATATACTTCTCCCTTACTCCAGTTGAAAATATATAGATGTTCAAAGATACTTATTTTTTTCTCAAATGATTCATCAGCATATTGTATTTTGTATGATATTTTAGGGTTACTTAATTCAATATCACTTTCAATTTCTTTGGTTCTAATATCAATAATAAGAGTTGCTTCAAAAGCTTGGGGAATAGGGAAATTTACAATCTTTTTGGCATGTAGCAGATATTGTAATGATGAATAGGTCGAATTAGGCATGCTGCCTAGTAGAAAATGTGGACCATTAATAATAGTTCCATAGTCATGTACAGTAACTCCAAAGTTTGTGGCCATAGGCAGTGGAGGATTTTCATTTTCTGGTTCAGATGGTGTTATTTTATCTTGCTCCAAGTGATGGTGATAAGATAAAAAGAGGGCAACGCTATGGCAGCAGTGACTCTCTTTTGTCCAGTTTATACAATTACACTGAGAGGTAAGTGGAGGAGTATCTGTACCTACAAAACGTTTTTTAAATACAATTTTAGTTTCATAGTTACGGTCGGCGCGAATTAATCCTGAGCATATATAATAGGTCTCTGGAGTACCTTTAGTAAAAGATATTGATACTTTGGAGTCTTGATAGAACGATTGACCCTTTTGCATAAAAATGGGGTCAAAATATGGGCGGGCTTCTTTTAAAACCTTCTGCCGTATCTCTTCTAGTACTTTAATAAAGAGTATCCTTTTAAATAATTAATATTTAGTGCAAATCCATCAGTTAGTATAACAGTTTTTAATCATGTTGGGTACTGTAAAAAAATGACATTATATCTGTTGTTTTATACTCAATTTATGAGGGCTATTTTCAGTAAAAAAAAAGCTCCTTTCGGAGCTTTTTTTAGTTATCTAAGTATGATTTAAGTAGTTTTGCACGGCTTGGATGCCTTAGCTTTCTTAGGGCCTTCGCCTCAATCTGACGAATACGCTCTCTAGTTACAAAGAAGTCTTGCCCAACTTCTTCAAGGGTATGGTCAGATTTTTCACCGATTCCAAAACGCATTCTAAGAACTTTCTCTTCTCTTGGAGTAAGTGAAGAGAGAACTGATCTTGTTTGCTCTGAAAGAGTTACGTTAATAACTGCATCTTGAGGAGAGATAATTTTCTCATCTTTAATGAAGTCACCAAGTGAGCTATCCTCTTCTTCTCCAATCGGAGTTTCTAAAGATATAGGATCTTTGGAAATTTTTTGTACCTTTTTAATTTTATCAACAGGCATATCCATTTTATCTGCAATTTCTTCAGGAGTTGGCTCTCTGCCTAGTTCTTGAATCAATGTTCTTTGGGTTCTAACCATCTTATTAATAGTTTCAATCATGTGAACAGGAATTCTAATTGTTCGTGCTTGATCGGCAATAGCACGAGTAATTGCTTGCCTAATCCACCATGTAGCATATGTTGAAAATTTGTATCCACGACGATACTCAAATTTATCAACAGCTTTCATTAGACCAATATTTCCTTCTTGAATAAGATCTAGAAATTGTAGCCCACGGTTCGTATATTTTTTAGCAATCGATACCACAAGTCTTAGGTTAGCCTCAACGAGGTTTGCTTTTGCCTTATCTGCTTTCTCTTCACCTTTTAAGATAATTTTGTAAACATGCTCAATATCCTCAAAGTCCATTCCCGCTTCAATTGCTAGGCGACGCAGTTTTCTAATGATATCCTCTTGATTACGCATGAGGTGCTCAATTTTTACATCAGAGGTAAATAGATCTTTTGCAAGTTGCCTTTTGAAAGCATCATCTTCCATTACTTTATTGTATAAAACTCGATACTGATCACTATCACCAACTTCAAGAAACTTGAAAATTCTTTCTTGTTGCTCAAATAGATCGGTGAAATCAAGATAGTATTTTTTAACTGGCTCCACAAAACTATTAATTTGTTTACGGTTAAATGTTATTTCAACAAGTAGCTCACCCATGTTTGCGAGCATATCTTTGTCTTCTTGACTCATTTTATTTTTTTTAGTGATAGTTCCATCGTCTTGAGCATGTGAACTTAAATACTGCTGAATTGATTTTGTTGCTGCAGTAATTTTTTTATAAATTGCATTAATTTGTTTGGTTGATGACTCATCATCAAGGCCACGTACTAAATCTTTAACAAATTCATCTCTATTTTCAGCTGCTTGAATGCGGTCATACAGTCCGATAATCTCGCGAAGAGCGTGTGTTGAAGATAGTGTTGAAAGTATGATCTCTTTTTCACCTTCTTCAATCTCTTTAGCAATTACAACCTCACCCTCACGAGTTAAAAGTGCAACTGAACCCATACGTTTAAGGTATAACTTTACAGGATCTGTTGATGCTGATTTAAGCTCTGCTTTCTCTTCTTTAGATAGAGTCTCTTCAACGATGGTTCCATCAAGTCTAATTCCTTCGTCTACTTCAAATACTTCTGGCAACATAATTTTAATACGTGCTTTCGCTATTTTTTCTAAAATTTGATCAAGTAGGCATGGATCTATAATACTTGCAGGTATTGCATCATTAACTTCTTCGGGAGTTAGAAACTCTTGATTTTTTCCTTTAATTAATAATTTGGAAAATGTTTTTGAATTTAAAAAGGGAGCGAG
Organism: Bdellovibrionales bacterium; assembly: GCA_030638415.1. Taxonomy (GTDB): domain Bacteria; phylum Bdellovibrionota; class Bacteriovoracia; order Bacteriovoracales; family Bacteriovoracaceae; genus DAOWEO01. The sequence continues at coordinate 28,299 of DAOWEO010000110.1, read as the reverse complement.
TATAGACATTAAAATCTCCTACAAATTTACCGTTTCTGGTGTTCTTTTTTTAATTGGTGCAAATCTTTATCTAGTTGGTGCAGTTGCTTCATAATTGTCTCTTTTTCATCTGTTGTCCGAGAAGTTTTCTTTCTAGACAGTAGATCTTGTTTTTTATGAAGTACTTGTTCTTCCTTTAACCTAAATTCTAAATCTGCAAAAATTCTATCAATCACCTTATCATTTAACTTCAGTGGAAGATAACTAAACAGTCCTGTTGAGACTGCTTGTTGAATTTCTAAAGGATACCTATCGCCACTAGCAAAACCCATTACTAAATTGTGGTACTGGCTATCATCAATTTCCAATAAAAATTCTTTTAACTCCCAAACAAACTGTTTTACATCATTATTAGACGATAAATCAAGTATTTTAGTAATTTTATCAGTCTTTATGGCTTCTGGGTGGCTAACAAGTTCCTCTACAAGCATTTTTTCCACCACTGTCATCTTCTTATTTACTGCTTTTTTTGGTTGAGGCAACTCTGGCTCGTGAGGTTGTAGAGGGGCTGGTGCTTCTTTTTTGCGTGGCGGGATATAGGCTCTATCTTTTTGCTGCTGAATATAATCACTAAATTCAATACCAATCTGCTCAGCAGTAGAGTTAATTCCTAACTGTTTAGCGTATTTTATAGCAAGTTCAGTGGCCATTAGGCTAGTGCCAAGTGGAATTAGAAGTTTAAAAATATTATGGAGAGTGATCAATTTTTGGTCAATACCACTTATATCATTGGTTTTTATAATGTGGTCGACCTCGACATCTAAAAATAGTGGTGCTTCCTCAAGACGCTCTTGCATCTTGAGTTTTCCTTCAAGCTTTAAAAAATCATCAGGATCTTTCGCTGGGGTATAGCTGACGTGACGAGGGAGTATTCCGATCGATAGAAGCTCCTGATTAATTCTCTGCATTGCCTTAAATCCCGGAGTATCGGAATCAAGGCCTAAATATATATTAGGCGTAATATTTTTTAGCGTTAGGGCTCGTTTTTCACCCAGGGCGACACCCATAACTGCGACGGAATTAGTAAACCCATATCGATGTAGTGAGACAACATCCATGTAACCCTCAACAATAAGCACCCGATTGTGCTCCCTTATAGAAGATTTTGCAAAGTTGAGGCCATATAGATGGTTGGACTTTTTAAAGAGCATTGAATCACTTGAATTTAGATACTTAGCTGGAGTTCTACCACCATAATCTCTACCACCAAATCCGACCACATGGCCAAACTGGTCCCAAATAGGAAATATAATACGCTCTCGGAAGGTATCATAATGAGACTGATTATCATGGGTGCTCGGTTTTATTAGTACCAACTCTACAGCGCAGCGCAGAGCATCTTCTCGCTTTTTTTTATCACTAATTGATTCAAGGTAGTTGGTTAAAATATTTGCTTTGGTTGTTAAGCCTATGGAGAATTTACTGGCGATCTCTGCAGTTAAATTTCTCTCTTTTAAAAAATGTTGAAAATGCTCAGGTTGAGTCTCTGCTAATTTGACAAAAATTTGGTTAGAGGTAACTAACAATTTTTTCATCATGATCTCTTTAGGTGATATTTTTTTTGCTGCATCATTATAATCATCAAAGTTTAGCCCTAGTTGTTGGGATAGCTCCTTGAGTGCCTCAATATATTCTAGATGCTTGTACTCACGAACAAAGGTGATGGAATCCCCTGAAGCTTCACAGGCAAAGCACTTATAAATCCCCATGCTGTTGTTGATATGCATAGACGGTTTTGAGTCGTTATGGAAAGGGCAGAGTGAGATGAAGTTACTAGATTTTTTTTGCACAGAGATGTAGCGACTAATTACTTCAGAAATAGGAGTTTCTTTAATACGAATTTTTAGGTCATCAAGGCTCATTATAGGAAGTGATACTCAAATTTTTTCTAAAACAAAAGCTTTAATTTTAACGCTCTGCTTGATAAAGATCTTTTCAAATTTTGTTTTATACTGTGCAAGGAAGTGTTCAGGAGCCTCAAGGTGTAAATCTATAGTATTTAGTGAACATTTAAATAATGTCGTTTTCTCAATTCTACTGCGCATCCAATCTGCATAACCATCGTGGTCAGTCTTAATGAAAATCTTACCACCAGGTTTTAGAATTTTATGGGCAGCTTTTAAAAAAGGTTCTTGGAATAGTCTTTTTTTATGGTGCCTTGTCTTTGGCCATGGATCTGGAAAAAAGTAGTGAATGGCATCGACCTCTTTTTCTCCAAACATAAACTCTATTCTTTCGCCTTTGGCACGCAAGTAGCGAAAGTTTTTATGTGGGTGGCGCTCTAGTTTTGAAGCTAGTTGATAACTTCTTTTAAAGCGGTAGTCCATACCTACAAAGCTTATTTCTGGATGGTCCTCACAGTAGGCAAGCATAAAGTGGCCAAAGCCAGATCCTATTTCTACATGTATGGGAGTGGGACGTTTGAAGACATCTTTTATCCAGAGACCTTGAAACTTTTCAGCTTCTTCATCACGTAAAACAAATTCAGCAAATTCTTCAAGCCTGTCGTGGTAAGGGTTTTTATGAGTATAGGTAAATTCTTTTACATAACTCTTATCACTACTATTATTTTTACGGCCACTATCTGACATTATTGCTCTTTAAAAAAATCACGTAGCGCAGCTACAACTTCAGTTACATCATCTTGAGTGATAAATGGATTCATTGGCAGACAAATTGTGCGTGCTGCAAATTCAACCGCTTTCTCTTTTTCACCATCACACTGTTGCAGAGGAAGTTCTTCTGGAAGAGATTTCATATAAAATAGAGCACTGCCAATTTCACGATCTTTTAGAAATTGTTGTAAGGCAATTTTTTGAGTTTGATCTTTCACTTGAATTGGATACAGGTGCCACGAAGATAGAGCAAGATAGCTATCAGCAGGGTACTGTAGCGGGAGATCTTTTATTTGCTGATTATAAAATTTTGCAGCTGCTTTTCGACCAAGATTATTTTTTTCAATTTCATCTAATTTTAGATCTAGTACTGCAGCTTGAATATGGTCACAACGAGAGTTATGTCCGCTCAGGATATGACCACTTGGGCTTCTTCCGTGATTTCTTATTTGTAGAATTCTCTCATTTAGTTTTTCATCTTGAGTTAAGATCGCTCCTGCATCACCAAAAGCACTGAGATTTTTTGTAGGGTAAAAAGAGAATGTTGTCAGATTGTTGCTAGAGCCAATTGGCTGTCCATTTTGTAAGAAGCCTCCTTGACCTTGAGCTGCATCTTCTACAATTTTTATATTTAGTGGATTACAAATACTTTCTAGTTCTGCAATAGGGGCAGGTAGGCCATAGATGTGAACAGGAATAATCGCTTTAAGCTTATGTTTTTCTACGATTCGCTTTAATGATTCTGGATCCATCAGTCCTGTCTTTAAGTCAATATCAATAAACACGGGGGTTGCCCCAACACTAATAACACACTCTGCTGTTGCAAAAAAAGATATTCCAGGGATTCCCACTTTATCACCTACACCAACATCAAAAGCTTCAAGAGCAATTTCTAAGGCATCTGTTCCGTTTGCAACTAATGGTGAAAAGTTGGTACCTTGCATTTTAGAGAAGCGTTTTTCAAAAGAGGCATTGTACTCACCTTCTACAAAGGCATTTTTATCAATAATATTATTGATACGTTCTTTAACTAATAAATTAAATTTTTCATGATGTAATTTGGTGAAATTATAAAAAGGTACGCCCATGAGTAACTCCTCGATAGTGGTCTATTTAGGCGAATAGACTAGCATAAATCGTTCAAGAGTTCAGACTTTTTTACCTGATTTTAATAAGGTTTAGAAGTGCACAAATACAGAAGGAGATATTGATCTCCTTTTGTATATATTATTTTTCTAGCATAGCAAGGAGTAGCATTGCTGCTTTTTTAACCATTTCAGGGTCGTCTAGACTCTTTGAAATAATATCTTGATAGTGTTTAATTTCGCTCTTTTTGTGTAGATTTTTCGCTGCTCTTGTAGCAAGTCTTTCCTCTAGCGGATTTTCTAAGGTTTTAACTAATTTAAGATGAGGATCTTTGGTAACAACCCTCTTGGTAATCGTTTTATCACTCTTTTTATAGACTGATTTTTTTAGTTTTGGAGCACCCATATATTGCCTTGTCTAAATTTAAGCAGCAGCTTGTGGTGAGCAGCGTCTTTTTTCAATTTTAGAAACTTTCTTTAAATGATCTTCAAGAACATCAAACAGTTCTATTCGGGTTGTATGTGGGTCCATACCTTTAGGCAGAGCAGAAAAAACCATCTCTCCACGAACTTCAGTAAATACGTACCAAGTCTCACCAAGTTTTTGAAAAAGAACTTCTGAGTCTGTTGTTTGTGTGTTGATTGTCATCCTTGCCTCCTGGAATATTTTGGCATTCATTGCCATACAAAAGACTTATCGAGTAATTATGTCAAAACTTTAGACAATTCTATTCCTGTAAGTGTCTAAAATAGCTACATTTTGTTATTTTTTAATAAAAAATCTTAAGGCCAATAAAAATATTGATATATCCACCAGTAGGGTAGGATACTTTGTCAGCGGTAGAGAGGTTCCAATTTGTAGGAATTACTGGATCAGATGCTCTTAGTGAATAGCTGGGGTTTAACTGTAAGTCACTGCCCATAAACAGTTGAAGATTGGGGATAAATAAATGGCGATAGGTAAATAGTAAGCCAGATCTGAGCGTAGTATAGAATCCATTGAAAATTCTCTGCTCTGTGCCTCGTGCTGCACTAACTGTAATAAAACTACGATCATAGCTCAGTAAAACATTTCCAAATACTGTGAAATAATAATTTTCTTTTCTAAAGAAATCATAAGACATGTAAGGACCAATAGAAATAACCGCTTTTAGCTCCTCGGCTTGTCCTGTGGGCAGAGTGAAATCTTTTTTTTCTGAAGACCAAACCATTGATCCTCCAAAATAAATTCGGTTCGTGGTGTCTAGATCTATATTTTTTGTATAGCTAATTGCCCCTGTGTAACGCCTAGAGGAGACTTCTGAATTTAGAGGCTGATTGTAGACATAGTTAGTAGCAGACCCAGGTGCCATGCCAAATGATGTTAGAAGCCGGCGGCGGCCTGAACTGTAAAAGGGGTACTTATCTGGTATCGGCTCTGCTAAGCGATAATCAGTTACGTCACGTGTAGGGTACTGAGTGTTGTCATATAGTTCACGCCTGTCTTCGTAGATAATTTTAATATGCTTACCCTGTATGTATGCGGTAGTGCCATTCTTACTTAGGGTTTTATAGAATGATTCTGGTTGCATATATTGAATAATACGATTTGAATCATCATAATTAAGTGGATTGTTATAAAGATCAAATAGTTCATCTGGTGTTGAGAAATACTGCTTGGTTGAGAAATCTTCTTGGTTTTGGGAGCTACCAAATTCATCATTGTGAATATAGAGCCTATCTCCTTTTCGGGCTCGTTGTATGATGGTTGCTGTGAGTGATTTTGTTAAAAACAGAGGAGCTTCCAAAGATATTACAACTGCTTTCATAGCATATATAGATGAGTTATACGTACAAAGAAGTATAACGAGTAGTAGTTTATATTTTAAGATCAAGATTAAATCCTATATGGGCACTCAGGGTATAGATACTTTTTTTATGCGGATCAAAGCTAAAATCGTGACCTGAGCGTATTGATAGTTGCTCTCTAGATAGTGTGGCACCATAACTAAAATTAATAAGCTGACTTGTAGCTTGCCGCTCAAGTCCTAATTGCATAGTGTTGCTAGAGAGAGTTAAGTTAGTTTCTCCAAATGTTCCTCGGTATTGAAAATCTCCTAATATTGTTAAGGATATATTTGTCTCTTGTTCAAAACTAGAAAGATTATATTCCAGACCTAGACCATATTTCCAACTTGCAAATGCTGCTAGAATAACATTTGGCAAACTAAACGAGGTGTATGATACTTGAATAATGGGTTTTACGTAGCCCCAGTCAATGACAGACTTTACCCCAAAGCCAGAGCTGGCAGCAGTAGTTAGCTCGCCAAAATTTAAAAAGTATGAACTATGAATTACTCCTAGGTGGGTAAAAAAAGAGGTGCTAATTCCTAGGTCGTAGTCAGTCTTGTTTGACTTTACCATTGGGGGAGACTCTACGTAATTCTTTGGTGTAGGAGCGAGATCTAGATCTTTAGTCAGATCAGATACGTAATAAGTTCTAGTTTGGTATTTGATCTCCCCATTTTTATTTAAGAGGTAGGCAATGCGAAGATCCTTATTTGGAACTAAAACTTGGACATTCATGGGCTTTTGCAGGTGAATGGCCTTATTGGTTGCGAGATTTAGTAAGGGGGTTCCAATAGGTAAATAACATAAAAACTTTGTGCCTTCATATTTTACTTCATCTATTTTTACTATCTCTATCATCTCTTGAGTAAAGTGATAAGAGAACTCTTGGAGTGGAGTAATATTATCGTTTAGCTTCTCTTTGAGTGCTCTTGTGTCAGCATATAGACTGCATTGTCCTAAAAAAATAAAAGCTGCTAGTAAAAAGTGAAGTTTAATCATTGTTGCTTCACCCACTCTAGAGCAGCGATAAATGCTTCATAATTACTAGGATAGTGAAACATGTCAGCCGGTACATTTTGAATTGAGACAAGTTTACTGGTTTGGTGCTCTTGACTGAGAGAAACTCTATTTTTTGTAGTTGTAGCAACGTAGCAGTACTCAGTAACATCTTTATCCCAGCGATCGGTAAAATTAAAGCTGAGTGGTAGCTGGGTAATCGTGTCTGCCACTATTTGTGTCTCTTCGAGCAGTTCTCTTTTGGCAGCAGTCTTAATCTCTTCACCTGCTTCAACAGAACCAGTAACATTTTGCCAAAATGAGCCTCGTTCTTTAGAGACTTGAAATAGAAAGAGTTGTTTAAGCTCTTGTTGAATAAGGACAACTTGTACCTTCTTATGACGCATAAGATTATTCTAACTTGCTTAACAAGGTGGGGCAAATTGTATTTTAAGCATATTAAGCTACTTATGGTCTTTAGAAGTAAAAAACATTTGGTTATGTAAACAAATTTCACTGTGACATAGAATTTAAGAACTTTTATGTTTGAAATATCAGAGGAAAATAGTACTGTACTCGACAGCAACTGTAATATGGTTGTTTGCCTGCATAGTGTAGGTTTGATATAAGGCTGAAATGGATAATTTTATTTTGAATTTAGCAATTGGTTTACCGGGATTTTTAATTGCGGTTATATTTCATGAAGCGGCACATGCTGCTATGGCCACCTATTTTGGTGATGATACGGCTAAGAAAGCGGGACGCCTGTCTTTAAACCCTGTTGTGCATTTGGATGTTATGGGAACGGTTATTTTTCCTATGATTGGTGCCATGCTAGGGGGATTTATGTTTGGATGGGCAAAGCCTGTACCAGTGAATCCTAGTCGTTTTAAAAATGTTCGTTCGGGAATATTTTGGGTTAGTTTTGCTGGCCCTGGAATGAATATTATCCTTGGCTCAATGTTTGCCATTTTTTTGGGATTTTTTGTACATATTGTTTCACCGACATTTTTTTTCTTTGATCCATTTGTGCAGATTATAAAACAAGCAGTTTACATTAATTTTATTTTGGCAGTTTTCAACCTTATCCCATTTCCACCACTTGATGGTTCGAAGATGGTCTCTTCTTTTTTAAGCTATGAGAACCTTAGAAAATATGAGGGGTTGGCGGCTTATAGTTTTATATTTTTTATATTTTTAATGTTCACAAATGTTATTGGGTATTTATTAATGCCTGCAATCTACTTTGCTAGTTTTCTTCTGACCTCATCGGAGCAGTTGGCAATGTGGATAATTAGATAGGAGCGTGGAGTGCTAGATTCAACTATTCAGATTTCGACTGATCGCTTTGATGGTCCATTAGGCTTGCTTCTAATGTTAGTTCAAAAAGATGAAGTTGATATCAAACGATTAGATCTAATGAGTATAACTAAACAGTACCTGGCTTACCTAGATCGTATGAAAAATTTAAATTTTGATGTGGCGGGAGAGTTTTTATATTTGGCAGCAACTCTTTTACATCTGAAATCTCAAAGTTGCCTCTCTTCAGAGGAGCGGGAAAGGCTGAAAGATTCTTTAGGTGTCGACGAGTTACATATTTTGTCAGAATCAGATCTTATTAATCGCTTAGAGGAACTTGCTCACTTTCAAAAAATGGGTGAGAAGCTTTGGGGATTACCTAAGCAAGGATATGAGACATTTACTAAACCTAAAATTAATAGAAAGACAATTACCAATTCCATCTTAACACCAATGGATCTTACTGATCTTTTAAATGTGATGATGGATTACATGAAAAGAGAGAAGCGTAAGTTCACAGTCGTGAAAAAAGATCGTTTTTCCATTAAAGATAAATTAGAGTTTTTTAAAAGTTACCTCGATGTTGGAGCTGAAATAGAATTTGAGAATTTATTAGCAGCAGATGGAGAAGAGGGAAATGATAATGTTGTAATTACCTTTATCTCTTTGTTAGAGCTGGCAAGGCTGCATAAGGTGAAAATTTTTCAAAATGAAGATCAGTCCAAAATTTATATAAATGTAGTTAATAGTTTAGATGACTTTGATGTAAGTGCAGCTGATGGTTTTGAAGATGAAAATCTAGCTGAAGAAGAAAATTCAATTCAAACAGAAGATCTTGTCGCCCTTGATAATCAACAGAGTGAACAAGAAACAGTACAGTAGGATTAAATATGGATACAATTATAGATCAGGAAATATTAAGTTCTAAAGAAGTATGGCAAGAGTCTCTTTATGACGAGTTTGAAAAATTGGTTAGTGAAAATTTAGACAGTGAAAACTTCGAATTTGAGCAAAACTTTTTTGATGATGAAAAACAAGAGGACACACTGTGGATGGCAAGGACAGGGCTTGATGTAGACTCTCTTTGTGGTGCAATTGAGACAATTATTTTTATGAGTGATAAGCCTATCTCAATTCAAAAAATAAAATCTCTTATCGATAGTGAGTTACCGTTAAGAGTTATTCATAGTTCGTTAGAGCTTTTACAGGAGAGCTATGAGGTAAAAACTCATGGTATACGTCTAGTAGAAGTGGCACAAGGGTATCAGTTTAGAACAAAAGCAACATTTTCTAAATATGTCCAAGATCTATTTAAAGTTAATTCTTTAGTACTTACCCCATCAGCATTAGAAGTCTTGGCCATCGTAGCCTATAAGCAGCCTCTATCAAAAGGAGATGTTGCAAAAATTAGGGGTGTAGATAGTTCACATTTAATGAAGGCCTTAATGGATAAGCGACTTGTTAAAATTGCAGGGCGTTCTAATGAGTTAGGTCATCCATCTCTTTATGGAACTACTCCAGAATTTCTAGAGGTGTTTAACTTAGCAACAATTGAAGATTTACCTCCTGAACATGAGTTAGCCGATATGATTGGTCAGGATGAAGTAGGACGTATTGCAGATATTAGGTCTATTGTGTCGCATGGAGATAAAGGAGCATTTGTTTTTGATGAAATGGATGAATTAGAAAGCCTTGCTCAAAGTATTAAGAGTATCTCTGCAGATACTGCATTTACTAAAGACTTAAAGGTTGAAGAGAAGAAACGGGTAAATAGTGAAGGTGAAGAGGTAAAAAGTGCTTTTGACCTGCTAGAAGAGTTTGTCGATAATGAAAAAGTTAAGCATGCTAATCTTGATTCATCACACTCTGAAATGATGATGGGAGCTGGAGAGGCAAAGGTCGTTCATAGCTTAGAAGAAGGACCATTTAATGTTCCTGAGGTTGAAGATGAATTTGAAATGATTGACCTAGATACAGGTGAAGTCATTACTGCTGAAATAGATGAAAAAGAGGTAACTCCACTTTTTAAAGAGGTGGACTCATTAGATGATGAGTTAAACGCAGCTTTTTCTCAATTAATGGATAACCGTATTGATATATCGGATGAAAAATTTGAGGATGACTTTGATCGATTAGAGGATCAAATTGATGGTGTTACTGAGAAATCGATGAGTGAGTCAGAAGAGTTTGATATTGATCTCTCTTTCCTGCATGGAAATAAAGAAAAAAATTCACAGGAGCTTCCTCTTATTCAATAAGACTGATAAGAAGAGGCTATCAAACATTTAAAGTAGAACTGACGGGAGTCAGATTGGAGAAAAAATGGCAAATCTAGTTAGATTACAAAAATTTATTGCAGACTGTGGAGTTACTTCTAGGCGAAAAGCAGAGGATCTTATCGTTGCAGGTAAAATTCGTATTAACGGTGAAGTTGAAAGAACTCTCGGTACCAAAATCAATCCAGCAAAAGATGTTGTAGAAATGGATAAGCAGATTCTGGATTTAGGAGCTGTGAAAAAGATATATGCAGTCTTGCATAAGCCACGTGGATATATGACTACATTAAATGATCCTGAGGGACGTCCAACTGTGATGGATTTTTGTAAAGAAGTCTCGGAGCGTATTTATCCTGTTGGCCGTCTTGACTACCTTTCAGAGGGACTATTAATTATGACCAATGATGGTGATTTTGCAAATATGGTTGCTCACCCGAGTTTTGAAGTTACCAAAGTATATGAAGTAAAAGTATTTGGTGCTATTAGCCAAGGGATACTACGAAAGTTACAAAAAGGCGTGATGATTGATGGTGTTTTGGCCAAGCCTCTTATGGTTCGTATTGTTAAACAGCTACGTCAAAAGACTTGGTTAGAGTTTCGCCTGCAAGAGGGAAGAAACCGTGAAATTAGAAAGATATGTGAAGAGGTAGGATTAACTGTTGATAAGTTGAAGCGTATTGCGATTGAAGGGATTTCTATTCAGGGAATTGCGCCAGGAAAAATTTGCTATTTTCAAAGAAGTCAGTTGATGCGAATGTTGGGAATGAATAATGATGGTGTGAAAGTCAATGGAACTATAAAATTTCATTCAGAGAAAAAAACAGTTAGACTTTCTAAAAAGAAAAATAGTATGCAGGTCAAGAATGGTACTGCCGCTGATAGTGAGATTTTTCGCATGTTTAGAAAAGAGAGCTATTTTGAAGCAACAAAAATTTTAAAACAAAAACGAGTTGATGCTGCTAAAAAGCCTAAGAGGATTAGAGAGCGAGATTCATTTGAGCTTGATATTGCGGGAGAGTTACCAGCTGACTCTGATCAACCGACATCTAAGTAGACTGGATATTTAATGGGTGAAAAAAAATTACTGCCAGCACGTTTATATAATTTTATGGACTCTGCAAAGCAAGTTTCCTTTTATTTTTTAGAGGCACAAAAAGTAGTGAATGATTTAGCAATTACTCATAGCTACAATAGTAAGCTCTTTGGATATAATCGCGATATCTTGCTATCACTGCTTCCTTTGAATGTTTTTTTAAAGTCCTCTGAGACTATGGGGATCTTTATTGATTCTGAACAACCTTATTTTCGCTTCAAACTTGAACTGAGTGAAACAGGGACATTTAGAACGATGATGTTTCCTGAAGCATTTGAAGAGACCCCTGATAAATTAATTGGGAAGTGTCGTATTACCAAAATTCTTCCATCTTCGAAAAAACCATACCATTCAATTGTTGAAATGAAGCAGCAAAGTGTAGAAGAGGTTATTAACCACGTATTAGAGCAGTCATATCAAACTAAAAGTAAAATTATACTTTCGACTGACTCTGACCAAGCTGTGTTAATTAATGTTCTCCCTGATCAAGAGTACGATAAGTTGGAGAGTGTATGTAGAATTGAGGAGGTCTATTCGAATTACCTGCCTAAATTACAAAACATAATGAGCATGGGACTGCAAGAGGAAGCTACAATTATTGAGCAGTTTAAGCATATTGGGCTCAATTATCTTGGGGCAAAAGAGATTAAATTCTTCTGTCCTTGTTCTATGCAGGGCATGATTTCTAATGTTGAAACTCTTCCTCCTGAGCAGTTAAAAGAAATTTTCGCAGAAGATGGATTAATTGCTATTACTTGCGACTATTGTAAAAAATCATATGAGATTTTAGAAGAGGATATGAAGCGTGAGTCTGATTGAAGTTAAGAGTTTTTTAGCCTCACCACCTAATCACGACATTGCAATTGTTGATGTTCGTACTCCCGCTGAGTTTTCCCAAGGACATATACCTCAAGCAATTAATATACCTTTGCTGAGTGATGATGAGCGCGTAGTTGTTGGAACGGTCTATAAAAAAGATGGTGCAGCTCCAGCTTTTGATGATGCTTTATCTTTTGTTGGCCCTAAAATGAGTATGATCTTAGAGCAGCTTCGTGAAATCAAATCAAATAAGTTAGTAATTTACTGTTGGCGTGGTGGTATGCGGAGTGCTTCAATTGTTTGGTTATGTAAAATGGCAGGCTTGGATGTTGTTCAATTACAAAATGGTTATAAGGGATACCGTCAGTATATTCGTACTTATTTTGCACAAGAGGCAAATATATATATATTAGGTGGCAGAACTGGTGTTGGAAAAACACGTATTTTAAAAGAGCTGGCAGTAAACAACGAACAGGTTTTAGATTTAGAAGGAATTGCACACCATTTGGGATCTTCATTTGGAAAAACTACTGATATCCCACAGCCATCAAATGAGCAGTTTGAAAATAACTGTTTTGATATGTGGAAGACATTTGATTTAACAAAACGTATTTGGGTAGAGAGTGAGAGTCGAAATATCGGTAAAGTTTCTGTTGTAGAGCCACTTTTTTTACAGATGCGAGCTGCACCGATGCTATATGTTGAAACGACATTAGAGAGAAGAGTCGATCATATTGTAGGGGATTATGCGGAAGTGCCTTTAGAGAGATTAGTCAATGCATGTACATTTATTAAAAAAAAGATAGGTGATGAGCGATATAACGAAGTTGTATCATTTATTAAAAGTGGTCAGCTCAAAAGTGCAATAAAAATATTACTTAGTTACTATGATGCTCTCTATGACAAAACAGCAAAAAAGAATCAGCGAGAGACTGAAAATATTGTTTGGGGAAACTGTTCGGTGTCAGAGTTTGCTTTAGAGTGTTTATTAAAATAAATAATTGTAATACTTTACTGCTGTTTTTTTTCTAGCTCTTCCCACTCTGCATAAAGGTTTTTTAATGTAATTTCTGCAGTACCTTTTTGAGCAGTAATTTTATCGAACTCAGCTGTTTTAGTGCTGTCCATACTATTGAAATCATACGTTCCCATTGTCTCTTCAAAAGAGCTGATTTCTTTCTCTGTAGTCATGATAATCTCTTCAATGGTATCAAAGCGCTGCTGATCTTTATAACTTAGTTTTTTAGCAACTTTAGGTTCTTGTTTTATTTGCTTTTTTGCACTCTCACGTTCTTTCTCTTTGAGTTCATTCTCAAGTCTCATTGCTTCAAGAAAAGGTGCAACCTGGGAGTATCCCCCTTCAAACATTTCAATTTCTTGGTTGTAAATGAGCCATGTTTTTTTGCATACATTGTCTAAAAATGCTCTGTCGTGGCCAATAATAATAATTGCACCACTATAGTTAGTTAGTTCATTCTCTAAAAGATTAATTGTTTCTATATCTAAATCATTGGTTGGCTCATCAAAAATCCATAAATCTGCTACATCTTTCATAAATAGTGCAAGCTGTAGTCTATTTTTTTCTCCACCAGATAGACCTTTAATAGGGCGGTTTACCTGGTCAGAGGTAAAGAGAAAACGTTTTAGGTAGCTATTAATTTGAATCTCTCCAAAGGCTGTTTGAATCATGTCCATGCCATCTCCAACCAGTTCAATTGGGGATTTCTCTAGATCAAGAGATTCTCTTTTTTGATCAAAGCATAAGGTGTTGAGCTGATCAAGTGATTTAAATTTACCTGTTGTTAATTTAAGCTGTTCTTGGATAATTTTGATCAGGGTCGTTTTACCTGTGCCATTAGCGCCAATCAGGGCAATCTTGTCACCTTTAAATACGCTGATGTTGATACGCTTTAGGAATGGGATATCATCATAGCAAAATAGGCCTTCCTCTATAGCAATAAGTTGTTTTGATTTTCTTCCACTGTGTTGTAAGGATAGTTCCGAAAGTTTCTTACTTTGTGATTTTAGCTCTGCAATATTGCTACGAATATTATTAAACCCCTCGACTCTCTTTTTTGAACGAGTCCCACGAGCTTTAATTCCTTGGCGCATCCAAGCTTGTTCACGCCGATGTTTATTTTTGAGTGTTTCAAGATTTTTTAACCTCTCTTGTTCTTTTAATTCTAAGTGGTCTAGATAATCAAGGTAAGTTCCAATGAAGCTAGTAATTTTTCCTCGTTCAATATGGACAATTTTATTGGCGATTGTATTTAGCAAATAGCGGTCGTGGCTGATAATCATAAATGTTTTCTGGCTACTGGCAATCTCTTCTTCAAATTTTTGAATAGACTCAATATCTAGATGGTTTGTTGGTTCATCCCATAAAATAAGTCTCTCTTTTGCACTTAAGCCGACACTTAGAGCTAGTTTTCTCTGCTCTCCACCACTAAGGCTAAGTAGCTTTGTTGTAACATTAGCAATACCAAAAAACTTAAGATAGCTCTCATAATTACTTTGAATATCCCATCCTTGTAAAAATTCAAACCGATCTAATAGAACTTGCTGCCTATCTAATGCTTTTTCGTCTCCACTACAGATGGCATCATTGAGTATCTCTAATTGCTGGTGAATTTTATACAACTCAGGATAAAAGGCTAAGAAGTAGTTTGAAACATCTAGATCTAGAAAGTTTTCGAAATCAAGCTCTTGTGGAATTAAGAGTACGCTAAAGTCGCTATTACTTTTATCAAAAGTAAAAGGTGGTGTTACATGATCTAGTTTTACTTGTTCTGTAATAATATTAAATAGAGTCGATTTTCCTTGGCCATTTAGTCCTAATAGTCCAATACGGTCTCCTTCGTGGATAGTTAACTGAGCTTGATCAAAGAGAGTTCTTTGTCCAAAGCTGAGGGTCATATTGGAGAGAGAGCAGATAATGGCCATGGTAGTTCCTAATAAGTTTAATAAGCATCAAATTAGCATAAAGCTGCTTTAATTGGTATTGAATATTAAAGTGGTCATGGTATAACAATTTTTTAGTACTATTAGGAGTAAATATATGAAAGATTTAGCAGAATTGAGCAGCTGGAGCCCTAAACAATTACGTACTCTACGTAATAATTTAAACAACCGGTTGAGCTCTTTTGAGTTAAAATCAGAAAAAATAGTTGAATTACAAAAAAGCCATGTTCTTTTTGGTAAAGGCGAAAGAGAGTGTAAAGAGCTACTACAGCAGGTTTTACAAGTAATTAAGCTGCATCGGAAGGATTAATATGAATACTTATATTGATAAGGTTATAAGTTATATCAATTTACATTTATTCGATGTGCTTGGGGCAATACTATTAATTCTTCTTGGTTGGAGTCTTATAAAGCTATTAACCTCTTTTACACGTAAAATTCTAGATAAAAAAAAGGTTGATACTGCAGTAGTATCTTTTATAACAAGTGCGCTATCCATTGCTTTGAAAGTTTGTCTTGTGATAATGACTCTCGAAATGATCGGAGTCAAAACAACATCTTTACTGGCCGTAGTTGGAGCAGCTGGTTTGGCGATTGGTTTAGCTTTACAAGGAACTCTTTCTAACTTAGCAGGAGGAGTGCTTCTAATTATCTTGCATCCTTTTGGCATAGGTGATTTTATTGAGGCTCTTGGTTTTAGTGGTACAGTAAAAAAAATATCTCTTTTTACTACATCTCTAATTACTGCTGATAGAAAAACAATTATAATTGCAAATGGTGGATTAGCGAGTGGGAATATTATCAACTATTCACTCGAGCCTATTCGTAGGGTTGACCTTCTTTTTGGAATTGGATACGGAGATGATTTAAAGTTAGCGAAACAGACTTTAGAGTCACTATTAAGTAATCACCCTAAGGTTTTAGCTGATCCTGCACCATCTGTGAGCTTAGCTGCACTTGCTGATAGCAGTGTAAACTTTAATGTACGTCCTTTTGTAAAAAAAGAGGATTACTGGGAAGTATATTCTGATCTACATGAGCAGGTTAAATTAACATTTGATGAGAAGGGAATTAGTATTCCTTTTCCTCAGCAAGATATTCATCTCTTTAAAGAAAGTTAATAATACCAAGGGAATTTTGAAAAATCCTTATCTCGTTTTTCTACAAAAGCGTTACGGCCTTCAGCAGCCTCATCGGTAGTATAAGCGAGTCTTGTAGCCTCACCAGCAAACATTTGTTGGCCAACTAACCCATCATCAATAAGATTAAAGGCATACTTAAGCATACGCTGGGCAGTAGGGCTTTTTTCATTAATTAGCTTGGCCCATTCTAGAGCAGTATCTTCTAGCTCTGCATGAGGGACAGCTTTGTTAACCATTCCCATATCAAAGGCTTCTTGTGCAGAATAATCAAGTCCTAAAAAGAAAATTTCCCGAGCACGCTTTTGGCCGATCTGTCTTGCAAGGTAGGCAGATCCAAAACCACCATCAAAGCTAGCTACGTCAGCATCAGTCTGTTTAAATATTGCATGTTCCAAACTGGCTAAAGTTAGATCACATACAACATGCAAGCTATGACCTCCACCAACGGCCCAACCAGGGACTACGGCAATGACTATTTTTGGCATAAATCGAATGAGGCGCTGTACTTCAAGAATATGGAGTCGACCAAGTTTGGCAGGATCTACATCTCCACTATCTTGCTGATATTGGTAGCCATGTTTTCCACGAATCCTCTGATCTCCACCAGAGCAAAATGCCCAACCTCCATCTTTTGGGCTTGGCCCGTTACCAGTTAGCAGAACACTTCCAATATTAGAGCACTGCTTGGCATGATCTAGAGCTTTATAGAGTTCATCGACAGTTTTTGGTCTAAAGGCATTACGAACTTCAGGGCGATTGATAGCAATTCGCACTGTACCTTGGTTTTTAGCCTTGTGATAGGTTATATCCTCAAAGTCAAAACCTGCTACCTTATCCCATTTTTGTGCATTAAAAATATCTGAAACCATAATATCCTCTCTCTATTTTGCAATAAAAAAGGAGGTATAAAACCTCCCTTTTTTGCACTTTTTAATTGGTTGAGAAATTATTCTCCGTCATTACCAATTGACTCAACTGGGCAAGCACCAAGAGCATTTTCACACTGCTCTTTCTCTTCGTCAGTTGTTGGTTGCTTTTTTGCAAATGCATAACCTTCGTCATCATTCATTTCAAAAAAGTCTGGAGCTTCTGCAATACAAGCATCACAAGCGATACATTGATCATCTACGTAGTACTTTCCTGCAACATTACTTTCATTTTTTGTGTCTTTGTCAGCCATTACTTTCTCCTAGTTATTTAAATTAAATTAGTTAACAACATTTTGACGTATATTAACTTTTACCTTTTTTTCAAGTGCGCTTAGCATACCGGCCATAAGAGTTTTTGTTAAGAGGAATTCTTGACCTGCTAGTATCTTTTTTTCACTATCTATATCAGGGTTTTTGTTAACAAACGGGATAGCTTTTACAATTGTTATCTTCCCTTGAGGAGTAAATGTAAAAATACTCTTTTTACTGGTTGTTCCTTTGAAAACTTCAGCTAGTAGCTCTTTGTCTAGTTTGATTTTTCCTAGGTAGCCATCGAGACGGTTAAATTTTTCCTCTTGCTCCATGCGGATATTATACTGTGCTGCAAGCTTTTTAACTTTTAGGATTTTGTTATCTTTTAATAGCTTTTCAAGCTGTATTGTTAACTCTTCCATTTTTTGCTTAGCGTCATTGTCCATTGTTTTTCTAATCAGATCTTTAGCAAGACTATTTTTAAATTTGCCAAATTTAGCTTCACTTGCTGCATGGTGTTTTTTTACATAGATAATATGATATCCATAAGTTGTTTTAATTGGTTGAGATATTTTACCTGCTTTGGTTGAAAAAGCAGCATTTTCAAATTCTTTGACCATTCTGCCTTTTCCAAAGCGGCCAAGATCTCCACCGTTACTTTTTCCTGATGGATCCTCAGTATTTTTTTCAGCCATTCGTGCAAAGTTTTTTCTTGTTAGCTTTTTTCTAAGTTTAAAAATTTTAGCCTGAATTTCTTTTTCATTTTCTGGGGTCGTTTTGAGTAGAATGTGAGCAGCTTCAATCTCTGCAGGTTTTGAAAGTGATTTTTTCTTATCACTAAATAATTTTTCTACTTTTGAAAAATTATCTTTATTACTTAGAAAAGTTTTTACAATCTTTGGCTTAATTGGCAGTGAGGATTGAATATCACTTTGGTTGAAGTCTAATACAACACTGGTTAGTTCGTGTGTTTTAAACTTTTTAAGATCTGCTAAGTACTGCGAGGATACTGGGACCTTTCCAAAATTTTGTTGTAGAACCTGAATTTTGAGGTCTTCGTGAACTGTTTGCTCAAAGGCTTGAGGAGTAAGACCGTTATTTTTAAGTAGATTCTTATATAAAGATAAGCTAAAGACACCCTTGTCTAGAAAATATGGAAGCTTTTGAATTTGATCTGAAATTTCATCCGCAGCAGGCTCTATATGAAGTGAGTCACTTAAAATTAGTCTTAATTTTAAATCGATCATTTTTCTCAATACTTGTTTCTTCAGAGCGAAGCGTTCAATATCCTTGGAAGTGAGGTTCTTTCCTCCCATCATTTGTGAGTAGTACTTGATTGTACGGCTCAATTCGTTTTGATATTCGCTCCCTTTTATTTCATAATCACCAACTTTTCCAATTGAGTTGCTAGAAAACTTAAAAGATTGGTACCCACTAAACATAAATGAGACAACAATTAAGCCAATGAGTACAGTAACGAGCATACCAGATGCTTTTTTTTGAAATGTAGACGATGCCATAAAAAATCCTTTTATTTTAAATAATTACTTCATTAAAATACAATTCACTTTGTGATTCGTAAAGTTTATACTTATAGTGATATAGTTTTCAAGAAGAATTATTTGAAAAGTTATTGCCATGATGCATTGAGCAATAAAAAGTAGGTAGTGTGGATATTCGAGATGACCGTGGTCGCCGGCTAAAATTATTTTGGAATTTTGTTATATTGGTAACTGCTTTGTTTGTTTTGGCCAAGCAAGAACCAGTAGTAGAAAAGACCTCTCCATTTGATGCATTTTTAATTGATATCTTAACTCCATTGCAATCTAGTGTTTCGGGCAGTTATTTGGAAGTTCGTAATTTTTTCCAACATTATACTTTGAGTGTGAATGCGAGTAAAGAAAACGTAAAATTACAGAGTAAAATAGAGGATTACCAGAAAAGGTTATTTCATGTTTCAGAAATAGAAAAAGAGAATGAAAGGCTAAAAAGTCTTTTGGACTTTGTTCAGGAGCGGGAGGAACAGCAGGTATTTGCACAAGTAGTTGCTTATGATGCCTCATCTGAGCATAAGGTTATTCGTATTAATAAAGGTGAGTCCAGTGGTATTACCTTGCATTCTCCCGTTGTTACTTCATTGGGATTGGTTGGATATGTTTCAAGAGTGACAGCACATTATGCTGATGTTTTAACTTTATTTGACTCTAATAATAGGGTGGACGGAATAATTTCACGCATGAGAACTCACGGTATTGTGGAAGGTGATTCAGGTGGACGTTGTATTATGAAGTATGTGCCACGAACTCGGCCACTTGTTCTAGGAGATATTGTTATTACTTCTGGTTTAGGAAGGATTTACCCTAAGGGAATTAAGATAGGCGTTGTTTCAGAAATCGAACGTGATTTTTATGGTAGTAGCCAGACTATATATGTAACTCCAAGTGTGAAGTTTAGTGAAATAGAGGAGTTGATTGTTCTTATATCTCCTACTGAAGAGAACAAAAAAGAGCAAGTAGATGAAGAGGTGAAGAAATGAATAAGGTAAAAACTATTGATATTTTTCCGTTGATGGGTATTACGCTACTACTTTTAATTATTTTAGAAGTCTTCATGACAACGCTTTTTCCAATTGTTGGACTGACATCGTTTAGGTTGCCTCTACATGTTTTTTTAGTACTTTTCTTAGCCTTTAATATTGATACACCTTATATAAGTATTATGATTTTAGTTGTTATGTTGGTCCATTCGCTATTCACAATTGAGAGTTGGGCTATTGGTACTGCAACTGGAATATTTGTTTTAATTATTTTATCGTATGTTAGGGGAGTTTTACATCTATCTGCTCCCTTAGTTACTATAGTGGTTACCGAGTTTTTTCTACTTTTATGGAACCTGATCTCCTCTATTTTAATTTATTTTAGATATAATAATTTAGATATAATTCTACAGCGACTATGGGTTTTTATACCAGCGTCTATTATTTTGTCTTTACTAGCTCCTCTTTTATTTGGGCAATTGACTCGGATTTGGCAAGGTCGAATGGTTAAGAATTCTGCTGGAGATCTTTAGTGTTTGGAGAAGAGCAAATTGTTAAAGCACATGGTAGTCGGGTTGATCTTATTGCAAATCTCTTCATATTATCTTTCTTATTGATCTTATCGCGGCTTTGGTATTTACAGCTCTATAAAGGAAATTTTTTCTTACGTCACTCTCTAGAAAATCAACTGCGAAAAGAGACTGTGAAATCTCCCCGGGGAATGGTATTTAGTAGAGATAATAAATTATTGGTTAATAACATTCCACGTTTGGATGCCATTATTATACCTCAGTATTTCAAGCAGCATTCTATTGTATTTAAGCGGTTAGGTAAAATCTTGAATCTTTCACCAAAAGAGATTAAGAGGAGATACTCTAAAGGATGGGGGCAAGAGAGATTTAGACCAATTACAATTAAAAAAAACTTGAGCCCTGTGGAAGTTGCACTTATTGAAACAGAAAATTTTAATCTTCCAGGGGTTAGTGTCAAAACCTTTATCAGTCGCGACTATCTGGATGGTGAAGTTGGTAGCCACGTTCTGGGATATATTTCTGAAATTTCTAAAAGACAGTTACCACGCTATCGAAAAAGAGATAAAATTAATTACAAATTGGGTGATTTTATTGGTCAAGATGGAATTGAACAAGAGCTTGATACACGCTTACGAGGTGTTGATGGCTATGAGTTTATGGAAGTTGATGCCCTCGGTAGAATGAAGCGCCACCTAGAAGATAGCGAGCTTTTCAAAGGAATTACCAATGTGGACTCTCTACCTGGATATAATGTTCGAGTTACACTGGACCGAGACTTGCAATTAGTCGCCTATAAAGCATTAGAAGGAAAAGAGGGCAGTGCTGTTGCGGTAGATGTAAAGACAGGAGAGATTCTGGCCATGGTCTCAAGGCCTGCTTACAATCCCACTAAGTTTAGTGAGGGATTGACTGCAAAGTATTGGAACTCTCTAGTTAATAATGATAAGCGACCTATGAGAAATCGTGCTATTCAAGAGCACTATTCTCCTGGCTCTACCTTTAAGCTTTTTACTGCTATTACGGCATTAGAAGAGGGTATGGTAGATGATAAAACTCAGGTTATGTGTCCTCCTACATTTAGGTTAGGAAGAAGAGTGTATCATGATTGGAAAAAATCTGGATTTGGAAAAACAGATATTTATAAATCAATTAAGCGGTCAGTTGATGTATATTATTATAAAATTGGAGCTAAATTAGATATTGATGTTTTGGCCCATTATGCAAAATTATTTGGGTTCTCATCAAAAACAGGGATTGATCTTCCGAGAGAGATTTCTGGTTTAATACCTACAAAAGAGTGGAAAAAAAAGCGCAACGGAAAGGTGTGGCAACAAGGTGAGACGATTAGCTGTGTGATTGGACAGTCATATGTACTAGTGACTCCATTACAATTGGCGATGGCCTATGCTGCAATTGCTAACAAAGGAACTCTATTTAAACCACTGTTAATAAAAAGTATTTTTGATAATGACGGACAGACAATAAAAAAATATGAACCAGAAGTAAGAACCAAAATAACAGATGTCTCGTCAAAAACATTTGATATTATTCATAAAGGACTTTATAAGGCAGTAAATGAGCCACATGGAACTGCTTACTGGTTTCGTGGGCGTGGAATTGAGATGGCCGGGAAAACAGGAACTAGTCAAGTTATAGGAATGAATGCAAAGAAGCTTTTTACTAAGTGCGAGAAACATCCCTATAAAGAACGTCACCATGGTCTTTTTGCTGCTTTTGCTCCAGCGAATGATCCCAAAATTGCAGTTGCAGTTGTAATAGAGCATGGTTGCCATGGATCTACGGCTGCAGCTCCTGTTGCAAGAGACATAATTACCAAGTATATGCAAAAATATCATACTGAAGAGTATGAAAAAAATATTGAGTTGGGGAAACGGCGGGCAAAATTTTTATGGGCCAAGCAGAAAAAACTTGATGCACTGAAGGCTGCAAAAGATGGTGAATAAAAAATTTTTAGAATTATTAAAAAAATATGATTTCTCTTTTATTGGAATCAGTGTTGCTATTTTTATTATTGGTATTATCAACCTTTATTCTGCTACTAACTCTTCTGGAAATTTGAGATTGGTTAATATTTACCAGGTGCAGATGGGATGGTTTGCCTTGGCCATGGGAGTTGCTTTTGTAATAAGCCTAATAAATTCAAAAAGTTATTTTAGGTATGCTTACGCCATTTTTGGATTTACTGTTTTTCTACTTTTGCTAGTTCTTCTATTAGGAAAAATAGGAATGGGTGCTCAGCGTTGGCTTATTTTAGGGCCAATTAGAATCCAACCGTCCGAATTTATGAAAGTTGCACTTGTTTTAGGCTTAGCTAGGTGGTTTAAGCAGAACTGCTCTGAAGGAGTAATGGGAATTAAAGAACTTATTATTCCTGCTATTTTCACACTAATTCCTACTGTCCTAATTATTTTAGAACCAGATTTAGGTACGGGGCTGATTCTAGTACTTATTTTTTTAGTAATTGCATTTTACAGAAAGTTGAGTTGGAAGACGATTGCTTTTATATCTTTAATTGCTGTTATTAGCGGTACGGCAATGTACCATTTTGGGCTAAAAGAGTATCAGAAAAAGAGAATAATTACCTTCTTGAATCCGCAGGCTGATGCAAGGGGTTCTGGGTATAATGCTATTCAATCAAAAATTGCGATTGGCTCTGGTCAACTTTTTGGAAAGGGATTCCAGAATTCATCTCAGGTCTCCCTGAATTATCTACCAGAAAACCATACTGACTTTGTATTTTCAATTTTCAATGAAGAACACGGATTTTTTGGATCTGTTGTGCTGATTTCTCTATATGGGCTTCTCTTTTTTCGCTTTCTGGTGATGGCTAAATCAGTTAATAGCATGTTTGAAGCAATTACCATGATTGGTTTAGTATCAATTTTCTTTTGGCATACTTTTGTAAATATGGGGATGGTTATGGGAATTTTACCTATTGTTGGCCTTCCACTGCCCTATATGTCTTATGGAGGATCTAGCCTCTTAACCTTTGGGATTTGCATTGGCATTGCTACATCAATTAGTAATTCAAAAAATATTTTTTAAAATAGTTATAAAACAGTTGCGAATTTTTTATTGCTAGCATATAGTCTCAAAAGCATACTAAATGTCTTTATTCTAGTGGTGGATTAGATGGAATTTCAAATCTCACAAATTGGTACCTTATTAAAAAAGATCTATAAGATTTATAGTAACTCTCTGTTAGAAAAATTACAGGACTTGGGTTTTACTGACTTAAGAATCAGCTTTCTTGAAGTTTTAAACTTTGTATCTAACCATGACGGTGTCTCTATTAAAGATATTGGTGCAGGATGTGGACTGAAAAAACAGACAATGACTAGCCACTTGAATGAACTTGTAAAGAGGGGATATTTGAGACGGGAAAAAGGTAAAACCGACAGGCGTGAGCAAAATATTTTCTTAACTATTTATGGGCAGCAGTTTCGTATTGCACTAAATCAATCTATTGAAGAGCTTGATATACATTATAAGCACTTGGTAGGTGAGGTTGAGCTAGAGAGGCTTCTGTCTATCTTAGGGCGAACTCACACAAAGCTTTCATAGTGATGGACCATCTATAATATCAAGTTTCTCTTCTGGAAAAAAAGCATATCCACCTGAAATATTATTCACATTATAGTGGCCACGTCTCACTAATATTTCACATGCCTGAATTGAGCGTAGCCCTTTTTCAGAAAGAATCATAATTGGTAGTGTCTTGCTTCCAAGTTCTATATATCTACTTTTCAGTTCTTCTAATGGAATATGTAAAACTCCTTTTAAGCTAAAGGGTTTTTTAAACTCTCTGCAAGTAACGTCAAGAAGAATAAAATCCTTATTCTGATCATGGTAGATGAAGTGTGCTTGCTGAGGAGATACATCATTATATGGCTGACCATATAAAATTATACTATCATCAATATTTTCATTATTTTTAATACGAATTAAATGATTACGTTGTAGAGCAAGAGAAAATTCAACTTTCTCGTCAAGGTTGGAAATTTTACGTTCAATATTTGTTAGTCTGGTATTTATAAATTCTAATAATTGAAATGCTTTTAAATCCACTTGACCTCCGTCTAGTGCCTATTATACTACTGCTGAATACTGTTTATAACAGGGTAAAAGCTTCCAAACTGAATATGATTTATAACTATAATTGCAACATAGCAGGCTGTGAAGTAGCTAATTCCATTATATACACCATTGCCAACTTCTGGTTCTACGTCTGTTTCCTCAATTAGGTCACCTTTATAATCTTGTTTAATACGTAATGTTTTTTTCATTGCAAAGAAGATGAATGAAATTACCATAATTAAAAGTAGTGCTGATGTTATTATATGGATTGAATACCACTCTAATGAAAGTTGGATTTTTGGAAAACATGAGGTGATTGCGAGGCTATTCCCAAGGATAAATCCCATATAGGTAAGTGATATAGAGAGATTTTTTTGAACAACATGGCGATTTAGGCTTTGGTTGAAAACATATGGAAAAAGCTTAATAGAGAAGCCAATAAGCATAATTGAAAATAGCCATATAAAAATTAGATTAATAATGGAATCAAAAGAGATAAGGCTAATGTTTTTTAATAAAAATGCAACAGCAATAGAGTTACTAGCTGAAATTAGAGCATAGGAATAATTTTTTTTTGATAAGATTTCTACATCAAATTCAAAATTATAAAGTGTAATACTATCTAAAATATATAATGATGCTAAAAAGAGGCCAAATAATAATATGGCAATAAAAGCAAAATACAAAAGACTAAATAAAAGACTACTACCTATGTTAATATTAATGCTACCCAAGATAAATAGGAGTGAAAAAAATCTAGAAAAAAAGTGAATGCTATGAGGACTGTTTTTTGATGGATAAAAGTTTTTCAGAGTTAGTAGGCGCTGCTCAGTATAAAAAAAAGAGTAAGTATAATTAAATATAAAGCCTATAATAAAGATAATTAGTAAAAAAAGGCATTGAATTGCTAGTTTATCAATTAATTCATTCATAAGTTATTGACCATTTTTGAAGGATTAAATAGTGTCAGCTGGAATTGTTGCTTTAAGACAGTTTGGAAATAAGTATAGAACGTTTGTGGAATAATTTCTGGCTGAGCATGGTTACTTTTTCCGTATTTGAAGGTTGATGCTACTGTTGAATTAAGCAGTACTTTTGTATAACTAGAGAAGTTATATATTTTTGATTTCTGGGGAAGGTGATTTTTGTAGAAATCTTGGTAGGCAGCGTAAAAGATCCATCTCTTGTCACCACTATGACTTCTGTTCCATTTTCCAAGAGTCGGATTACCTATAAAATTAAATCCTGCAGGAAGTGGAGTCAGTGATACTTGATGATATGCTGTTATTCTAAAGAGCGATAGACCTATTTTATTTTGGCATTCAGTATAAAACTTATTAGATGTTCTAACCGTTATTACTTTAGCTTCTTTATAGCTACGAATGAGTAGGTATCTTTGAATATAGGTTTTGAAAAATACACCTGTTTGGTATTGGTCTTGTAATATGAGAGAGACTGATGATTCGTTTGGCTGTAGTTTCATTGCAGTCTGATAGTAGTTAGAATCTTTCAATAATGGAAAATTTGTATTACTTGGAGCAAAACTATTAGCGAGCCCGAGGTAAGAGAGAAAAATAATAAAAAAGAGTGATAGTTTAAGCATATTTAAATATTAACATGCTTTTTGAGTTCTTTTTTTACATTTTCAGGTATTTTATCAATTTGGCAGTATAGCCTAGAGACCTTGTGTGATTTTGAAAATTTGTCAAATAGGTCTGTTGCTTGATTAATATCGATAAAGGTTTTGGAGTTGCCTTGTTCTCGTACAACTTTTATTACAGAATTGAAGATCTCTTGCTGGCTTCCATAATATTTTGAGAGACGACCTGTTGAGCCACTTTTAATATATTCAATATTGTTTTTATCTAAAATAGTCTCAATCTTTGCTAGGTTTTCTAGCTGTCCATCATTAAACGATTCATAGATTTTCTCTGGGATTTTATTTTCTATAATAGCCTGTGCATAGAGACTTTTACTTTTTTTGAGAGTTTTCATTAAGTAGTGGTCATCATGTTCACAATAGGAGTCAATATCTGCTGGAATTGTGTATTCATCACTAGAGTGTTTGAAATAAAGCTGTAGTAATTTTTCTAAACATACTGATCGATAGTGAAAGTAGACCATTAGAAACATATGAAAACGGCTGAGAAGAAAGTCATCAAAGGTGACAACTGCACGTTCTGATATTCCAAGGTATGCACTATTTTTAATTATACATACTTCAAAATTATCAATCAACCAGTCAAGATCATAATTTCCATAGCTAACTCCACAGTAGTAACTATCTCGTAAGAGGTAGTCCATGCGGTCACAGTCCATCTCACTTGAAATTAGCTGATGGAGAAGTGGAAAGTAGTTAATACCATTAAGAATAAAGTAATCTGGCTTAAGAGTCTCGCCTAAAATAAGATCAGCAACACAGAATGGATCAACCTGAAACTCTGCGGTAGCATCGATGAAATCTTTAGTTAAGCTACTATCAGTGATTATTTTAAGTGTGTAATCTTCATGGTTTGCTTGCCTGGAAAAATTTAGTCGTGTTTTCTTATAATAGGCAGGTAGATTCAGGTCTTCGAGTTGAGGCATTACTGACTCAGTAGTATGACTGAGTGGTGCATGGCCGATATCGTGCAGTAGACATCCAAGCTTAAAAGTTTCCTTAAGCTTTAATACATCTGGATCAGTTAGCTGCTGACTAAATAATTTATTAAATGCCATCTCTCCAACATGCATTACTCCAATAGAGTGCAAAAAACGAGTATGGGTAGCACCTGGAAATATATATTCAGAAAAACCTAGCTGCTTAATATTTCTTAATCGTTGAAAAAATTTATTTTGTAAAATCTTTTTTTCACAATCGAGAATATGAATGGAACCATGAACTGGATCTCTAATTTCCATAATATTTCCTAGTATTACTTTTTTTCAAGTTTTTTTTGATTATCCTGCAGCCAAGATATTATTTCACTGGATTCATGCATCGGAATGTTGTCGATGTAAAGGCAGGGAACAGTTCTTCTTCCAGTATCCGTAAAAAGTTTTTGCTCACAGCTTGGGTCTTCCATTGTATTACAATAGGTGACTTTAATATTAAGTTTTTTTATTGTTTTTTTTACTCTCACACAAAATGGGCAGAAATCGTAGTAGTAAAATTCAAGTGTCGGGGCCATGTTTATTCCTAGAATTACTAGCTAATTGATACTATGAAAAGAGAAGCCACCCTAGTGTATAAAATATAAACTAGAGTGGCGGGTATTTATTTTTTCTTATCTAGCCCTTGTGCATAACGTTCATCTTCATCAATAACTTCTTTTGTCGAATTCCCTTCTGGATTATCAAAAGCGTCAGGAGTGGGCCAACCATATCCATATTCACCATTTGAATCATCATCCTGCTCATCATCTGGATTGTATTCATCAGATAGCTTCGCTGCTTGTTCCTCTTGGGCATTATCTGAAAAGCCACTTTCTCTCTCTTCTAACTCATCAATTGATACTTCAGAACTATTATCTTTTTGTACTGGAGTATGTACTTGAATTACAACTGGTGCTTCATTTTCAGTTAGTTGCTTTTCACGTTCTGATTGTTCTTGAGCTATTTTCTTTTCAAGATACAACTTTTTTGCATCTTCAGGAGTAAGTCGTTTCGGCTCTTGTGCAATTACTTTCTTAGCTACTTTTTTCTTGGTAACTTTCTTAGCTACTTTTTTCTTGGTAACTTTCTTAGCTACTTTTTTCTTGGTAACTTTCTTAGCTACTTTTTTCTTGGTAACTTTCTTAGCTACTTTTTTCTTGGT
>DAOWEO010000157.1 GCA_030638415.1 Bdellovibrionales bacterium | reverse complement strand
TGATGATGGGGTGCAGGCGGTCTCAATTTTAGGATTTGTCCCTGGAGGAGGCGCAATAGTTGTTGATTCGCCTACAAGGAATGGTACGCGGACGGTTGCTAATATTAGATCATATTTTAACAGGTCTGGAGGTTCTTTAGGAACGACAGGGTCTCTTCAGTTTATTTTCACGCGTAAAGCAGTCTTTGAGGTAGTACTAGATAACCTCGATGAGGATGCGTTTACCTTAGAGATGATTGATGCTGGGGCAGAAGATATTGAGCTTGATGGCAGTCATTTTGAAATCACTGGGCCGATGGAAGCATTCGGTGCAATCTCTAAAAAATTAGAGGAGATGAATGTAACTCCGGAAGAGGCAAATTTGGAGCAAATCCCAACAAATTTTAAAGATCTTGATGATGAGGCTTATCTTGCAGTGATGAAGCTTGTTGACATTATAGAGTCTGATGAAGATGTGATTAAAGTTTACCATAATATTGAATTCAAGGAACATTTTGCAGATTTATAGAAACGCAGTTACCAGTGGGTTGCTACTGGTCGTTTTTTATTCCTTATTTGGATGTTCCTTGAAGGCACAAGAGCATAGTGAGTTGTATAAAACTTTAATGTTTTCTGATGATAAAAAGGTTACAAATAATAATGCTGCCATTAAAGATGCCAATGAGGAAATAGCCTCTTTTAAACTTTCTACTCAGACTTTTGCGCAGGGATCTCCTGATCAGATTGAAAACTGGCATGAAAACCTAATGGGCATGCAAAAAGCTGCTTATGATCTGTTAATTAAAAAACATAATTTAGATGATACCGTTGCTAAAAGAATCGCAAGTAGCGTCGTCACAAATGCTGTTGCAGGGTGGGTCTCTGCAAGTTCCTCATTGGCCATGCATGAGGGTGCTCATGGGGCTGCTGCTACAACCGTTGGTGCAACTGATATTCATTATGCTGCTAGTTTGACTGGCGATGTCCTGCCTAATGAAAGGCTAACTCTAGGAGATCTGTATTTAAAATTACTTACTGGCCAAGGCAGTGATGGTGCAAGAACATTTTACGGATTACCTACAGATCATACTGCTGAGGATAGTCTTTTTATTGCTGCTGCTGGACTGAATGCACAAAGTAAATTTGCAGAACAAGTCGTTGAAGATAATTGGAATAAAGAATCATCTCACTTTCTAGATACTCTTCCATACGTGCTTAATAAGGTCGCTATTTACTCTTATGCAACTAGTTTAGACCCAAATTTGGATGTTAATGACTTAACTAGTTATGTCGATGGATTAGTATTGGCCGGACATGTTACAGCTGAAGACAAAGCTAGTGTGTTAGATAAATTAAAGAATTTATCTATATATACTACATTACTTTCTGGTGGAATGTGGCAGGGAGTTTTATCTGAGTATAATTATGTAGTAAATGGTGACGAGACTACATCATTGTTGGGATTAAATACTCCTTATGGGCTTATCGCACTACCTGAATTTTCAACTTATATGAACAAAGAGAATATTTCTTTAAAAACGAAACTTGCTATGTTTCCAAAAAATGAAAGGGTGAAGCGTGTCGCAATATCTTATGAAAAAGATGTTGTTGGTAGTTGTGATTCATCAGAGCTTGGCTTAGACGTACTACTGTCTATGGGAAATTTAGATAGTTTAACTAAGACTGTAATTGGTAGCGACAGTTCAGTTGGTATTACTCAAAAACTGAGTTATAAAATGCAAAAAGCGGTCTCATTATATGGAGAGCTAAGATATGATACAGGAACGATGGATGGGCAGAGAACTTGCCAATCAGTAGATGGAGGAGCTTGTACTAAAGCTTACATTGGTATTAAATATAAATTATTCTCTCACTAATTATGAATAAAAATAGCGAATCTTTCCGAGATGTCTGCCACAATTGTCACCGCCCACTCAAAGCATGCTTTTGTGATGAATTAAAACCATTTGATACCTATTTTGAATTTTGTCTATTGATGCACCCCAAAGAAGCAAAGTTTTCTCATATGGGAACAGGTAGAATGGCCAATGCTGCACTAATAAATTGTAATATTATTGTGGGAGAGAATTTTGATAATAATGCTCAAGTGCAAAAAATAATAGGTTCTCGAGATTATTTTCCTATGTTGCTCTATCCCGGTGAAACCTCCTTAAATCTATCTAAAGATAAGTTTTCAGAGAATTACTTTGAAGGTCGAAGACCTCTACTTTTTATTTTAGATGGAACCTGGCCATGTGCAAAGTCCATGATGCGTGATAGTTTGTGTCTTCATGATTTACCCCGTTTAAGTTTTGATTCCTCGATTGAGTCAAAGTTTTCAATTAGGCAACAGCCAGCCAAATATTGTCTTTCAACTATTGAATCTATCTACCAAGTACTGCTTAACCTAGAAAGGCAGGGGATAGAAGATTTAGGAGTGAGTAAGGATGTGCTTCCTTTAGGATTAGAAAAATTAGTAGAGTTCCAAAATAAATGTGCTACCGATCCTAAAATGAACTCTTATTCAAGAGACCACGGAAGCTATAAAGAACCGGAAAAAAGAAAAAAATCTAAGAAATGGGAAGGCCGAAGTATCTGCTTTGAAGACGACAACTATAAATAGTCTCTCTACTTAAAGGATAATTCAATTCGCTTAAAGCGACCATCACCAACAGAAGATGTTTTAATTTTAGCATCATCTTGAAAAAATTGATGAATAATACGTCTTTCAGCAGGATTTAGAGTTTTAAACTGTACCGGCTTATTCGATGACTCAAGCTCTTTTTTCATCTTTTGTGCAAGCTTAATTAGCCAGGCATCATCATCACTATTTTTTTTCTTAGCAGTGTTATTTTTATAACATTTTACATGAGTTTTTAAATTTGATGGTAGAACAATTCTTGATTGTAGATAGATTCTAATTAGATGCTCAAATGAGTCTAAAAGCTCAAAGCGATTATCAGTAAGCATTTTTTCATCTTTTCCACTGAAATTAACATAAAGACTACCTGGCTTATATGAGACTTTTACAAAAAGATCTAATGTCGATTTTTTAATAATTTCAATTAAAAATGGTAGTAATAATTTTTTATAGATTGGTTTTACGGAAAATTTAATTTTGTTTTGGCGTGGTCCAAAAAGAAAATACTTTTTGCTACCTTGCTCAATTATTTTGTGCTCACGCATTCCTTTTTCATGAATTCGCAAAAATTTCATGGCTTCTGTAGAGACACTATCAACGTCATAGGTAGTTGCTTCAAAAAATCTTCTATCAACACGCTCTTTATTGGCCTTGGCAATTTTATTAATTTGCTCTTCCGTCTTTTCAACACGTTGTTTTGGCGTATACTCTTTTTTATTTTCTCTTGTCTTGTCTGTACGCTTGGATTTATAGTTATCATTTTGTGGTGAGCTGACCCGTAGTGTTTTTCGGTCTAAAAATGGTTTTCTACAAATGTCAGTTGCAAAGTCTGCATCTTGGATGTCCATCTTTGGAATTTTGGCATCGATAAAATCATAGATAGGATCAAGGTTTTCACAATCTTCATGAGCACAAAAGCTAATCGCTTTCCCAGATTCTCCCGCTCGACCTGTTCTACCAATACGATGTACATAGTTAGCAGCTTCTAATGGGAGATCATAGTTCACAACAAGGTTGACCTTTTTTATATCTAATCCTCTTGCTGCAACATCTGTACAGACAAGTATGGTAACTTTTTTAGCTCGAAAGTCTGCCATGAGCTGGGTTCTTTTATTTTGTGGGAGGCGGCCAGAAATTGGTTGTGCCTTGAATTTCATTTGAATTAACCACTCAGCTAAAGTATGAGTTTGAATTTGGGTATTACAAAAAATGATGGCATAAGCATCTTCTTGTTTTCTAAGTAAATTTACTAAAAATGGAAATTTCTCTTGCTGGGTAATCATGGCAAGATTATGGTCAATATGATCGACAAGTAGGCTGTCTTCATTGAGCTTTATCTCTTCGGGGTCAGAGTTAAATTTATATGCTGTTCGCAGGACATCCTGATTGTTAGTTGCCGAGAGCATTACTAATTGGCGATGTTTTGATGATTTTGATAGGATAAATTCAATATCTTTTTTAAAGCCCATATCAAAAAGTCGATCAGCTTCATCAAAGACAATCCCTTTGCACTGATCAAGAAATACAACTTTTTGTTTCATAAGGTCTGCTAAGCGCCCTGGAGTTGCTACAAGAACGTGTACTCCATTGGCAATTAGATCTTTTTGTCGCTCAATACTTTCTCCACCGATTACGCAGCAAGACTTTATACCGAGATCTTTACCAAATTGTTGAAAAACTTTATCTGTTTGTTGTGCAAGTTCACGTGTAGGGCTTAGGACTGCATAGCTTGCTTTTTTATTTTGTGTTTCACCTTCATTTTCACTTTTCAAGATCTGCTCTATAATTGGGATGACGAATGCTGCAGTTTTTCCACTACCAGTTTCTGCTTGGGCAAATATGTCTTTACCAGCTAAAATAGGCCTAAGTGTCATTTCTTGAATTGGGGAAGCTTCCTTGAAGCCAATTTTCTCAATAGAAGATAGTAGGCTTGGGTGAAGGTCTAGATCTTTAAAAGCAATTTTTGTTTCGATACACAGCTCATTATGGTTTTTGTTAGTAAGTAGTTACTTTCTATCAAAATATTTACTGCTTGACTAAGAAAATAGGTTTTTTTCTACCTTAATATGTTAATTTTTTGGATTTTATAATATTTGGGGAGAAATTCTCCCCAAATACTTGAGATTAATTACTTTAGGCTAGAATTTAGAACTTTTTTCAGTCCATTTATTGCATCACTGCCTAGTTGAGCTTCCTGCTCTTGCCACTCAATCTTAGCTTCTTGCTTTGATTCTGTCGTATCTGCGATCATATTGAAGACAAATGTAAGCTCTTCTACATTTTCGTTGTATGCGACTTGCTCGTCACTACTTAGACCTATTTTAGCTAGATCTTTACTAGGAAGTTCTTTGAAAGTTAAAGATTCATTATCTTGACCATCTAAAACAACTAAGCCGACAATAAGAGTGAACAAACCATTTGCTGGTAACTCTTCATCACTCGCTGCCATCATTGCAGTTCCAACTCCTGCAATTCCTAGTCCTGCTAGTGCAATATTTACACCTGCTGCTGGATTAAAGACTGCTGTAAATGCTCCGACCATTGAGTTAGCCTGAAAACTTGTTGTCATTATTAATACTGTTAAGATTGTCATTATACTTTTTTTCATTTTTGCTCCTCAGCTAATGTGTTGAGAGCTTTTAGCATGTTTTGAAATATTGTCAGGTTAAAGCCTTGACAGAAACTGACTATTATTGTCAGGTTTGACATAAAATGGTCAATAGTGTCAATGGAATTGAGATGTAGGGATAGCTTTAGTTTCTATATTATGAATCCGATACATATTTAATGATAAAAAACAGAATAATTATATATTACTCATTATTTTTAGCTCTCTTACTTAGTAGTTGCTCAAGGCTTGCACCTGTTCGATATCCTTCATCACTTGAAGCTGTTAAGAATTGTATTACTTTAAGCAAGTCATTCACCAAGAGTGATAAAATATTTCCCCATATGGTGGAGATGGAAGTTGGCTCAGTGGCTGATCAGTACAAGGATACCTTAAAAAAATTACATATAATAAATACACAACTAATGGATGAACAGCAGCTGTTGTCAAATAATCGAAAACTATCTACAGCAGATTTTTTTATGAATCTTTTAGATATGAAAAATAGGATTGCAAGTGATTTTGAGCAACTAGGACTGGAGTATGGTGAGGGGTCATTTTATAAGCAGAGCCTAGACAGTGCTGCGAGAAAGATTAAGGCATCACCTGCTAAAAGAGAGAAGTTGCTAAAGAAAATTTCAGTATATGCTGATAGACCATATCTAGATGATGAACTGTATGATTTAAACCATGAGTATTATGGTGGAGAAGTCGGGGCCATCTATGGTGAAATTGGGGAGCTTGTTGTTGCAGCACTCTTATCAGGAGTAGAAAAACGAGGTGGCTATACTTACCAAATGTTTGCAGAAATAGATTCGCTAGGAATTCCACAGGAGATTCGAGCAGCAATCCGCAAAGGAAAGAAACAAAATGATTTATTGCATGATTTTTTTAAAAGTAAAATTCCTGCTGAGAAATATGATGAGGTACTACTAAGTAGTATTTTGAATAAAGAGTTAGATATTGTTCGGGGTAATAGTCGTGAGTGGATTGAAGTTAAAAATTATAAACATATGCTTACATGGGAAACAAGAGGGGATCATCAGAAGGTGATTAAGCAAGCTAGAAAGACGCATGAAGCATTAGAGATGCTAGGAGTGCGTGGAGAAATATCATTAAAGCAGACTTTTGTAAATTGTGTTGATCAGATGTTTGCGACGAAGTTTATGGAGCTATACGGTATTGAGATTATTGGCTGCATTCGTTAGTTGGCTGCAGAGATTTAAAATATTGCCTTATCCCGATACCAGAGATAAACCAGAAAAAGAGTGATTCTGGTGCTAGAAGTATTCCTACTGCCCCCCAGTTTCCAATTATAACAGTTATAGTAAAAATAAAGCATATTCCAAGAATTTTTGCAAATTCTGTATTACGTGTTTTAAGTGCGCTGATAGCTCCTTTTAAAAAATAAAAGGGCAGAGTAAATATTACCATAATGATAAAGAAAGCTCCTAAACCCAATTCAAAAATTAGAAAAACATAGAGATTGTCACCAGTCCAAAAAAAGTTAAGATCTTTATCTATTCGTTGTGCCTTAGCCTCTGCTACTCCAGGGACGTTAACTCCACCCATACCGGGGCCAGTGCCAAAGGGAAGCTCAGTTTTCAATAAAAATCGCATAAAATCATCTAGATCTATTCTGTGTTTTTTCTTCTGTCTGACCGCAATTGTTTCTCCTCCAACATGGACCTCTTCTGAATTAGAAAGAAGCTGCATAACTCTTGCGATTTTACCTGTTAGGTCATAATTTGTATTTTTTAACTGAATGTTTGGAATAATTAGAGCTGATAGTCCAACAAACAGGATAAATGTTAAGATCATTTTGATACTAGCTTTAAATTTAAATCTATTTTTAAGAAACAAGAAGATGAGAGAGCCATATATTATCATCAAGTTTTTTATCCACGCTGATCTTACTCCTGATAGAAAGAATGCTGCCCATGCGGCAATTATAATAAGTGGAAGTATAAAATATTTATACCAAGCTTTGTCTTGTTTAATAAGTAAGAGTAGTGGAGTGCCAAGAAATAGATGGGTTACATATCCACCAGGAACAAAACTGGTTCCAAATGCACGAAATGTTTTCCCCTGAAATCTAGAGAACTTTTCAAATAGTGTGGTGTAATTTATAGAAATATTATTTAAAAAATCAGATCCACCAAAGAATTGGACATAGCTAATAATGATTTGAGCGATATAGAAAAATATAACTGCGATGCAGAAGTTATTAAAATTACTGTTGTTTTCGGTGATATCTATATTGAGAGCGAGGGTAAACAGAAAAAGAGGCATTACGTAGTACCTGGCGGTTAAAACACTAAACCATGGCGGAAGCCCTAGGGGATGAAAAAGTTCGGCGACCCACCATAGAAAATGAAAGGCAATCATCAATTTCATAAATTGAGGAAGATACTTTTGGACAAATAAGGACTTGTGAGAGACTAGTGCCTTAAAGAAAATAAGCATAATTAGAATATCAAGAGCTGCTCTAGCAACAACGTTATACCCTAGAACAACTCGGCCTTGTCCTTCAATAAAGGAGAAGAGGATTAGGGAGTAAATACCAATCTCAAATGGTGAGGTTATAATTTTAAGTGCTACTGCAATGGCAATGATGACATAAAGG
The DNA here is from genome assembly GCA_030638415.1 of Bdellovibrionales bacterium. GTDB lineage: Bacteria > Bdellovibrionota > Bacteriovoracia > Bacteriovoracales > Bacteriovoracaceae > DAOWEO01. Next base: position 15,935 of record DAOWEO010000157.1, on the reverse strand, counting down.
TAGGGAATTAGTGGGGATCCCGTAATATTTAAAATAAAATAGAGAGCGTAGAGAGCATATATGATTTTTGAAAATGTATTACTCATAAGTATAAAACTTTAACCTATTAATTATTGAAAGCAAATAAGCTTGTAGTACAGTACGTGCACGTTATTTTTTACATTGTCTGTGAAATCCATAGACTTTGGTGTGATACCTGAGGTATATCATTTTTTACATCAACCTAATTAATGTTTTTATGAGTTGTTTTAGTTTAATTTCTTCGAAATAAGAAAAAGTTAGCAAACATAGTAGAAAATATTAAAAACCGGAGAAATGATGAAAAAAATGGCTTTCTTAATGACCCTTATTACTCTAAATCCCACTTGGGCGCAGAGTGATGCTGAACGTATTGCTAAACTTGAGACTATTGTTGAGAGCTTACAAGATCAAAATAAGCGAAATATGCACTTTACTGTCGATTATCGAGTTACACATGATTCGCTAGATTACAAATTGGTTGATGGAAGTCACCAAACAAATGATAGTCTACTTGCTAACCGCCTCCATTTTCATTCTGGATATGTTTATAATGAAAACCTCAGCTTTTCAGCCAATTTTGCATATAATAAGGCTTTTGGTGCCAGTGCAAATCATGGTCAGCGGATAAACCTTTCTGGTGCCTATAGTACTTTTGATTGGATTACTAACGAAAAGCCAAACGGTAATGAAGTAAAAATGAAAGAAGTCTATTTTCTTTATAGAAATAAAACTTTTTTAGGAACAAAGGTTCCATGGACTTTTAGCCTTGGACGACGTCCATCAACCAATGGATTTTTAATTACTCACCGTGAAGGATTTGAAAAGCCTCAATCTCCTCTAGGCCACGCAATTAATTCTGAATATGATGGCATGAGTATTAACTTTAAACTTGAAGATGTAACCGGAGTTCCTGGTTCTCAGTTTAAAATATGTATAGGACGAGGATTATCACATGCGGTAGGCGATTTTATTTTAACTGAATCAGATTATACGAGAGTGGTAGATCAATCGACAAATATTGATATGGGTGGGTTTATAACAACTCTTTATAATGATGGTCAGTATGATCTAAAAACTCTTGTTTATCATGCTAAAAACCTTATTGGCCAAAATGATGCTTCAACCAAGTTTTTAGATTTTGGTGATCTTTCCAGTGGAACGGTATCTTTTGAGATGAGAGGGATTGGAGATTTGTGGAGTGATTTTCTTGAAGATACAACCATATTTGCTTCATACTCTTTTTCAAAAACTCATCCTCAAAATGGTCTTGCGATGCTTGGAGATACAACAAGTAAGACGGGAAGCTCTTATTGGGCCGGAGTAATCATTCCATGGTTTTTTAAAGATGGTGATCGTATGGGGTTTGAATATAACCACGGTAGTAGATATTGGCGATCATTTAGCTATGCAGAAGATACGCTGATTGGTTCAAAAATTGCGACACGTGGAGATGCTTATGAGGTTTATTACAATCTTCCTCTTATAGACAAAGCTTTCACATTTCAAGTGCGCTACACGTATCTTGATTATAACTATGATGGAAGTAATGGTTTTTTTGGCGAGATGACAGGAACACCAGTTGATCTTTCAACATTAACTGAGTCTGAGAAAGGTTCTTATGTATCAAGTGCATCAGCTCTTAGAGTTATGTTTCGTTATAAATATTAGATTAAATATTTAGGAGAAAAATATGAAAAAATTACTACAGATTACAATTCCACTTTGTTCTATCTTATTAGCTTCTTGTGGTGTGGATAGCGGTACTCCAAGCTCTCTGATAGGACGCTCTGGTCTTGCTGCAATTAGTGCTGGAGAAGATACCGTTGTTAGGGTCAAGCCAGCTTCTTTTGGTCTTTATGATGCTGTTATTAATCCACATCCAATTGAAAGAAGAAGTTCTCTTTATCGTCTTTATAAAAAAGAGGGAAGAAACTTTATTGCTCAAGAAGGATTTGCTGATGAAGTATCTTTGGCTGGTGTCAATGGAGATGTAGAATTTAAACTGATATTAAATAAAGAAAAACTGAGTACTAGTACTATTGGGAGCTTTACCTATTTTGAAAAAGATATAGATGGAGCATATCAAAAAATTGATACAACAGTTGCAGAGTTTAGGGCCATTCAATCTGGGGATGATGAGACAAGTGCAAAACTTGTTTTTGATATGACTCAAAATGTTGAAGGTGTTGGAGCAGTTGTCAAAAAGTTTGAACTTAGTTTAGACGAAAGTCGCAATGTACGATTTACCGATGTAACAATTGTGGTTAGCGACGATAGTGAGCCTACTTCTCCTGCAACCTTAATTGTTAGTAGATTATCAGTAGAAGACGTTGTGGCATATGGATCTCATATTCGTGATGTGATGATGGCCAACAGCTCTTGTAAACGGCTTACTGCTGGAAATCTTGTTGGGATAACTGAATATACAACAAATGCAGCTAAGAGTGTCGAATATAGAAACTGTTACTGGGATCTATATGATGCAACTGTTAGAAAATTTGTCGATGCACATCAAGCGGCTGTAGCAGACGGAGATATTAATGGTGTGAAGTGTAGAAGTGCTATTTATAAAGAAATTAAAAATGAGCTTAAGGCTGGAAAAATAGAGTGTAAAAATCAATTTGATAATTAAATTAGTTTATCTCACCAAGGAGAAAAAAATGAAAAAGGCAGTTGTATTATTAATGAGTTTATTATTTGTAGCAAATGTTCAAGCGGCAACTTTTATGTCTGTAGAATGGGCAGAAGAATTTTGTGATGCGTGGAATGAAACAGATACACTAATGAGTGATCTTGGTGGATCATTTGTTGAGAATGATGGGGGCCGTGGATATAAGATGATGGTTATGTATAGACGTGATTGCAGTAATATGGCAAAGGTTCAAGTGACACTTGAGCAGGAAGATGGACTGGCAATTTGTGTTGATAGTGGGCTAGTTGTGGAATCTACAAATTTTGCACATGATTATCTTATGAGTGCCAAGACTAAGAACTGGATAAAAATGGGAACAGGAGATTTAGGGCCTGCAGGAGCTATGATGACTGGACGTCTTAAATTTAGTGGACCTAAAAAAGAAGCTATGTCGTTTATGGGTCCTTTTAAAGGATTTTTACGTCTTACCGGAGCTCTTGAAGCTGATTATGCATGTGAGTAAGGTTAATTTTTTTACTTAGTATATAGGCCTTCCTACATGGAAGGCCTTTTTTTATTTCACCTGAACTTAGACAAGTGCATTAACTTCTCCTTATATAACAAAAACAGGGTATAATTAAGCTTAATTTATAAACTGGAGAAAAAATGTCTGAAGAAATAATTATAAATCAATCTGTTGCTATCTTAGTTGATGGTAACAATATCGAACGTAGTATTCACACTGAAGCAAACAATAGTAATACCATGCTGAACTTTGATCAGCTTATTCCTAAACTTTTAGGTAATCGTGCTTTAAACCGCTTAATCTATTTTAGAGAGGGAACGCATATCTCTAATAAACTCAAAGAGAGACTGCATGAGAACTATCATGGTTCTGTCATTCCTTGTCATAAGAGTGCAGATATTCCTCTATCTATTAAGGCCATGCAACTTGCCAGTAAGGTTGATACCATTATTATCATGTCCGGTGATTCTGATTATATGGAATTGGTAAAGCATCTTAAGGCTGAAGGTGTTCGGGTTGAGACTGCTTCTGTGAAAAGTACAACTTCGCAGCTGTTGATAGAGACAGCCGATTTTTGTCACTTTATTACGAAAGAGTCTTGGTTTCATCTTAAGCCAGCTAGGTCTACTAAGAAGAAGGTTAAAACTGCTAAATAATAATATCTTTAGCTATTCTAAATATTTTCTTGAGAATTAGATGAAACAAAAAGTTTTACTATTATTTATTCTGTGTCTTGTTGCTTTGGGCTGGTTTTACCAGTCCATAGAGTCAGATAAAACTAGTTTTGTTGGATCTTCACTTGTGGCAACGGAGCAGAATCGTATTTTTAGGATGTTTGAAGATGGTATTGTGTTATCCACTAAATCTAAGGAAATCTTGAAAGATCTTAATAATTTAAAGTTAAGTACTGATCAATTGTTGGCTACTTATAGTGCTCAGCAGTTGCAAGATGTTATTCAACAAGAGGTTATTATTTTAGCTGACTGCTTGAAAAAAGATTTCTGTGGTATGCGAGTGAAAGAGCAGAAGGGATACTATGATGAAAGTGAAGTTGGTGGGGCTAAAAATTTAAGATATCTATTACAGCACCTTGTTAATCTTATTGAGATAAATGAAGCCATTGCTACTTCAGTTGAGCTTCCATTTGAGAAAATTTTTGCACTACCCAATAAAGAAAATAAAATATTGACTGTAAAACTTTTATTAGCGAAGGACTCTTCTGCTAAGCAGATTGAAAGCTTAATGTTGCAAGAGGAACTATTTACAGAAGAGTCTAGAGGGGAGTTGTATCGGTATCTTTTTAAATATACTCCTGAGTCATCTGTACTACGTTCGGCCGTTATTACGAATCTGCTTCATGCCATTCAAAATGAAGATAGTTATCTGGTAATGACATTGCTAGAGGCTACTACGGATTTTAAATTAGCTGAGGGAGAGTTTTTTGAAGTTGTAAAAGAGAGCTGTTCTTTTAAAAAGGGGTTACAAAAGAGCTCCAATTGGAAAATTATATCTTTAGCTTTGCGAGAAGCAATTGATAAAAATCGCTACTCTTTAACTGTTGAGCAGGTTTGCCGCTAGTCTTTACTTCCTTTTGGTATCCCACACTTTATTATTCAAAATAATATACTGGTTTCGATACACGTCTTTTACCATCTGATCAAATTTGCCGTATGATGATAATTCATTAGAGAACATATTTACTGTTTCATCAGGGTCTGAATGTAAGTCGTATAGGGTATATTTATTAACTCTTTGTTGCAGGATAAATTTTTTCCTATTCATAATTCCTCCAATATGAATGCCATTATATGGCTGAATTAGCGGAATGATCTGGGATATCTGATTAGGATGAAATATCGATTGTCCTTTAAAGTGATTTTTGCCACTCCATCCAATGAGGTCCAAAATAGAGGGGGCAATATTTTGTTGAGAGAAATATCTATGTTCAATTTTGGGTTTAATTTTACCTGTCCATAGCATTAATAAAGGGGTTTTAAAAAGTTCTTTGTGACTACCTGATGCATTGATAAAAGATCCATGTTCTCCTGCAGGAAATCCATGATCTCCTGTGATAACAATCAAAGTATTATCTGTAAGATATTTACGCTTAGCAAGTTCTTGAAAAAAAGTTTCCAAATACTTATCGCTTACTCGAACAGCATTAGCATGATGGTGAAATTGGCTAGATGGCTGAGGAAATATATAGCGTTGATCACTGGGTACTGCTGTGAAGTCCATGTGGTTAGAGATAGTTGCAATCATTGCAAAAATAGGTTTTTGTGGACTTTCCTTATGTAGTTGGTCAATACTTTTAAATGCTTGAATGTAGGTGAAATTGTCTTGTGGACCAAACCCCCAAATAAATTTATCTTGCTCATGTTTAGACATATTAGAAATATCGGTAACCTCAAAATTATCAAATCCATTTCTCGTCATAAAATCTTTTGTATTATCAAAATGACTTTGTTGATATCCCTGGATGAAGTAGGTCTGATGTCCGTAGTCTTTTAATATTTGTGGCAGACAGTTAAAATTTATATTTTTTACTTTAAATGCTTTACCTTTGATTAGTGGAGGTAGACCACAAAGAATTGAAAAATGCCCCTTAGCTGTTTGAACAGAGTGACCATAAAAATTTTCAAAAAATAGTCCCTGCGCAATATGGCTATTATAGATGGGAGTATACTCCTGACCTGAGCTAGTTTTCTTATTTATGAAATTGGCATTTAGAGATTCAATCGCAACAATAATTATATTAGGAGCTTTCTTATTGGTCGTGAAATTACTTTGAGAGTAGTGGATATAGGGGTAATCAATATCTTTTAGATCCCTAGCAAAGTTATATTTAGAAGGGGCAGGGAAATGATGTTGGTAGATAGATTGTGCAACAAAGGTTAGTTCATCAAAAAAATATAAAGGAGACATTATAGAAGTTATTAATACAATTATAGCAGCAACAAGTTTTTTAAATTTATGATTAAGCTGACGAGGGAAAAGTCTTTTTTTATAAAGGCCAAAATAGCAAATTATAAAGATAAAAAGAGTAATGTTTAAATAGTCTTTAACCTGTAAAATCTCACTGGCAATGGAATTTACCATCGGAAGTGCCTGAGGATTAAATAGCTCATCCCAGTTATCAGCTAGAACCTTATAATCAAAGTGGTCCCACATCCGATAGTGGTATAGGTAGAATATTTCATAAATGGACAGAGTCGCTATCGTAACAGTACGATATAAAACGACTGACTTATTGGTAATAATCTCAATCATTAAATGTAGTGCCGTTAAAGATATAAAACTGGCCACAATCAGTAGTATATTTATAAGACTTAAATCGATATGCTGAATATCAACAGAAAAATGCAAAAAAATGAGGTAAATACTATAAAGTAATATGAGAAAGATATGACCAAAGGAGAATTGGTGTTTTTTGATAATGTTTAAAAGCATATTTTAGTTTACTACAGATTATTTATGATAGGCAAATATGGAGGTATAAGTGTTAGATTTTAAATTATGGGTAGATGCAGACGCATGTCCCAAAGTGATAAAAGAGGTGATTTTTAAAACCTCAAATCGGTTACAACTACCAACAATACTAGTGGCAAATGCACATATGCAAATACCACTCAGTCCGTTAATTACATTTGTTAAGGTTGATCAGGGGGCGGATGTTGCAGATACATATATTGTAGATCATGCTGGAGTTGATGATCTCGTTGTTACAGCTGATATTCCACTGGCCGGTTTAATTGTCGAAAAAGGGGCAATGGCGATAAATCCAAGAGGGGAGTTGTATACGGAAGAAAATATTAGTGAGCGATTGTCTGTGCGTAACTTTATGCAAGATCTGCGTGATAGCGGAATGGATACAGGTGGACCTGCTGCTTTTGGAGTAAAAGATAAAGCAAGCTTTGCAAACTCTTTGAATGCCATTTTAACAAAAAAAATACAAGCTTAAGATATTATTTAAGAGAAGGAAGTTGGTCTATATATAGTCCATAGGCTAATGGAACCATTTTTTTAAAAGTTTTTGAATCGGTAAATCCATCTTGATTAGTATGAAAGAGATAAACTTTAATACCACGTTTTTTCATTTCAATAAGCTTTTCAAGGTGGTGTGGAATTCGTTTTCTACTAAGTGCCACGTACTTAACGTTAAATTTTTCAATATATTGTAGGTAGTCATTTTTTTCTGTAAATAGATTCCCAGTTGCGAGGACTCCCCCAAGTGGTAGAGCATTTGCCTGCTTGATAGCATCCCATGAAAAAAGTTCCATATATATTCGTTTAGAAAATGTTGGGAATATTTTTAGCATAGTACGAGGGTTGTTAATCTTATCTGTAACTAAATATGTATCTGGATGCTCTGTGAACCAATTAGTAATAAGCTTTGCATCTAAAGGTGTAAACTTTTGATGTAATTTGTAGCTCATAAAATCTTTGAGCACCGGAGGAATCGGACCTTGGTAGGAAGTATTTTTTTTCCAATTGCTCCAGTCATGTGTAGCAACTATTTTATTGTCTCTGGTTGTATTTAGGTCTAATTCAAAATAGCGCAGTCCATTTTTATAACTTTGATTAAGTGCTTCAAGACTATTTGTATATGAAAAACCCTCAATCGCCCCTCCTGCATGTGCAATGAAACGGCTCTTTTGTTTTAGTAATCTTTTATGTACTTTACTATCAGTGGAAGGTAGGAGAAAAAAGTGAATATGATTTTTTAAAATTGTTAGCTTACGTGGAATACTACGTTCACCGTTAATTTTAATAACACTAATAAATATTATAAAAGAAAGAATGGATATGATTGTTCGAAGTTTCATTATCAAAATTATCTAAGAGAAGTGGTGTTTTGTATATGAAAAGTATGGATTGTGACCTGCCAGTCAGACTAGCAGATCACAGTCCTTATTATAACGAATTTGAAATTTTCTTAATCGTCGAGAAAGTCTCAGCTGAAAGAGTTGGCGCATAATCTTGCCACATATTGGCCAGCTGACTATTTGAAAGTCCCTCAGCATTGTATTTGATATCGTCAAATACGAAATTTGCTTCTTCTAGCTCATTGTTAAATTTTTGACGTTCAGTTTCTGATACGCCTAATCTTTTAGCATCTACTGAGGTCATAGTAGAAAAATTGACAGTTTTTTGATCATCTAGAAAGATTAGTCCCAGATATGATCCCGCTGCAGCGGTCAGAGCTCCTAGAACAATTCCTAGAAAGAGGCGATCTTGATCTCGCTGGTGGAGTGCAATCCTGACTCCGCTGTAAATAGAACCACCAGCTGTTACAGCAGCCAAAACGGTAAAGCCAACTGAGGGAGCAAGTGTCCCGATGACAGCTTCTGATTTTTTAGGTGTAGATAGTGTTAATACTAGGGTAAGCATAAGAATTGGGGATAGTAATTTGTCTAACATTATAATCTCCTAATTATGTTCCAATAATTTGAAAGCATATATGAGTGAGATATAGCATAGATACTTTTTGCTGCACTTAGATTGTAAAAAGTAGAATATATGACCAGTTGGTAGTTATTTAAGGACACTAATGTCCTCTATGGCGCTAGTTGTAAGAGTTTGTCAGTTGCCTAGAATTTTTGAATCAGCATATGATTATCTATCTAAAAAAGAGAGGTAAAAATGAAATTTTTAGTTATTATAGCTATGACCATTACGTCATTTGCTACACTTGCGAGTCACAATTACATTGTAAAGTTAAAATCAGGTCTTAAATCTAACCACAAAATTAATAAGACTTTGAAATCTTTAGGAAATACACAGTCTTTAAATACATCATTTGGTTCTTTTCAATTAGTTACGGCTGACAAGGCTTTGAATTTGAAAAGTTTGAATAAAAGCTTAAATTCTCAAATCGAGTATATTGAAAAAGATGTTACCTACCATGCAATTAGAGTAGCTAACCCTATGACAGATCTTGTAGATGACCCAAGAGCTAAAAAGCAATGGGCCCTATTTAATGATGGAAAAAATAGTGGTGGTTTCTTTTTTGGTGGCAAAGCTGGTGAAGACATCAATGTTGTTAAAGCATGGGACATTACAAAAGGAAGTCGTGATATTATTGTAGGAGTTATAGATACAGGTGTTGATTATTCTCATGAAGACTTGAAAAATAATAGCTGGACTAATGAGGCAGAATTAAATGGAGTAGAGGGTATTGACGACGACAACAATGGTTATATCGATGATATCCATGGTTATGACTTTGTTAATAATGATGGTGATCCAATGGATGATCATTCACATGGAACACATTGTGCTGGAGTTATTGGTGCAGAACATAATGATAAAGGAATTGCAGGTATAAATGCTAATGTACGAATAATGGGATTAAAGTTTCTCTCGGCTAATGGTGGTGGAGAAGGATCGGATGCTATTAGAGCGATTGATTATGCCATAAAAATGGGAGTTCACGTTCTTTCAAATTCATGGGGTGGTGGCGAGCAGTCACAAGCGTTAATTGATGCAATTTCTGCTGCTAACGATGCTGGAATTATTTTTGTGGCGGCATCAGGTAACTCATCAAGTGATAACGATTCAAGACCAACATACCCATGTTCTTATGATGTAGAGAACATTATCAGTGTGGGATCTTTTTCTGGAACTGGTAAAAAATCAGGATTTTCTAACTATGGTGCAGAGAAGGTACATGTGTTTGCTCCTGGTGGAAATATTATTTCAACAGTTCCAAATAATAAGTACAAAAAAATGTCAGGAACTTCTATGGCATGCCCACAAGTGGCAGGTATGATGGCGCTATTAGTTTCACAAGAGATGATGACTCCTGTTCAAGCTAAAGAGAGAGCGATTAATACTTCTGTAAAAACGGAGAAGTTACAAAAGTATAGCCAGTCACAAGGACGGATGGATACTTATCGTTTATTGGAAAATATTCAAAATTAATTTGCTAGTAAAAGGCTAGATATATTTGATCTAGCCTTTTCTTTTGTCTGCCATATTCCAGGTAAGTGTTATTTTTTTATCCACATCTTTTATTTTCCATGGTTTTACAATATAGTCATTGGCACCGGCCGTAACTGCTTTTAGCATATTCATAACTTCATTCACGGTTGAACACATAATAAATAGTATGTCATCATTTTCTTTTTTTGCACGTATCTCTGTTAAAAATTCTAAGCCTGAAGACTCAGGAAGATTCCAGTCTGAAATAATTATATCAATATGGTTTGTGTTACAAATTTCTAATGCTTCTACAACACTTTGTGCCTGAAATATTTTCCCCGGAAACTTTAATTTTTTTAGAGTATTTTCCATATCTTTTAAAATTGATGGGATATCATCAAGGTGGAGAACAACTATTTCACTAGATAACTCTGCAATTGTTTTAATTTCCATAGTTTTATTTCCTCATTACTCTTTTGTTATATCAATTGTTATTGTTGCTGCAGCTTCCACTGTAGTGTCTGTCATAAACCATACATCATACGTTTGTTCACCTGTTGTTAAAGTTGGAGATTCAATCACTCCGACAACTTCGCTACATCCTTGCCACGCAGTATCTCCACTCTCTGGTGCAGCCGTACCTGCAAGTTGAATGAGAACATCAGTATATAGCTGACAGTCTGAAATGGAGATTGGAACAATGGAGTTTTTAGTTGTGTTATCTGATTCTGCGACAGTTGCTGTCGTTGTGATTAAAGTAGGGGTGTTGGTAGTTCCCGCTTGGTAGAGATATTTAACCTGTCTTTCAGTTAATGTTTTAGTCCATAGTGCAGTTTCATCAATGCTACCTGTAAGAGTAAATAAGGTACTACCTGTTTCTGCTCCAAAGCTCAGTGGTATTGTTGTAATGTTTTTCATTGGATCAGTTCCTGCTGATTGTAAGTTTTCCAATGCTCCATTGATATAAAGACGTAGATCATCACCATCTCGCGTAACTGTAATATGTGACCAGCTATTGCTACTAATAATATTTTGGCTGGTAATTGTATTAAATCCTACTACTGGATATATATCATCATCAGTTGTTGTTGCATGATAACTAAATTTTACTGCACCATTATAAACATAGAGACGGAACTCTTGTTCATTTACTTCTGTTGTATTCCATTTATTTAAAATATATGCATAATTATCAAAATTAGTAATATAGACCCAGCTTGATATGGAGAAGTTTGTTCCAAGATCTACATTATTTGCAGTACTAATCAAGATGTTCTCATCATCAAATGCTAAAGCCTCGCCAACCTGACCTGCTGGATTCACTACTACTGAGGTAGGAGTTATCGATGGAACGTCATTCATATCAATTCCACCTAGTATCGCAGTAAGTAATGGATCGGCATATTGTACACTATCAAAATCCCAGTAGTTTTGTGGAATTGCTGAGGCTTGAGTTTGCATCTCCTGACCCAGAGGGTGTAGCTTAAGGCCCTCTGCGTATGATGCTTCAAATTCAGTGGTTGTGAGTGCACTATCCCAAATCGACAGTTCATCCATTGTTCCATTTAGGGCATTGTTAATTCCACCTCTTGCTTGAGCTCCAATTCGCAATGGGATGTTAGTTGTGATTAAATCATTTAGATCAATTTGTTCAGAACCAATATCTTTGTTGTTAAAATAGAAATGAATATTGGTAGCATCTCGTACAACACCAATATGAATCCATTCATTAAACCTTATTTTCCCAATAGAACATGCCCGCTTATAAGAGTTGGTATTCCAGGTTCCATCACTAGCAGTTGTTTGAAAATCAAGACATAGGCGTCCTGTTGAATCAACATTGAAAGCGAACTTATTATTTGCATCTGTCTCATCCCACTTGTTGATAATGTTTGCAGCTGAAACAGGAGCAGAGGTATTTATCCAAGTAGATACGGTTAGCTGATTTGTAATATCAGGACTCATTTTTAATAGTTCGTAGAATGCATCAGTAAAAAAATCTACTGCTTGACCCATTAATCCATCAACCCCAATGTTCATACTGGCGGTGTTATAGGCCTTGGCAGTAGCAAACATTCTAGTATCTCGTAAAAATCCATTTTCAGTTTGTGCATCATCCATTGTAAAATGCATTGTTGGTGGTGGAATTATTGGCAGGTTATATTCAAGAATTTTATCAGTTCTTGCTGTTATATTTCCGGCTTGATCTTTAAACCAAAAACTCACTGTATTACTTCCCTGAGCTAAAACTTTAGAAGAGATTGCAGAGTTTACAGTAGAGCAGTTGAACCACTCTGTACTATCTTTTGTAGGAGTTGTGCCAGTTAGGTTTGTAAAGACTCCTTCAATATCGTCACAGCTTGAAAGTGTATACCGACCGAAGGATAGTGATGTTGGACTGACCGTTTCTTGAGTGACTGTAGGGATTACTGGAGGAGTTAAATCTCCAGTACTATGTACAACCGTTGTGGTTGCAGTATATGTGGCAACGGTACCATCTAGTCCGGTCATAAACCATAACTTAATTGTGTTTGTGGTATCTACTGCTAAGCTTTGTGAAAGCAATCCATTTGGATCTGTAGTACAGGCTACCCATGCTCCATCTGATGACAGAGGAGTGCTGTCACTACTAAAACCAACCCATACATGCGTGTAGCCATTGCAATCATTAAGTGAGAGATTTACGGTATCTTCGTTAGTTGTTCCAATTTTTGAATAGATGACCTGTGGCTCGGTGAACACAGCAATTGCATTATTGCCTTGTTGGTATAATTGATAAACTTGTCCATGGGTCAGTGGAACATCCCATATGGCCATTTCGTCTAAGTAGCCATCAAAGGCATAATCATCGTCATATGTTCCATATATCATAAATAAATTTTCATCTGTGAGACCTGTAGCATGCGTTGCATTTAAAATTAAATTTGTATCGTCTATAATTTTAATTGGAGAATAAATAGTTGTTCCAACTTGAATCTTTAGTACACCTTGAGATAAATAACCATGGTTTGTATAGGAATCAATTGCTGCTCTTGAGACAACTAAATTTGTATCATCACTTATACTAGAAACGGTAAAAAATTCATTTCCAATACGAATGGAACTACCAGCTACTAATTGAGTATCAAAAAGAGTGTCAACACCTACTACCGTTGTTTCTGTTGCATTTATTGAAAGTGTCCCCGCTAGTAATGGCGTTGGACGTTCATTTGTAGCCCCTGTAAGGTGGTTTGTACTTAAGGTAAGATTGGTGTCATCTTCAATGGATAATATGGTATGAATTTCTCCATTTAAAATTATTCTCTGTGTCACTGCAAGTTCAGTGGTAAATAGAGAGTCAGTTCCAACAAGAGCAGCTGTTCCAATTGAAATAGAGACTGAACCTGTTATCTGCCTTAAAAATATATCTTCAAACAAGGTTCCTGTACTTGTTAGTTGATCAGTTCCTGCAACGATACTACCTGTGAGAGCGTCGTCTCCTAGCCTGAGTACTGTTCGACCGTTACTTGCAGAGTTACCAATTGTAAGAGGAGCTTTATTCGGTACAAAAGGAAAAGGGGAATTGGTTCCTAAGTTAATAGCACCTGACTCTTTTCCATTTATATAAAGAGTAAAAGCAGAAAGATCTCTTCTAATTATGATATGTACCCATCCAGTATCTGTCTTAAAGGAGTTAAAATCTGTTTTTAGTAACTTTTCACCAATCGTTCCCGCAGCAGTACGTGCTTTGAATATATAGTTCCCAGCACTCCTATCATAAAGTAGTTGGAAGTTTTGTTCTGATTCGGATATACCCCATTGATCAAGAATTATAGAGTAGTCATTGTCAGGAAGTGTAGGGTAAATAATAGTGTCAGATTTTTCCTGTTTTACCCAAGTACTAATAGTAAATGTTGCAGGAAGCTCTAATGGTGCTATATCTAGAGTTTCAAGGTACTGTGGAGCAGTTGCAACGTCAATATTGGTAAAATTAAGACTATCACCAACCTTCGCGTCAGTACTAACTGTTAGAGGGGCATTTACATTTTTAAAGTCAATTCCACCAACAAGATCAATAAAATCAGGACTGCTAAAGCTAGATGAGTCAAAATTCCAATAGTGAATTGGAGTTTTTGGTGGGATGATATTTGTGGGGAAGACATCAATGGATTCACTGTTTTCACCTTTGAAATATATAAATGCCATCTGATCTGCAGTAATAGCAGTATCGTAGATAGCGAGCTCATCGAATAACCCATATGTATCACCAAATACCATCCTCTTATGTGATAGTGGTAGATTACTATTAGATATATAATGTGTTGCATCCAGCTGGCCGTTAAAGTAGATTTTTAATAGATTTCCTTTTCTTATAATACCAATATGTGTCCACTGCTGTGCCTTAAGCCTCTGTGTGGAAATATGTGTGCCATTTCCTAGAATTGTTACTTGTAGTGAATCAGCGTCTGTTCTAGAAAGAGTTAGCTGCCCTTGGTCGAGAAGTATTTTATTGCTAATATCAAACTCATCTGGAAGATACCAAAAAGCAGTTGAAAAATCTTTTACAAGGTCATAGTCATAAGAGTATGTTTGAGTAAGCTCTGGAGTACTATAAGTATAGGTATCGTAAATGAATGTATAATTATAAAAGCCAGTTCCAACTTTTGCAGCTTGCAGTCTTGTAGAACCTATTGAAACAGGTAGTGAAATGTGTTTTTTTCCTGCGAGGTCGTAGTAATAGGTATCGCTTGCTACGTCGTCTGCAGTATCAAAGGAATAGTATGATTGAGGATGAGTTAAATCAGGAGGGTTGTAGGTAACATTAAAAGTTGTTGGAGTCGCAATATCACCCTCTTCATCTCTAAAATATACATTGATATCATTTGAGCCACGGTCTAACAGATTGGAAATTACATATCCAATATCTAATGTGCAGTACTGCCATCCAAGATCATCATCACTAGGAGCAGCATCTGCAGTTGTATTTACATAGATTGCGTTAATCTCTCTACTGTTTGCTCCTGTACAAGATGGCATGTTAAAATGTGACCATGGGCTTGAGGTAGAAGTTAGGTCGTCAGTGAGTACGATACCAGGGTCTGTGGGAGGTGTGCCATCAGCATTACTAGTGGGAAGAAAGTCTGCACCATAATCATATATATAATATATTTGTTGTTCAGTGAGTGAGCTTCTCCAGAGCATTATATCATCAATTACACCGTTATAAAAAGTACCTGCTTCTGCAGTGGCATCTGTTGCAGCTTCTGCTCCAACTGTCCAGTTTGAACGGTCATCGTGGTAGACACCATATCTAGATCCACTATAAAATTGGATGTAGTAGGTTTTTACAAATACTCCATCTAAATATAAGTTTAAATCTTGTCCGTTAAATGAACCTACAACGTGATGCAATCCGGAGGTATAGATATTAGAATCTACTCCTACTGTAAAAGCTTCAGTGCCTGCTCCGGTCCACGCTGTGATATAAAACTGCAGCTCGCCATCTTTTATCCGTAAGCCTGCACCTGCCCCAGCTGAAGAACTCAGATTTTGAACGTTGCCTACAATATGTCTATTTTGTGTTTCGCCACGAGTAAGTTCTACCCATGCTGATATCGATAGATCATACATTGCATTTGTACCTGCTGTTGGATGAAAACTCATAAATTGATCGACACCATTAAATGAAAAACCCTCTTCAACAACTGAATTATCTCCTGAGGTTTCTGTTGAGATCGGAGGGTGAGTCGCATCAAGTTGACCATGAGATCTATAGAGCAGATCAAAAACATCTGTAATAAGATAGTCCTCCAATGTAGTAGATTCGAATTGCCAATGTGTGGTAGGAAGTGG
>DAOWEO010000060.1 GCA_030638415.1 Bdellovibrionales bacterium | reverse complement strand
TTTGGACCTAAGTCTGTTGAAAATTTTAAAGATGCATTTAAGTTTGCAATGCATAAAAAAGGTTTAGATATGGGTCAAGAGAAAGCCATTAAGTTCGCTCTCTCAATGGCTAAGAATACTTTAAAAGTTGAAACTAACCAGTAGCCCAGGAACAAATCCTTTTTTACCATTAGGGAAAAGAGTTGTTCCAATAATTGGAGCATAGATTTTCTTTTTGTAATTTGCATGAATATCTTTAACTTTTTCCCATCTTGATTCAAAAAGAAGGGGGGCAAAAGATACTAGCATCGATATGGCACTCACTACTTGTGCAGTTGATTCGGAATTTGCATTGGCCATCATATAAGCAGATGCACCAAAGTTAGAAGTAAAACTCATCCATTTAACTTTTTTTGCAAGTGAACCTAGCTCATTAATATACTCTTCAGCAGTTCGCTCTTTTGCTAGACGCTGACTCTTGGTCTTTCCAGGCATCCGTTTCACATGTCTTAAGGCACTTAAATATCCTTTATATTTGTAGGCTAAAAAAGCATTTGTTCCTAGCCAGAATGCGCCTACTGCCATTCCTACTTTTGGAGAGACCTCTTTTTCATCTTGGGTTATATCAACATTACCCATTTGAAAGATAGAAGCTATGAGTGTGGTTGTTGCAGAAGCAGAGACACCCCAGTTAAAAAAGAGTTTATTATCTTGGCGCTTAACTTCTTGCAGTAATCTGGTAGTCGCTTTAGGAACAACCAGTAGTTCAGGGTAGTCCAAATTTAATTTAGCGATTGAATTGGTAGAGAATATAAGAGTGAAAAGCAGTGACATGGATTGTAGTTTTTTAAGCATAAGTAACCCCATATTAATTATTAAAATTTTTATATATAATCGGTAAATGATAAAACATTCTTAGGAGATTTGATATGAAAAAGAGCTATATAATTTTTACTGTTCTATTTTACTTTTTAGTGATTGATCAATTTGCTATGGCATATGTGGCAAAGTCTCAAATGGTTCGTGGTAGTGTTACAATACTTCCACCAGGCGCATTGGAAGCTCATCAACTTCAAAAAGGTGAGAAGATTAAAAAAGATAGCTCAATTGTTACTGCAAAAAGAAGTCTGGCCATCGTTATGATGACCAATAATTCAAAACTTACGATTGGTCCTAACAGTAAGATTATTATAAGTCCTTTTTCTACTCAAAAAAGTGGAGTTGTTGGACTGCTAACTGGAGTAATACGTGCTGATGTAAAAAAAGATGCAATGAAAAAAGGAAACAAGTTATTTATTAAGACTAGAACTGCTGCAATGGGGGTTCGTGGAACCTCCTTTCAAGCAAGTTTTAATAGTAAAAATAAGACAACCTCACTGCTGACTTTTAGTGGAAAAGTTGCCATGGCAAAAATAGTAGTACAGAAAAAGTCTGTGGTTAAAGGGAGTAAGGTTGTAACAAATGAAATAGTGGAGATGGAAAAAGTTTTAAATAAGAAGCAAACGGTATTAGTTTCAACAGGGCAGTATGCATCTTCTGTAACAGGTAAAACAAAGCATGTTGCGGCTGTTCGAATTTCTCCAAAGCAATTTACCTTAATCAAATTAGATAAAAGCTTTGGACTGGCAAAGAAAAAGATTTCTCAAAAAATATTAAAAAAAGAGATTGAAAAGACAAAAGAAGAGTTTACACAAATACGTAAACAAGAAAAAAGGAGTCCTATTAAAGAGATGAAAGATGGTGGCTATGTTGACTTTAAAAGTGGATTTTATATTCCACCCACTAAAAAAGTTAGCTTTGATAAGGCTTCTGATAACTCCAAAATATTACGAGAGATTGGTAGTGTTAATGGAAATGGAGAGTATATACCACCAACAGGAATGATCTTAGATGAATCGAAAGGATTTGTTGCTGCTAAAAATAATAAAGCAGCACAAGTAAAAGTAGCCATGCTTAATAATAAAATAAAAAATCAAGTTACAAAGTCAAAAATTGTCAAAAACAGTCTTAATGATATTGATAATGATGCTTATAGCAAATATTATGAAGAGCTAGATTAGTTATAAACCGTCCCTAAACAGTGGTGGAAAAGTACCATCAGATATTAATCAACTTATGTTCTCACTTATCGTTATAAGTTTTTATTGAATTTACATGGTTTTAATTTATGAAAGGACTTTTTTTGATGACTAAAGCCCCAAATATATCTGATTATAAAAGTATTTAAAAAGATTAAGATGATGTTGCAGCATATATCCTTTTTGTGAGAGACCCCAGGAGCGTCTGACCAGCCTTCCTATGTTGTCTCTTAGCATTGCGCACGTATGATTAATGGCAAACAGTGGATCATTACTGTTTTGTTTGAGCTCCCCTTGTCCTACAACACAAGCCTTCTCTCCCTTATATGTTTTATGAATTGCATTGGGGAAATTTGCTTTAATAATATCAGGATATCGCTTATGTTCATCTGTTTCAATAAGTACGTTTTCATTAATAGATGAAGAGATATCAGCGAACATATTTTTTGCTTTTTTAAAATGATTATTTCTACGAGTACCATACTTAGCAACAGCTTTTTTAGCAAGATGCCCGAAGGCTCCAATCTGAGAAACCTGCATTGCAAGTATTGCTCTGGTTTTAACATCCACAGCAATTGTAATTGAGAGTGGTTTTAACTTAGTTTGTTCTTTCGTTACCAGATCATCAAATTGCATGTGCTTCACTGGAGTTTGCATCATGGCTAAAAATTTTTCGTGCTCAATCGTTGCTTTTTTTGATAGAAAAATTGTTTTCGCAAGTACCGTATTTTTACTAATGCCAAGTAGCATTGCAGATCGTCTGATACTAACTTTTGAACAAAGTAGTTTCAGCAGAGGTGTATTTACACGTCTTTTTTTTTGCATATATTCTAAGCAGTGAGTACTTTTTGAAAAGCGTTTGCGACAGTTCCGGCAGTAGTAACGCTGAATATCCCTGCTATCGTCGGCTCTTTTAAAGAAACCATCTTTTCGAGTATTAAAAGTTTTATTAAAAGAGGTGCAAGATAAATTTGGACAGGCTGGGTTCATGGTTGTTTTAAAGCAAGGAGCATGCCAAAAAAGAATGAACTAAGAGATTGAATTCAGGAAAAAACAAGGTCTAGAAATAGACTAAAATGGGCACCCCCGAGCAGAAATTGAACCACCCAGTGGCCGTTACTGAGCAGGTATTTTGCCACCAGTATTTTTGGACGGTTTAGATTAGTTACTAACCGTCTTGATCATATTATTACGTCTATAAAAAAGTAGCAACACAGATCCTATAATAGTCATCATAACTACAGTTATATTATGAAAAATAAAATAGAGTGAATATCCAATTGCTCTAAATAGGCTGCTAAGTAGTGAGCTTTCATAGATGTAATGTGTGAAATGTGGCGCAGACCAATAGTAAAATTGAACTAACTTTGTGCCTGGCCAAGACTTTAAAAGATACTGGTCTCGAATAACTTTAAAATATTCAATAACATAGTGCTCTTCTTGAAATCCTGCAGAAAGTAGGTAGCACTGCTGTTGTTGAATAAAAGTTTTTATGGATTCTGGAGTGTTGAAATCTCTATTAGAGACTTTTGTTCCAAATTGGTATTTATTAATTAGTGCTACTGCAAAACTATAGGGAATTCCATTATCAAGATCAGAAAATGTTACATCGCCATCATGAGTAAAAGGATACATCTTACCTTTTGTATATACAGCAGCTGCGGCAACATAGGTATCTAAACCACTAAAATTATCCTCACGGTCTTCAGCATCTCTTTTATAAAAAGTAATTGTACGGTAGGCATCAAGGATGTTGGCACTAGAGATATTTGCAATTAGTCTGCCATCTCCTTTGCGTAGCTCCTTGAGCTCGGTGGTATAATTCGGTACCAGATCAGATAGAAGAAATTCAATAGTTGCTCCACCTGAATGTTCGGAAGGGGTGATGGTAGTTCCAGTTACCTCTGGGCTGTCTATTGATAGAAAAAAGAAGACCTTGATAGAAAGTTTATTACCAGATAGCTCACAGTCGGTTCCTCCACACATTGCGTAGAGGTTTAGATAGGGAGCAACTTGGACATCTGTACCACTAGAGTCAAAGCTATAATATTCTGAATCTCCTGCAGCGAGGTCGTATAGTTGTTGAGTTTTTCTTAGCGGGATAGCAAAATATTGGCCACTCGAATCAGCAAATGCTGCATTAAGATAGTAGATGTCGCTACTAGTTGTGGTGACGAGTAGTGTTGGTTGAAGGTAGGAGTCACTTGTAAGAGGTGGCATTTCATCAGTAAAATCTAATACGCTATAGTCTAGTTGAGTTCCTCCAGTATTAACTGGTAGGTAAACTTTGGACATGGAGCTATCGTATTCAGTGACTAAAGAGTTAGAGTTTGTACCGGTAGTTGTTTGCGACATGCCTATAAAAGTTCCATCTTCATCGTCTATGGTATAGCTATATGGCTTTACACTAGCACCTAGTACTTGAGTGGTACTAAAAATGGTGAAAATCAGTAAAACTAGGTATTTGTTGTTCATCTTAGTAATTATCTCAGTTAATAACGTGCCCCGTCAAGAAAGATTATTGATCTATGGTTTATTTCTATAGTGGTGAATTTTGCTTGGCCTAAAGAGGGGTAATTTGCTATTAACAAGGCGTGTTTTAACAATAGAATTTAGATCTTTTTCAGGAGAACGTACATGAGTGCATTTCAAATTATCTATACGGTAATTGGTGGATTAGGAATTTTCTTTTACGGCATGAAGATGATGTCAGATGCATTGCAGGCAACAGCTGGTGATGTAATTCGTAGAGTTATTAACTCTCTCACTACAAATCCGATTCTTGCTGTTTTGGTAGGAACTGGAATAACCATGATTGTGCAAAGCTCTTCTGTCACAACGGTTATGGTGGTCGGCTTAGTTAATGCTGGTTTAATGCATTTGACCCAAGCAGTGGGAGTTATCCTCGGTGCTAATATCGGAACGACCATAACAGGTTGGATCATCTCAATAAAAATTGGAAAATATGGATTGCTGCTTGTAGGCCTTGGAATTTTTCCAGCACTATTTGCAAAACGTGAAAGCTGGAAAGAAGCTGGTAAGGTACTCTTTGGAGTAGGTCTTATTTTTATGGGGTTGGAAACCATGAGCCAAGCTCTTAAGCCACTTGCTCATGATCAAGGTTTTTTAGATTCAATTAGTTATTTTTCTGGTCAGCACTATGGAGCTTATATTGCCAGTGCTTTAGTAGGTGCTGCACTAACCGCAGTGATTCAATCATCTTCTGCCATGCTAGGGGTAACAATTGCTTTAGCCACAACCGGAGTGGTTACACATCAAACTGCTTTAGCCTTAGTATTAGGTGCCAATATTGGTACAACTATTACAGCTGTTTTAGCAGCGGTCGGCACTGGATTAAATGCAAGACGTGCAGCAATGGCTCACGCCCTATTTAATACATTGGGATCAGTGCTTGCTTTAGCTATCTTTCCCGTTTATGCACATTTTATTGAAGTTATTAATCCTGCCGATCCTGCATTTACTACAGCAAACGGAGACCGTCCGAATGCTGCTATCTATATTGCAACAGGGCATACAATATTTAACATTGCTATGGCCGTATTATTTATCCCTTTTGTTAAACCCTTTTCTGCACTAGTTGTACGCTTGGTACCAGAAAAAGGTGTTGCAAACGAAGATAATAAGAAGTTTGTCTTAGTCGGAAGTGCATCAGATGTTTTACCCGCGACTGCCATTTTACAGGCAGAGGGTGAATCAAGAAAATTTGGTGATATTGTGGGACGTATGTTTAATCTTACTTATGACTACATAATGGAAGAGACAAAAGATACTCATAACCTCGCCAAGATAAAAAGCTACGAAACTATTACAGATAATATTGAAAAAGATATTACGTTGTTTATGAGTCAGGTTATGCAAAAAGAGCTGACGCCGACGCAATCAGTAGATTCTCAGGTAATTATTCGCTTAGCAGATGAGCTTGAAAGCTGTGCTGATTATATTGAAAAACTGGCACTGTCTGAGACCCGTTTTAGTAAAGAAGCTACTTGGGATGAAGAGGCGAAAGAGGACTTTGAAGAGTTACTACGTAAGGTTAAAGAATTTTACTTTTTAGTGTTTCATATGATTGAGCGTATTGAGACTCTTGATAAGAATCTTGTGGTTAAACGACGCGATGAGATCAAGCTATTAGCAAATGATATTCGTGATCGTCACATGAAGCGCATGGGAGAGGATCGTTATGAGCCTATCGAATCAGCGCTTACCTTTTCTGATATGATTGTATCTCTTAGAAAAATAGCTGCTCATACTTCAAACTTATCTCAGGCCCTCTCTCGTGGCGAGGATAAGTAGTTTTGATAATTCGTGGAGAGGATGGTTTTGCCCAAACTGCTGATGCCGTAGTTTTAGCGGGTAGTGGAGAGGAGCTGTCACTTCTTGTGGTAAGACGTAAGTATGAACCTTATCAAAATACATATGCTTTCCCTGGTGGGTTTTTAGATCGTGATGAACTGCCATTGGTAGCATGTATAAGAGAGCTAGTTGAAGAGACAGGCTTAGATCTTAACGGTGTTGATTCTATTGCATTGTCAGTACGAGAGAAGCAGGGGCGTGATCCTCGTGGTTTGACTCGGACGTTTCCTTTTCTGTTTTTACTTGAGCATCCTCAAAAAATTAAGGCCGCTGATGATGCCTTAGAGGTACATTGGATACCTCTAATATCTCTGAAAAGTCTTGCTTTTGATCATGGAGCAATTTTGTGTGAAGCACTCGCGTTGTTTTGGCGAGGAATGCATACTTTTAAAGTGGCGCTAAAATTACCATATGTTATTAGTCCTAAAGGTATGGAAGAGAGCTTTCTTTTTTATGGTGGAACTTTTAATCCGTGGCACGCTGGGCATAGTGAGTGTATTAACCAGGGTAGTCGTGCAATAGAGCAGAGTGTTACTGTCGTGCCTGATCATAATCCTTTGAAGCAACTTATTCAGGGAGAGTGCTTTTGGCATCAATACCTGCAGATGGTTGAAAGATTTTCAGCTACTCATCATGCGGTATATCCAGGTTTTTTAGGGCAGGAACACAAGAACCCTACGGCACTATGGATTTCACAGTTAGCAAGCAAACCATCTTTTATAATTGGTGATGATAACTTGCAGATTTTATATAAGTGGGTAGAATTTGAGCTTTTTTTAAACTCTTTACAGGGACTAATGGTTGTTCCAAGGTCGCTCAAGCAAGCCGATTCTTTAGAGCTGATAAAAAAACTAAAACAAAATTTTCCAAATTTAATGATTAAACTTTTACGTAATCATTCTTATCAAAAGTTAAGTTCAACTGCCCTGCGTATTTAACCAGCCAGGTCTTATGGCAAGTAATATACACTTTTAAGCTTTTCATAAATGAAATTACAATCAAAAAAGAGATTGTTTTTTATACATTATATGCTTGATTTGCTACATCTTTACTTACCTCAGGGCTTAGATGGTAAAAGTCATTAGGTCTGATCATTAGTTAAGTACATAAAATTACAGTTTAAAATACAATAAAAAATAATTATAATATATTATAATTATAATATGCTATAATTTAGGAGCTCAAAGATACTTCTAATTTCGGGATAACTAGAGATTTAAGCCATAATTTATTTGAATTAAAATTTAAAAAATTGGGTGGAGGAATAAGAGTTTATTATGGTTTTGATCATGTAAAG
>DAOWEO010000135.1 GCA_030638415.1 Bdellovibrionales bacterium | reverse complement strand
ATTCAATTTTTTGATTATATTTGGACTGCTTTTATGCAGCTTAAAAATGAGATGGCAACGACAAGATATCGCTCAGGCGGTGACTTTACAAATCCAATGGTAGTAAGAGTTCCAATTGGTGGCTATCTACGTGGTGGATCTATTTATCACTCTCAGTGTGGTGAGACTTTCTTTACTCACATTCCTGGAGTTCACGTTGTCTTTCCTTCGAATGCACTTGATGCAGCAGGATTGCTTAGAACTGCAATAAGAGGTGATGATCCTGTAATGTTTTTAGAACATAAACATCTATATTACCAAGGCTACAATCGAACTGCAGATCCTGGTGAAGAATTTATGATTCCTTTTGGTAAAGGAAGAATTGTTTTAGAGGGGAGTGATATTACAGTAGTCGCTTGGGGAGCAATGGTACAAAAAGCTGTTGATGCGGCTAAAAAATTAAGTGATAAAAATATAAGCGTTGAAGTTATTGATCCCAGAACTCTCGCTCCATTTGACTTAGAGATTGTTAAGAGCTCTTTGAAAAAGACTAACCGTTTATTAATTGCTCACGAAGAGACAAAAACTTCAGGTTTTGCAGGTGAAATTATGGCACTTATAAATGAGCACTGCTTTGAATATCTGGATGCTCCCATGAGAAGAATAACGGCTAAAGATTGCCATGTTGGCTACTGTCCACAGCTTGAAGAGGAACTGCTTCCACAAGTAAATGATGTTGAGCAGGCAATTATGGAGTTAGCAAAATACTAGTTAGACGGATTTAATCCAAATAAGAACTTTGCTCATACCGCGTGGAGTTTTTCCTCGCCATGTCTTATTTTCAAAAAGTAGTGCTTCTTTGTCTTTCATTACTAAAGATAAAAATTCTTTGAGATGTGGAATTGGCACGTAGATATTATAGTAGTGACCACCTGGAACCAGTGTTCCTGGCTTTACTTTATCAACTTGCTTAACTCCATATCGTCTTAGATATATAGCAATTTCTTTAGTAACACTAGCGGGAGAGACCGATCTCATTAAGATTCGATAAACTCGATTGGTTCCGTAGATAAGATCACGAAATCCACCTTTTTTATCTTCTTCATAAATAGAGCTTTTTTGTAGTGAGGAGTTCATACTTTTAGGAAGCTTATCCCATGAAGTAAGTGTGATATCTGACTCTGTGGTAAATACTTCAGCGACAAGTGCTTTTGGTTTATTGGGGTCAACTTTTTTTATATCATCGAAGTTTTTAATGTTGTTAGCGTATAACGTAGTATTCGCACCCATCTGCTTATCGAACATGTAGGGGGCAATTTTTTTAATAAAACTTGGACGATAAATTTTAATTTGATCAGTAAGATATTTTTCATACATTTTATTAAAATATTGTAGAGCAAAGAGTGCTGCCAAAGTAATTATAATTAAGACAATTAAATCCCGGGCAATATTAGCATGCTTTTTAGCACCTTCCCTTAACCTAAAATCTTTTATATCTAGCAACGGGCTTAAAAGATCTTTTTTAATTTTTCTTAGAATTTTAGGCCACTCGTCATATAGAGTGAGCTCAATTCTTGTCATTAACTGATCTTCAAGATTAGGATAGTGCTCTACCGGAATTCTTATTTCCTGAGAAATTTGTAAGAAATTTATATTTCCATTTTTATCAGAAAGGTGAGAAATCTGAAATATTTTATTAAAATAATCTTCTTTTTCAGGAAATTCATCAGCAAAATAATTACGTACAATTGTTGCAGTATCACCAATAGGACGTCCGGCTTCTTGGCTAAGTTGCTTTATTGAAAGTTGCTTACGAATAAAAGTAAAACATAAAAAATTATGCTCTAACCAGTGAAACCAACTTAAAATTGGGCCTGTTTCTGTAATATCATCAAGATATTCAAATCTTTCAATCACTTGTTTAAGCGACAGACCTTCAATAAACATTGATTCCCAAAACTGCTCAAAGAGATCTCTGTTTTTATAGTGCCAGCTAATCGATTTTATATCTAATTTTAGCCACTCTAAAAACTGAGCGTAATCTTCTTGAAAATATAGGACAGTGGCACTATTCATGATTAATTTACCTTAAATCCTTAAGTTATCTAAATTTCTACTATAATCTTACAATTATTTGATAGAAATAGACAATTTTTCCGCCTTGAGCTGAGAACCAGTTATATTATAAAATAGATTAGTCAGATAAGAGTTTTACTTTTATCTTAGTTTAAAAGGCCAGGAGGGCCCCTAATGACTACACCCATCTCAGATGCTCGGTTGCAAAACATTCGTGAGAATCAGTATAAGCAAAAGGCTTCTCAACTCACGACAGAGAAAAAGAAGTTTGCACGTAACTACCAAAGTATTGTTAATAAAAATGAGGGCATGATTAAACGTCTTAGTAAGGACTATGAGGTTAAGGTATCTCATCTAAAGACTGACCTTGACCAAAAACTGACTAAACTACGTAGAGCACATGATAAACGGATGGCAACAGAGACAAAGCGTCTTGATGCAGAGATGTTTAATATTAAAGATGGTCATAAAAGTAAAGTAGAAGAGCTGCAAGTTGGGCAGATTCACCAGCTTGATGAGATGCGAGAATCACAAAAAAATATTCTGGATTTAGCCCGAGAAAAATTTATTAAGGCTAAAACCAAGTGGGAAGTTTAGATAACGTTTAGGGGAGCAAGATGGAAAATCAAGCAAAAGAAGGCATATTTATTAATGGAAAAGCACAAATTGTAGAGATGCTGCAATATATGAAACCCGATGAACGCCAGAAACTTCTAGGAAATATTCGCACTCGAAACTCGGTCATGGCACAAGAGCTAATTCGTGAAAGTATGACTTTTGATGTAGTAGAAAATCTTGGTGATCAAGACTGGCAGACTATTTTTAGCTATATTGATGCTAGAATTCTAGGCCTTGCCCTAAAACTTTCAAACAAAAAATTCCAACGTAGACTACTGCGCCTTGCCTCACGTGAGTACGCCGAGCTAGCCTACAACACAATGACAACACCTATCGAGCAGGGAGCAGATCAAAGTAAACGTGCCCAAAAAAGAGTAATGGAAACTGTAGGTTCTCTTAGTCAAAAGCGGTTGATTAATTATTAGTCTTCTTCTCTTCTTTGTGCTTCGTTAAATTGAAGAAGTGTCTGGTTGATATCATCAATACCTATGGATGTTGTTGTCTGACCATCAGTATTAGAAATTTTACTAAAATCAGTACCATTTTTTATATTATCTAAACGAACCTGATCAATAGAGCTATTACCCGTTGTTGCTGGACTCCGATCTTCTGCATATGCGCTATCATCCAATTCACTTTTAATCAGTTGAAGGTTATTTCTGCTAGGTGATGTGGAAGAGGTTCCAGAAGGATTGCTATCTGATGCCGAAAGATATCCTGAAACAATATTATTGTAATGCATCAGTGCAGTCTTACTCGTTTGTGATGCCTCAATTTCTTTTTTCACTTCATGAAGCTGAACTAGATTAGTATCGTTAGCCTTTTTAATTTGCTTTTGTATTTCATCTTGAATTGCTTGTGCTTCATTTTCATAGGTAACTTCTATATTGCTTGTTATTTCAGCTATTTTTGTAGAATCTAAAGCCTCTATTTGTGTCATATCATCTTGTTCTAGATTATTTTCTATTAAGATTATTTGCTTTTGTTTTTCAACGTCTGCAAGGTCAGCTTCTAGCTTATCATTTCTTTGTGAAGAGAGGACCATATATTCTGTGTGACTATTTTCCAAATCATCTTTGTCACCAACTAACTGCTTAAGTAGGTCTTTACATTTTTGACTGTCGGGAGTGTTTTTACACTCTTCTAGTTCATCTATCGTTTCTTTTGCCTTATCACTATAATTATCTTTCATCTCTCCAGATGTAACGGTTGTTAGCTTGTCATAATTAAAATTATCATTTGCAATATTTTGACTTGTAATATCCATCTGTTTTTTTAATGCAGTAGTGATTTTATTATTTGCAGATAATACTAATTTTTGTTCTTTTAAAATATTTGTAACGAGACATGCTCTGTTTTGGGTATATTCCTTATCATCGGTAGTAAGTGTGATATATGGTGGATCAAAGTGGATAATCTGATGTAGAGAAGTACCTGGGTTGCTATTCATAAAGGAAGCAAATGGCTCCACTGCATTAACTGAACTACTTGTAACATCCTTAGGCTCATCTTTACACAACTTACTTATTTGTGAAATACAGCTTTCCCATTTTATTTTTGCAATATTCTGCTTTTCGCCGTTAATTGTTTTAAAGCTACCCAAATCCGCAATGTTTTTATTTCTAGTGCTAGTGGTAGGATCTCTTGCGTCGGCTTCAACCATGTAAAAATAGTAATGGCTGAGTACAACAGTTCCTGAAGTATCCTCCAGCTGAACAAGAGTACTCCTAGCATCAAGACAAAAAGAGCTTAGATTTAAAACAATATTTTTGGACATTTGACTGGTGTACAGTTGATAGTAAGATCCATGGTCAACAACTTTTAAGTTCTTTTCATCAGTTCCATACATTGCTTCTTGAAGTTTAGTTTTAAGATAATCTGTTAGAGCTTTAAACTGCGGGCTTTGGAGTGTTTCTTTTGAGATTGGTCGTACTTGTTGATAGTTTGTAAGTTGGTTTTTCTTAACTTTTTGCTCGATATATTTTTCTTGAAGTTCAGTCTTGATGGCAGGACTGAGAGTATTAAATGCAGTCTGTACACACCCACCAACATCGTTTGGAGTAGTTTTTTTACACTCTTCGACTTTATCTTTAAATTGCGGATCTTCTAATATGCGCTCATCAACCTGAGTTGCTTCAGCCTCTTCCTCTGCAAACATAGGCATTGAAAATAAAAATAAAAAAATTATAAAACTTAAACGCATTACACTTCTCCCTATCTTCATTATCGGCTCTTTTGGCTAAATACTAAATTATATTCTTTAACTTATTGAAATGACTTTAATTCGTGAATTATTCAAGCCTAGAATTTGTGTCATTTTACTTGTAGGATGGGAAAAATATTTTTTAAGGGAGAGCTTGTGGAATCTAAATTTAAGACAATTATTGAACCATTTAGAATAAAAATGGTGGAACCTATCGTAATGACTACTCGTAAAGAGCGAGAGAAGTACCTTGATGGTGCCGATAATAATCTTTTTCTGATAAAAGCAGAGCATATTTTAATAGATCTTTTAACCGATAGTGGAACTGGTGCAATGTCAGCAGCCCAATGGGCCGCTATGATGGAAGGCGATGAGTCTTATGCCGGTTGTCGCTCATATTATAAAATGCGAGATGCTGTACAAGATCTGACTGGTTTAAAGCATATTTTTCCAACCCATCAAGGTCGTGCGGCAGAGAGAATTCTTTTCACTACAGTTGGTGAGGAAGGGAAAATTATTCCTAATAATACGCATTTCGATACGACTAGGGCCAATATTGAATTCACTAAAACTGAAGCGATTGATCTTGTTATTGAAGAGGGAAAAAATCCTGCCAGCGAATATCCGTTTAAAGGAAATATGGACCTTGTAAAACTCGAAGAGCTTTTTGAAAAACACAAAGGAACTGATCATATTCCACTATGTATGTTAACTGTCACAAATAATTCTGGCGGTGGTCAACCAGTGTCTATGAAGAACCTTAAAGAGACGAGTGAACTTTGTAAGCGTTATAATATTCCTCTTTTTCTTGATGCCTGTCGCTTTGCAGAAAATGCATATTTTATAAAAATACGTGAGCCAGGATTTGAGAACAGAGAGATTAAATCAATTGTGCAGGAGATGTTTTCTTATGTGCAAGGTGCAACGATGAGCTCTAAAAAAGATGCATTGGTAAACATGGGAGGCTTTCTAGCACTCAATGATGATGCACTTGCAGCTGAGGTGCAAAACTTAGAGATTTTAACAGAAGGTTATCCGACATACGGTGGCCTATCAGGACGTGACCTTGCTGCTCTGGCGCAAGGATTACAGGAAGTGGTTGAAGAGGATTATTTAGAGTATCGAATTAGATCCACTCAGTATTTGGGAGACGCTCTGGTAGAGTTGGGAATTCCAATTGTTCGTCCTGTCGGGGGACACGCGGTCTATATTGACGCTAAAGCGATGCTTCCACACATTGAGCCCAAGGATTTTCCAGCACAGGCACTTGCATGTGAACTCTATTTAGAAGGGGGAATTCGTGGCGTTGAAATTGGCTCTTTTATGTTTGGTGGAATTGATCCCAAAACTGGTAAAGAAAGATTTTCAGAGATGGAATTACTACGCTTAGCAATTCCTCGAAGAGTCTATACTCAAAGTCATATTGATTATGTTATTGAGGTATTTTCTCATGTAGTCAAAAATAGTAAATTGATGAGAGGCCTTACTATTACAGAAGAACCTCCATTCTTACGTCACTTTTCAGCAAAGTTAAAAAGAAACTAATTACTCTTCATGAAGGGTGAATGAGATGATCTTGTCACCCTTTTTCAACATATGAATTAGCTTCATTCCTTTTACTACCTGAGCAAAAATTGTATATTTATTATCTAAATGTGGCAGTCTTGTCAGTGCAATATAAAATTGAGAATCAGCACTGTTTGGATCTTGTGATCTCGCCATTGCTAGTGTTCCTTCAATATGCTTTAAATCGTTAAATTCAGCTTTTAGTTTCTGGCCGCTACCACCCATGCCTGTTCCTGCTGGATCGCCACCTTGAGCCACAAAATCAGGAATAACTCTATGAAACATTAGTCCATCATAAAAACCTTCTTTTATCAGCTGCATAATTCGTTTAGTCGTGCTTGGTGCTTTAAGTGGGTAGAATTTAAGAATAATATTCCCATATTTGGTTTTTAGTGATGCCTCTGTTAGTGAGAGTCCATTGTCATCAACTTTAATATCACTTGTGATGGGAGTTAT
The DNA here is from genome assembly GCA_030638415.1 of Bdellovibrionales bacterium. Classification (GTDB taxonomy): domain Bacteria; phylum Bdellovibrionota; class Bacteriovoracia; order Bacteriovoracales; family Bacteriovoracaceae; genus DAOWEO01. The sequence continues at coordinate 499 of DAOWEO010000135.1, read as the reverse complement.
ATCCTTAGTGGTAGACGCATTGCTTGCAGCAGACTTATCCTTAGAGGAAAAGCATGATGTTAGGGAAGTGAGCACAAAAAGTAATAATAGAGTTTTCATAAAATTTTCCTAAAGTTTGAGTAAATGTTACCGAGAAAGTCCTGCTGTTATTTTAATATAAAAAAAAAATAAAAAAAGTAAAAAAAGCTATTGACAATGAATTAGGAATTTCATAAATTCCCTTCACTGACTTTGAGGAAACAGAAGTAACCAAGCAACGGGGGTGTAGCTCAGTTGGGAGAGCGTCTGCTTTGCACGCAGAAGGTCGCAGGTTCGACTCCTGTCATCTCCACCAGTCAGTATGTTCTTTAAAAATTAAATATGAGTAAAGATTTGTCGCTGTCAAAAGCGACAATAAAGATGAGAAGAATTCAGTCATGAAAAGATGAATCTGACGTAACCAAGCCTAGAATTTTTAAGCGAGGAATGTTGAGGCTATATAGTGTCAGATGTCTAAATT
>DAOWEO010000167.1 GCA_030638415.1 Bdellovibrionales bacterium | reverse complement strand
TATTGGTGCTGTTGTGGGACGTGGTGGATTGTTAAGGCCAATTAGTAGTGGTGTTTATGCAATAAACGACTCTATGTTAAGTGACTTGCAAAGTGCCAAACAGGGAGAGCATGCGTCTAACTTAGGAGCTCCGATTGCTTATTTACTTGCTAAGGATATTCCTCCCAGTACTCCTAGTTATATTTTAGATCCTGTTATTGTAGATGAGTTAGATGAAATATCTAGAGTTTCTGGGCATCCACTATTTCCTAGAAAAAGTATCTTTCATGCTTTAGGGCAAAAGGCAGTTGCAAAACGTTATGCGAAAACAGTCGGTAGAGACTATGACTCTTTAAATCTGATTGTTGCACATATGGGAGGAGGTATTACTGTTGGTGCTCACAAAAAGGGTCAAGTTGTTGATGTGAACAATGGTCTTGATGGAGAGGGACCTATGTCTCCTGAACGTAGTGGCACATTGCCTGTAGGAGATATTGTTAAGGCTGCTTTTTCTGGTGAATATTCTCATGGAGAAATGAAGCAGATGCTAAAAGGGCATGGTGGTATGGTAGCCTATTTAGGAACAAATAGTGCTTTGGAAGTGGAAAAAAGAATTAAGCAAGGTGATGCAACAGCAGAGCTTATTTTTAGTGCAATGGCATATCAAGTTGCAAAATCGATATCTTCACTGGTTGCAACTTTTTCGAATGCCCCTGATGCTATTTTACTTTCTGGTGGTTTGGCGAAATCAGAGTTTTTTACTGCGCTTATAAAAAAACGTATAGAATTTCTAGCTCCTGTTTTTGTAAACACTGAAGAAAGTGAGATGAGTGCATTAGCACAAGGTGCTTATAGTGCACTTGCTGGCGAATGTGAAATATTTAAGTATTAGGCGTAATTTACGGGCCAAAGAAAAAAGTTCTCGCTAAAATATTATATGAACAAAAAACTAAAATATCTTATTTATGGTTTAGGTCGCTCAGGACAGAGTGCTTTAAAGTTAGCACTAAAGATGGATTATATCTGTTGGGTTGTAAATAAAGGAAAGGTTTCATCTTGGCAACGGCCATGGTTTGGTGATCATTTGTACTCGGAAGACCAGGCAATTGAAGAAAATATATTTTCACAGGTTGACGTTATTGTTATTAGCCCTGGTATTGATCTAAGACAAGAGTATTTACAAAAAGCATTTCGTACAGGTGTGGTTATCATGTCTGAAATTGAGTTTGCTTACCAACATTTAGGGGAGCTCGATGCTCCTATTGTGGGGATTACTGGAACAAATGGTAAGACTACCACGACATCAATGTTGGGAGAGCTGATCAAGCTAAGTGGTAAAAGTGCTTTTGTTGGTGGAAATATTGGAATTCCCTTTTGTGATTATATTTTAGCAAATACTAAAGTTGATTTTATTATTTTAGAACTCTCTAGTTTTCAGCTTGAAGCAGTTGATAAATTTCATGTCAATGTGGCACTTATATTAAATATTTTTCAAAACCATGGTGAAAGATATAATGATATTTTTAGTTATGCTCAGGCAAAATTAAATATTGTTAATAATATGGATAGCGAGGATTTTCTTATCTATCTTGATGATGTTTGTAAGACGATTGCTCTGCCAAAAGATTTGAACTGTAATAAGATTTCTTTTTGTACCAATAGCGTGACGAACTCTTCGTTAATAACAGATCTTGATATGAAAAAGTTTAAGCTAGTCGGTATGCATAATATATTGAATCTTTATTGCTGCTTGCAAGTAGCGAAGATATTAGATATTAAGCAATGCTTCTATCAAGAAATTGTAGATACTTTTTATGGTGTAGAATTTCGTCTCCAGTTTGTACCTTTTACAGGTAAGTATCAAATTTATAATGATGCGAAAAGTACTAATTGGAGTGCTACTCTTAGTGCTTTAAATGCATTTAAAGGATCAGACAAAAGGATTTCTGTAATTATTGGAGGTCAGTTTAGAGGTCATGGTGACTCAATAAAAGAGTATGTTGAGGAATTTAAAGATTATCATATATACCTTATTGGTGAGACAACAGATTTGTTAGCAAAAGAGCTTGATGGTGTCGTCTCTTATCAAAAAGCTTATACTATTGAAAAAGTAAAACAGTTTGCTGATAAAAACTCTGATTTTGAAATTCTCCTATTCTCACCCGCTTTTCCATCGTTTGATCAATTTGAAAATTATGTGGCAAGAGGAACTGCTTTTACTTCTCTTTTTATAGCTGGTTCGTAAGGCCAGCTATTCTTTGACGTTTGAAAATATAGGCATTGGCGTTACCACCTAAATTAATTTGTCTGATTTGTTGATAATTTTTTAATTCCTCATTTGTCATATAGGGAATTTTCTTAGTTCCGATGATCACAATATATGATATTTTTTTACCATAGATTTTACTAAACTCATCTTTATAGTTAATTCCAAGTCGCGTTGCACGTTGCGTTTTTAGTAGAAGTGAAGGGTGGATGTACTTAGTAGGAACATCTTTATCAAGCAGATAATATAAAATTTGGTAACCAGATGTGGCGACATAGAGAGAATCATCTACACCAATATTTTGTTTAAGGTAGGTAACTATTTTAGTTATCCCTTCTGGATCCTTAATGTATTTTCGGTAAAAATTATTTGTTATTCCTAAAGTAATGAGAATAATAAGTGAAGTGAGAGCTATTTTAACCCTTTTAAGCTTTATGTCGTCCAGAGTGTTAAACAAGGTTGCTAGTGAAGATATAAGTAGAATTAAAACTGGCAGTGTTATCTGCATTTGATAGTGGCCGAAAAATGTTTTGGGAATAATTGTTGCTAGCAAAGTTAGGGTAATCCAACTGGCCAGAAAAATATTTTGTTTTTTTTGTTCTCCACTTACTTGATATTTTAGAAAAACAACTATTGCTATAAGCAGTGGTAGTCCATGACCCTTTAAAAATTGTAAAAGGAACTTTTTAAAAGCAATAAATTCAAAATTAGCGGAGTAGTGTCTTGGTACCACAAAGGTTACGTTGTAAAAATCTTGCCAAGCACTGCTGTTGAAGAAATATAAAAGAATGACTAAAAAGGGAACAACAAATCCAACACTAAAAACTAGGAATCTCTTAATTGATAGCTTAATATTATCTTTTGGGCCATATAAAGCGATGTAGATAATAAAAGCAAAGTAGTCAAAAAGAACAAAGTATTTTATTTCAAAAGCAAAGCCTAGTATTAAGCCTGCAATAAAATGTCTCAGTAGGGACTGCGCATTTTGCAGTACTGTAAATGAAAGCATAGTAAAAGTTATAAAAAATATCTCAGTATTGGTTGGCAGTGAGTAGGTTTTAAGAGAAAAAAATAGTAGAACTATTAAAAGAGTTAGATGAGTAGAGAACTTTATCTTAAAGCCTGAGACTGTTCGATAGACAAGAAACATACAAAGTCCATGAAACACAGCATTTACAGAGCGAATCATTACAATTCCCTCTCCAAGAAACTTTTGTATCAGTCCAAATATATAGATAATTCCAACCGGTTTTGTATCCCAGATCTCACTATAGGGGACCATTCCTTCAAGCCAATTTCGACCCATTAATAGATAAGTGCTTTCATCACTACCGATAACAAGCCTGCTAAAACTAAAGCTTCTAGACAGAAGTGCCAGTAAAATAGCGCTGAAAAGAATAAGAATCTCTTTTTTTTGAATGTAGGAAAAAACTGTTTTTATTGTGTTCACTTCGTTAATATAAGCTATTAGAAATCTTACGGCTAGAGTGATTATGAAAATTGGTTTTTTTAATAGCTATTCAATTTGGGGAGGCGGAGAAAAGTGGCACTTTGAAATGGCACAGTATTGCCAAGCGAAAGGTGATGAAACTCTTTTTTTTACTCCTGAAAATGGTAAGCTTGGACAAAAAGTTAAAAGCATAGGTTTTTCAACTATTGATACTACCTTGTCTAAATTTTACTATTTAAATCCACTTGCCCAAATTTTGCTATGGAGAAAATTTAGACGAGCGAAGCTAGACGTTTTAATCATTAACTCCTTTGTTGATTTAAGAGCATGCGGTCTTGCTGCAAAAATGGCTGGAGTATCTAAGGTGATCTTTCGTTGTGGAAATCCTACTTTACCTAAAAGAAAACTCTCTTATGTTTTGGCATTTCGCTATGGACTTGATTTTTTCATAGCTAATTCAAACCAGACCAAAGAGTATTTTGAAGTCTATCCTTCTTTTCTACAACGATCACAAATTGCTCCTTGTATTACCAATGGTATTAATTTAAACAGTTTTTATCAGAAAAAACGTTCCGATAGTAATACTGTAGTCCTTGGTGTGGCATCACGTCTCTCTCATGAAAAGGGAATTGATCTGCTTTTGGAGGTAGGGCACCACTTAATGAAAAAAGGGTGTAGCTTTACATTAAAAATTGCGGGTACAGGAGAACTTGAACAAAGTCTAAAGGGGCAAGCTGTTGATTTGAAAATTGATCATCTTGTTGAATTTTTGGGACATATAGAGGATGTGGCAGCCTTTAACAGAAGTTTAGATATTTACACGTTTACCTCTCGATTTGAAGGAGCTTCTAACTCTATCATTGAGTCAATGGCAAGCGGAGTGCCTATTGTTGCATTTGATGCAAGTGGAATGAAGGATTTAGTATCAGATGGTGAAAATGGATATCTTGTTACTGCTTTTGATACTAGGGAGTTTGGAGAGCAGGTTGAAAAGCTCATCCTTAATGGAGAATTAACTAGAAAATTTGGTGAAAGTGCACGCCAAACGGCAGAAAAATTGTATAATAGTGAAGATAATTTCGCCAAATGGCATAATTTTTTCAAAGAGTAATATTATGACACACAAGAGAAAAGTAGCTGTAATTGGACTGGGGTATGTTGGATTACCTGTTGCGGTAAATATGGGACTTACTGAAACAGTTATCGGTTTTGATATTAATAGGGCACGCGTCGATGAGCTTAAAGCAGGAGTTGATTCAACTTTAGAAGTTGATCAAGAGTTGTTATCACGTGCAAATGTTCTTTTTACTGATTCACTTGAAGATTTAAAAGGAGCCGACTTTTTCATTGTTGCTGTACCTACTCCTATCAATTCTGCTAAACAGCCTGACCTTTCACCAATGATTGGTGCATCTCATACCGTTTCAAAGGTGCTTAAAAAAAATGATATTGTTGTTTATGAATCAACCGTCTACCCAGGAGTCTGTGAAGAGGTCTGTCTTCCTATTTTAGAAAAAGGTTCTGGGTTAAAATCACTAATTGATTTTAAAATTGGCTATTCTCCAGAGCGAATCAATCCAGGAGATAAAGAACACTCTTTTACGAAAATAACAAAAGTAGTCTCTGCTCAGGATCAAGAGAGTTTAGATATTGTGGCAGATGTCTACGGAAGTGTTGTTACAGCAGGCGTCCATAAAGTTTCATCTATTAAAGTAGCTGAAGCTGCAAAGGTAATCGAAAATACACAGCGTGATATAAACATTGCATTGATGAATGAGCTGGCAATGATTTTTGATAAGATGGATATTGATACAACTGAGGTTTTAGAGGCTGCTGGAACAAAATGGAATTTTCTAAAATTTTCTCCTGGACTTGTTGGTGGACACTGTATTGGTGTCGATCCTTACTATCTGACTTATAAAGCAGAACTTCTTGGTCACCACCCGCAAATGATAATTGCAGGCCGTAAAATAAATGATGGTGTAAGTAAATTTATTGCAGAAAAAACGATCAAACTTCTGATTAAACAAGGGCACCGCATAAAAGATTCTAACGTCTGTATCTTAGGATTAACCTTTAAGGAAGATTGTCCCGATCTGCGTAATTCAAAAGTTTTCGATATTATTGATGAACTAGTCGAGTATGGCGTGAATGTCTCAATTTACGATCCTCTTGTTAAACAGGGAGAACTAGATAAAAAATATTTGAATAGGTTTATAGAAATCGGTGAAATTAACAGTGCTGATAGTATTATTGTTGCAGTTGCTCATAAAGAATTTAAAACTAGTAACAGTAATAGCTACATTGAACGACTTGCACCTAACGGTGTTTTTATTGATGTTAAAGGTATTTTTTCGAGTGAATCCTTCAAACAAAGTGATTGTCTATACTGGAGACTTTAAATGAGAGAGTTTTTACGTCAGTCTCAATATCTTAAGTCGAATCAGCACCGTTGGCTAGTTACTGGTTGTGCTGGGTTTATAGGATCAAATTTAACTGAGTTTTTACTCTTACATAACCAAATTGTAATTGGGGTTGATAATTTCTCTACAGGGAAACAGGAAAACCTTGATGATATTAAAAAGTGCGTTGGTAAAAGCTGGAGTAACTTTTACTTTTCGCAGGGTGATATTGTTGATCCTGAAATCTGTCAAAATGCACTTGATGGTGTTGATTATGTCTTACACCAGGCTGCTCTTGGCTCTGTTCCTAGATCAATAAAAGATCCGATTATTTCAAATAATAGTAATGTTACAGGATTTTTAAATCTAATATGGCAGGCTAAAGAGAGTGGAGTTAAAAAATTTGTATTTGCATCTAGTAGCTCTGTTTACGGTGACGATAAAAACTTGCCAAAAGTTGAAGAGACGGTCGGAAACCCTCTGTCTCCTTACGCTGTTACAAAAAAAGTAAATGAACTCTATGCGAATGTCTTTTTTCGTACTTATAATTTTCCCATTGTTGGAATTAGATATTTTAATGTCTTTGGCAAAAGACAGGATCCTAACGGTGCATACGCTGCAGTAATCCCAAGGTGGGTAAAAGCAATGGCAGGCAAGGAAGGTGTCGTAATTTTCGGAGATGGTGAGACTAGTCGAGATTTCTGCTATATTAAGAATGTTATTGAGATGAATATTTTAGCTGCCCTCAGTGAAAATGAGAGCTCCTATGGCGAGGTTTTTAACTGTGCTTATGCTGACCGAACAACTCTAAATGATCTTTTTAAACTAATTAAAGATGGACTTGTGAACTCATACCCTCATCTTTCCAACTTTGAGGCTGAATACCAAGACTTCCGAGCTGGAGACATTACTCATTCTCACGCTTGTATTGATAAAGCGAATCATTTTTTTGGATATGAGCCAGAGTACAGTATTTCAAAAGGGCTTACGGAAGCACTTACGTGGTATCAAGATAATATCTGATTTTAGGCTTTTCAGAGTAACAGAGATACCTAATATCAGATACTTACCTTTGTAAATATTACACGACCATACTTTAATACTACCAGCTCAGAACAATTTAATATATTGTAACGCTATGCGTAAAAAGAGAATGTACCTTACATTTATGGCAATACTGTTTAGTAGTT
>DAOWEO010000108.1 GCA_030638415.1 Bdellovibrionales bacterium | reverse complement strand
TAACTAAAATTTTTCCTATTAGTTATGCTTCACTGGAAGATATGACTAAGATTCTTACTGACTATTTAACTCCAGGGCGTGGAAAGATATCTAGTGATAATAGGACGAACTCCTTTATTGTAAAAGATAAGGTAGATGTTATTGAAAAACTAAAAAAAATTATTGAGTCTTTAGATACTCAGACACCACAAATTTCAATTGAAACCAAAATTGTAGAGGTGTCAGAAACACATGCTAAAAGAATTGGTTTAAGTAATGGTTTAAATTTAGGCTATGACCCTATTGGAAACAAGGCTACGACCAGCAGCATTGTGGGGACAGCAGCAAGTGGTGTTAGTGATTTTGGCCCAGGCTTTGCTTTTAGTACTGCCGCTTTCAAAGATGAAAATAATATCGGAAAATTTGCAACAGTAGGGATTGGCCGTTTTGGTAGGATTTTTGACTTAAATTTTAGTCTAGAACTACTAGAAACAGAATCGAAAGGAAAGGTGATTGCAAGTCCTAAAGTCATTACACAGAATAAGGAAAAGGCAAAAATAACTACAGTTGATCAGATTAGTTATGCTGTTGTCTCAGGAGTAGGGGATACTAGAGAAACTTCATATGAGCAGATGGATGCAACGTTATCTTTGGAAGTTACACCCCAAGTGACAAATGATGGTTCGATTGTTTTAGAGGTTGCAGTTGAGAAAGAGCAGTTTTTTATGGTTGCTGGAGGAGGGCCTCCAAATAAGAATACACGAAAAATTAATACAAATGTATTAGTTGATAATGGTTCAACAATTGTAATAGGTGGAGTTTATAACTATCAAAAAGATGAAACTAAGAGTGGAGTACCTTTTTTAAAGGATATTCCAATTATTGGTTGGTTTTTTAGAGGACCGGAAACACCAACAGTCAAAAAGAATGAGCTAATTATATTTTTAACTCCGAGAATTATTAATCAGGAAAAAGCTGGTTTAGTGGATAGAGGTTAAGAGTTGAATGCAAATTATTCGTCTTTAATTTTAAAATACACTGCGAAACTTAAAAAGAAGCCTGAGTCTTCAGTCTTTGCTCCTCTTGCGGAAATATATATAAAAATGGGGCAGTTTGAAGATGCACTTAAGATTCTAAAAAAAGGATTACAGCAAAATCCTCACTCTGTTTATGGATTTATATGTCTATCAGAGTGTTATGCAGAGCGTGGGGAAGATGATCTAAGCTGTGCAACATTAGCTCCATTGGTACATAAGTATCCTGAAAATTTAAAGTTACAACAATTGTTTGGGGATTCTGCCTATAAGTTGGGTAAATATGCAGAGGCACTGAACTCATATAAAAATATACTTTTTTTAAATCCACGTGCCAAGGAAGTAAGCTTACAGGTTAAAAAGCTAGAGGAGTACTTGAGCCAGCCTACTATCATTTCACATCGTGATGATCAGCGAAGATTACCAACTGAGACAATTGATAGTTCGTACTTTCCTGTTGAAGATTTAGATCATACTGCAAATGATGAATCTATTGATAAGTGGGTGCAGATGGATATCTCTCCCCATGTTAAAGAGCCAGAAAATGGTACTGAGTCAATAAGCGTAAGTCCCGTGAAAGCGGAGGAGATACCAGCTTACTTGGAGGTTGCACAACCTAAAGAGAAGCAAGAGAGTACATCCTACTTCCACACATCATCGATGCTAGATATCTATATAACTCAAAAGTTATGGATCAAGGCAGAAGAGTTAGTTAAAGAGTTATTACAGACGGGGCCCTCTGATATTCGGCAAGATGGTTTGGCTGAAACATTAAAGGAAAAGCAAGCCTATATTCAACAGCAGCTGGTAGGACAGATTGATATTAACCAAAGTAGCGGAGAGCAACTGATGGATATATTTGATCAAAAAATTAAAAATATTGAACCACAGGCTAAAGCTAACGATATGACCGCATCGTCGGTAAATGTTATAAAAAAAGCTAAGTTGTTAAAATTTCTAGAAAAAGTCAAAGAGAGAGCAACTCGCTTAAAATCCTAACTTGATAAAATAGTTTACAATACTACCTCATCTTGCTAATTTTCATCATTATTAAACAGTAAGTTAGAGGCGTTATGGCATCTGAAATCTATATTATTAATGGTCCCAATTTAAATTTATTAGGAGAGAGAGAGCCAGAGTTCTATGGTACCGAATCACTTGATTCTATTACTCACTTTACAGATAAGTTGGTAGAGAAGAAATATCCTGATTTAGTACTGCAATGGAAGCAGAGTAATTCGGAAGGAGATATTATTGATTGGATACAGGAGGCTCGAAATTCTACTGGTCTAGTCATTAATCCAGCTGGATATTCTCATACTAGTGTTGCTATCTCGGACGCACTTAAATTATTGAAAATACCTGTGGTTGAGGTTCATTTGTCTCAGGTGGCCATGCGTGAAGAATTTCGCCAGAGAAGAATAACCGCGATGGGGGCAAATGTTACAATAGAAGGTGCTGGAAAAGTTGCCTATCTGCTTGGGATTGAATATATTCAAGTATTAGAAAATTAAGAGGAAGGTAAAATGTTTCAGACAACTGATTTAAAGAAAGGCTTAAAGATAGAATTGGAAGGTAAGGTCTATGCGATTGTAAAATCAGATCATACAAATCCTGGTAAAGGGTCTGCTTTTGTGAAAGCAAGAATTAAAAATCTTGAAACTGGTCAGGTGATAGAAAGGACGTTTAAGTCTGGAGTAACCACAGGGGCTTCAAGACCAGACCTAGAAGAAAAAGAGATGGAGTATATGTATCAGGACCCAGATGGTTTTAACTTTATGGATCAAGAAACTTATGAAACTGTTCATCTGACCGAGGAGAATATTGGGGAGGCCAGAGGCTATTTGCAAGAGGGGATGCGACTGCAGATTCTATATTATAATGGACGACCTATTGACGTTGAAGTTCCAAACTTTGTTGTCTTACGAGTTAAACAGACAGATCCAGGTTTGAAAGGTGATACCGCGCAAGGTGGTACTAAAAAAGCAATTATGGAAACAGGATTACAGGTAATCGTTCCGTTGTTTGTTGACGAAGATGAATTAATAAAAATAGATACTAGAACATGTGATTATGTTGAAAGAGTAAAAGAAAAATAAGAGAGGTCTGTGTGGATTTAGAAAAATTAAAAGAATTTATTGAATTAGCGAAGTCTTCTGGAGTCGAAGAGCTTCAATATGAATCAGAACAAGAGAGTTATTCGGTATCTTTCTCAGGAAAGGGAACACAATATATGCCAATGCCACAGGCAATAGCTCCAGCTGTTGTTGGTTCGCTGAGTAGTGGAAGTGATGAAGAAGTTGACGATGGCACTCGAAAAATAACGTCCCCATTTGTAGGAACGTTTTATACTGCACCATCTCCTGGTTCGCAGCCATATTCAAAAGTAGGGGATAAGGTTTCTCAAGGAAAGGTTTTGTGTATTGTTGAAGCGATGAAAATCATGAATGAAATTGAAGCCGATTTTAGTGGTGAAATTGTAGAAATTTGTGTTGAGAATGAGAGCTTTGTAGAATTTGGACAGGTTTTATTTAAAATAAAATAACAGTAGGATTTTGAGATGGCATTTAAAAAAATTCTCATCGCTAATCGCGGTGAGATTGCGGTCAGAGTTCTAAGGACTTGCCGAGATATGGGGATAGAGAGTGTCGCAGTACACTCGGTAGCAGACGAGGACTCATTGCACGTCAAGCTTGCTGATGAGTCAGTATGTATAGGGCCTGCCAAGGCAGCATTGAGCTATCTATCTATGCCATCAATATTAACAGCAGCAGAAATTTCAGAAGCCGATGCTATTCATCCTGGTTTTGGATTCCTTTCTGAAAATAAAGAATTTGCAGCAATGTGCAAAGAGTGGGGTTTTACTTTTATTGGCCCATCAGCTGAGCTGATTGAAAAAATGGGTGATAAAATATATTCAAAAAAGATTGCTGTTGAAGCAGGTTTACCTATTTTGGAACCAATTTTGGTCAATGGAGTGGACTCTGCAGCTATTATTACAGCGGTAGAAAAAATGGGATTCCCAGTCCTAATAAAATCTTCTGCTGGTGGTGGTGGAAAGGGAATGAAGCGCATTGATGCAATTGCAGAGCTACTTCCTTCTCTTGAGTTACTAAAAACTGAGGCTAAAGCGGCTTTTGGTGATGATACGATTTTTATAGAAAAATATATTGTTTCACCAAGACACGTCGAAGTCCAAATTGTAGCGGACCAGCATGGAAACGTAATCCATCTTGGAGAGCGAGATTGTACAGTACAAAGGCGTTATCAGAAAATTATTGAAGAGTCACCATGCTCCTTGTTGAATGATGAGAAACGTGAAGAAATATGTAACTCAGCAGTAGAGTTAGCCAAGTTTGTAAAATATGATTCTGTTGGAACAGTTGAATTTATATATGATCAAGAATCTAAAAAATTCTATTTCATGGAAATGAATACTCGAATTCAGGTTGAACATCCAGTAACTGAAATGAGGGTAGGTCTTGATCTGGTAGAGTTACAAATCAAAATTTCGGAAGGAGAAAAGCTCCCTCTTACTCAAAGTGATGTTAATTTTGTAGGTCACTCATTGGAGTGCCGTATTAATGCAGAGAACTCTGAGACTTTCGCTCCGAGTCCCGGAGAAATAACCCATTACTATCGTCCTGCCGGGTTTGGTATTCGTGTGGATGATTTTATTTATTCAGGTTATAAAGTGCCACCATTTTATGATTCAATGCTAGCAAAAATCATTGTTCATGGTAAGAATCGCGATGAGTGTATTCGTAGAATGGAGAGAGCTTTTAGTGAGATTCTAATAGGTGGAGTTGATACGAATATTGCGTTGCATCAGGAAATCCTATGCGATGAGAACTTTAGGGGCAATAATTACAGTACGAGTTTTTTAACGGAAAAATTAAGTAAAATATAAGAGAGAATATTTTATTTAATGGAGTTAAAATGTCTGATATTGCATCAGCACGATTGGCTGTTAATCAACAGCGTTATAAAGAAGCATATGAAGTGTTGTACTCGCTTCGTTTTCAAGATATTTCATTGCAGGAGCAAAGAGAATATTGGTCCATCTTTTATATTGTTCTACAAAAACTTAACTCATTAGATACTAACTGGGAATTTTACCAGACATTCAACTCAGAGATCCCTGTTAAAATACGGTTTAGCCTGTTAAAGGACTTCAGTACTGTCCCACAAAAATGGGAGGATGCTTTATTTCTGAAAGGGTGGTGGGAAACTCTAATTGAGTTGGGAAATATTAGTGAAGCAAAAAAAGTTGCCATCACCTATATAGAGCACCTTTTGGAACGTAAGAATTTTACGCAGGGATTAGTATTTATAAAAATATTTAAAGATAATTATAAAGTCGAAGGGATTGTTGAAGTATATGCTATTCAGTTCTTGTTACAGCAAGAAAACTATCAGGCTATCGATGAGACCTTAAAGGATAAAAAAACTAGTCTTGCTTCTATGCTGTTTAACCATTTTTATTATGGAGAGGGGGACTACTGGAAGAAATCTCAGTATCTGTTTGAAATTATTTTAGAAGAATTTTATCTTTACTCTGAGGCTACTGACTTTGAAGCAGGAGAGCTTAGGGAATTTGTAAATCTTCTTTATGAATATTTAGTATTTTTCCCTAATGAATCTTTTGGTGTTCTGTATCTTTTAAAGTATGCACTTATCTCGAAAAATAGAAGTTATGTATACAAGGTAAAAGAAGTTGCACTTGGGCATCAGGAGAGGTTTTGCACTAACTTTGATTACGAGAAAGATATTCTTGCTATATTAAAGGCACTTGACTCGATGTCGTTGATTGATTCAGAAGACAAAACAATTCTGGCAAATGAATTTGATTTTGCAACTGATCTTATTCATGGAAAGCTTATTCGAGAGAATATGATAAAAAGGCTCGAAAAAGATATTATATTTTTAAGTAAGGTAGGCAATGAAAAGCAATTAGAGGAGGTACGAGCAAAGCTCCGAGTATTAGATAAAAATAATACTCTATTTTTTTTGGGTGATGACAGTACCGCAACATCGATATTTTTCCAGGATGTACAGAGTCCTATTGAAGAACAAAACTTAAATAGCCTATATCATGATATAGATCAAAAGCATGCTTTAGCCATAAAGCGATCTCTCATTGCAATGTCAAATGAGGAGCACTATGTTGCATACAGAGATTATTTTACAATGCTGCACATGCTTTCTGATTCTAAGTTAGTTTTGTTTTATATAGAGTTCTTAGAGGGAATCGCTCCAAAAGATGATAACGAATTTATCAATGAGCTTTTATATTTAAAAATATTATACTTTAAAGAAGCTCTCGATATTAATAGAGCACTATCTGTAGCAGAGCAATTATTATCATCTCCTTATTTACAATATGAGTTAGAATTAGAAGTAATATATCAACAAGGTGAATTATGCTTTAAGCACCGTTATTGGGAAGATGCAAAACGGTATTTTTCCAAGGTACATTCAGTTTCTCCAGATTATAGACTGGTGAAGCACCGCCTGTGGATCCTAAATGAAAAATAAGAAAATAATTTTTTTCTTTTTTTGTGTTATATTTTTTATGTCTTTTGGTGCATGGCAATTCGTTAGGAGTGACTACGTATCCTCTCAGATCAATAGTCGGTTGAATACTCTACTTGGTATGCATGGTTATCATGTTTTAATAAAATCAGTGTTGCCAACGTTACCTTTTGGTACAGTAGCTAAGAATATCAAAATTCGTTATGAAAGTAGTGGAGATATTTTTGAGGTTAATATTTCAAAGGTAGATTTTAATTTTGATTTTTTAAGTTTTTTTACAAGAAATATTAAAATAAAAAACATTTCAGTAGAAGGTGTCTTAATTCGGAATCTCTCCCTTAATAGAAAAGATAAAGTCTCTTTATTTACACGTCAAAAACTGAATGCTACCTATTTATATTTAGAATTGAAACGAAGCTTGGGAATACTTCCATTTCGGATTTCATCATTGGATGGTATTGACTTATCTTATCAAGATGGTGACGTTAAATATATAATTCCAGAGTTTAAACTGAAAAATATAGATAAACGTTTTAATTTCAAGCTAAGCTTGGAAAATTATTCAAACACAGTAAATGATTACTTTGATGGTGTTAAGCTCGAAGGAAATTTAACCAGGAATATAATTTCACTTAGTAAATCTTCGATTAACTGGGGGTTAAATAAGTTCAGTGCTGTAGGCACCTTGGCCAATATCGATAATCTAAAGATGAAAATTAAAGTAAGTGGAAACGGTGATAAGTTTGTACGTATGGCAAATATTGAGAAAGTTATTCTCAATAGTAAGTATGATTTTGTTGGAGACTTTCATAGAAAGAGAGGAGTTAATTACCTCATGGGCAAGGTGGAATTACAGGACTTTGTTTTACCATGGTTAGACTTTAGTTCAATTAAATCTCAGGTTTTAATGAATGAAAACACAGTGTATCTTCTAAATGTAAATGCACAAGATAGTGCTGGTGGACGAATGGTTTGTTTGCAGGACAAAATTCCTGTATTTGATATTAAAAACAAGAGATTATTGGTTTCGAAGCAAAAAATTAATTTAAAAAATGTATTTCTTGGTAATTTATTAAAATTTGTTAAAGGGAAGCAACTTGAGATAGATGGGAGTGTAAATGGTAACGTAATACTCGAGTGGAACTCGCAAGGAATAAGTATTAACTCAGTCATGCCTCTAAATGTGCAAAGATTTAAATTACTGGACATCTTAAATATTCCTAACGTTGTTACACTCGATAAGTTTAATTTGAATATTCCTTTTTCAAAAAAAGCTATTTCTCTTGATGGGAATTTGAAAATAGAGAATACCAATATTAATTTTGCAGGAACCGTTGGGACTGAACTGCAAATAAACGCACGTAACTCTCATATTGTATTTGACGAATTGGGCCTTATTGGAGGAGTACCGCTGAAGGGGGATACGCAGGGAGACTTACGTATTATTAGTGGAGCTCAAGATAGCTTTTTAGAGTATAAATTTAAAGGAAGTGGCTTTTCTGCATTGGATTATTTTATTGGTAACCCCGAGGGAAAGTTAAGGTATCACTTTAATACTAATAAATTAAATTTTGAAGTGGATAGATCTAAATTAGGCCAGGCACAACTTAGTGGCATAGGAAGATTTGATTTTAATAAAAATAGTCTTTCATCTCTCAGTATAAAGGTTGAAAATGCAGAGGTTAAAGATCTTGATAATGCTCTTAAATCTATATTGCCTAGTGACCTGTTGCAGTGGAGTAATGTATTGCAAGGAAGATTTAACTGCGACGTATTATATGAAGGAGTGCTGAGCCAAAATCGATTTGCGATAGATATAAAAGCAACCAGTCCTTATTTGTTTATTTTAGATGAGCCGTTTGAAAACTTTTCATTACATCTCAGTGATGTTGATCACGTTTTAAAAATTTCCAATTTATCTCTATTTAAGAATAAAAAGAAATTAGCAGGACAAGCGACATTGAATCTTAACAGTAACTCTTTTGAATTTATGATTTTTGGTGCTCCTGTCTCAGTTAAATACTTTGAAGTTTTTAGAAACATGAACTTGAATTTCAACTCAAATCTATCTTTTGAGTCTAGTGGCAAAGGAACGTTTACTGATTATACGAGTAGAACTGTTTTTAAATTAGATAAGACGATTGTCTCCAATTCTAGCATTGGAGACAGCTTTTTAGAGGTATATAATATTGGGTCTGAATTTTTTGTAACAGCAAATTTATTTGGTAAAGAAGTGGAGTCTTCACTATATTTAAATACTAACCGCAAAAATAAAGGTAAGCGCTCTTTTGCTCAACTTAAAATTGGTATAGATGATTTGAAAAAATATTTAGCTATTTTAAATCCATCATTAGTGATGAACAGTTACTTGAAGGGGGCAGTAGATTTAGATATTTCTAGTGATTTTCAATGGAAGCAGTTTGACGATTTAAATCTTGTCTTTAGTTTGAAAAACTTTTTTTTAAAAACAAGTGATGACTTAATTCTAAATAAACGCAATAGTTCATTTAAAATTGAAAATGGAGTCGCAAATAAACAGCAACTATCGATAGTTGGCAAAAAAACTAAGTTGATGATTATGGCTGATGGTAAACTTGGAAGTCACTTTTCAGGTGATTTAAAGTTAAAGACAAGTGTAGAGTGGTTACAGACAATACTATCTAATGTCGTGGAGCATGCGAGTGGTGACTTTGTTCTTGACGCACATTTAAATAATGTAAAAAAAATCTATGATTTGACGACATCTGTAGTTGCTAAAAAAATATCAATTATTCCAAAAGAAAAAATGATCGTATTGCGAGGAGTGGATCTAAGTTTGGAGCAAAGAGGCATGGAAGTTCACTTGCAGTCTTGTAGTGGCATTATAAACTCAGGACAATTTCAGACAAGTGGAAAAATGAAGATGGGATCTTCCTATCCTGAGGTTTATTTTGATTACAATATCTCTAATATGGGACTAAATTTATTGAAGAATTCAACAATCTCATTATCATCGTTTGGGAAAGTGTTTGGTAATGATCGACCATACACAATTGAGGGAGGGGTTAGTTTAGAGTCGGGGTTAATCGCTTCTGAGCTATCTGACATTGCAGGAGAAAATAGAGATGCTGGTTATGACAGGAGTTACCTACCCCGTATAATGCGTGTAGCGAATAGTCCCTTTTTGAATATTAATATGGACTATGTCTTTACTAACCCTTTAGTTATCCAAAACTCGCTGGTCGAATTGTATCTACGAGGAAAGGGAAAAGTTGTTGGTGATTTAAATAACATTAGACCCTTGGGGCAGATTGATATAGAGCCACTAAAAAGTAAATTTATGTTTAAAGGAAATGATTTTATTATTGAAAAAGGAATAATTAAATTTAATGATTCTTACGTGTCTGAGGATATTAACCCTTCTTTGCAAATAGTTGGGAAGTCATCAATTGGTCAATATGATGTTACGGTAGATGTAAAAGGTGATACAAAAAATCCGGTAGCAGATTTGAGTTCTGAACCGGTATTGGCCGAGTCAGACATATTGTCACTTTTGATGATTGGAATTACCGCCAATCAAGCAAACAACATGAATGAGGCAGAAAGACGATTGGCAACTTCAGTTGGTATTGGAAGTATTTTTGCTAATCAACTTCGTCTTGGTAAAGAGCTTAATAACATGTTTGGAGTTAAGCTGTCTGTTATGCCTGAGTTATCAGAAGATAACAGCAATTATGTTGATTCAATATCATCAACAGGCAATGGTACCAAAATTAGAACTTCAACAAAAATACAACTACGTAAAAAAATTAAAGAGAATATTGAGTTATCTTTTTCTAGTACTGTTGGTGGAACAAGTGAACAGACACAAAAGATTAATGTGAATTATAATTTTAATAAACATATATCATTGGAAGGGTTATATGAAGTGCGAGATACAACCATAGAAAACCGGTTGACTGAACCTGAGTCTCTTGGCGTTGATTTTAAATTTATGATGGACTTTGAATGAACATTTTATATGTAATTTTGATATTGTTTTTTACTATTGCCAAGTCCACTGTGGCTGCCGATAGTATTGCCGTGAAATATAATATTTCGGGAAAATGTCAGCCAAGTACTTTACGTGAAAAATATGTTGGCACTCCCGACATGATAAAAACCTTAATTGCGACATCTTTTGAATTAGAAAGTATTAATGAAATTAGATTTATGATGAGTAAAGACGGCAAAGTCTTACAAGTGAATGTTAGCTGTGCTGATAAAATTGTTAAGGTAATATATAAAACTAGTGGAGTATCAGAAGGATTTGTGCAAAGCAACTTTTTTTTGGGAGCTACGGCATGGTTGAAAAATATTACTCTCGATTTAAAAAAAAGAGCCTTATATTCTGCGCTCCAGCACAAAGGATTTAGTAACATTGTTATAGAGCATAGCTTACCTACCGTTATTGGAGGGAAGCATTTGGAGTTGGTGGTTCAGGCTGATTCTCCGCCTAGTATCGGTGGAATATCATTTTTAACTCCTGGGCTCGTTGAAAAAATTGATTTGCAATCTCTACTTTACTCATATGTTGGTGAGGAATATCGTAAGTCACTTGGATCTCAGATATTGGTGGATATAAAAAGAAGTCTCAATAACCATGGTATCTTTTTTATAAGATTGAAAGAGGTGCGCCCATTTGTAATAAAAGGAAAAATCTTTTTACGTTATTCGGTAGAGCTGGGAAGTCGTATTGGTATTAGCGTTAGTGGAGATAGTGGACTTGAACGTGAACTAAAGAATTTTTTAAAGGAGAGATTGTTCATATACTCAAATGATATTCAAAAAAAGGATATCTCATCTAATGTGCAAGATTTTTTACATCTCCAAGGTCTGTATAATGTTCATACGAATATTCGAATCGAGCAAGGTTATGATTTAAAAAAATATCCAATCTTGCATACTTTTATAAATTTGCGTGCAGGTCATAAAGTAAAAATAAATAAGATATCTTTTGTGGGAGTTGATAAGCAACAAGAGGATGACCTATTGTTAGACTTTTTTCAGAATGGTCCTGATCTTATCAAATCACACTATTACGATGCAAATTATGTTGATGGTTTTGCTGCATTTGTTAAGAAAAAGCTTCTTTCGATAGGGATTTTGTATGTTAAAATTAGTACGCCTTCGATTGTTTATAGTAGTAACGGCAAGAGTCTTTCTATTCAATATGTTGTTCAGCGTGGAGATCAGTTCTTATTGAAAAGTATGGTGACAAACGTTGATGTTGCAAATAAGCAGATGAATTCTTATGGTCTTGTGAATAAAGTTGGATCTCCGTTTAATCCTTTAGAGCTTAAAAGTGACTTGCAAAAATTATTGCAGCAAGTATTAAATATGGGCTATTTTTATGCGAAGTATGAATCCTTAATTCCAGAAAAAATTGTAAAATATGACTTAACGAGTAATGCAGCAACAGTTAATATTTTTTTTCAAAACATGATAAAGACTCGCGTTAGTGATTATATTCTGATTGGGAATAGAAAGACCAAGCAGTGGGTTGTTGATAAGCTTTTACGCTTCGAACGGGATACTTTACTTACTCCATCACTTCTTTCAAATTTAAAATATAACTTGTTAAGGTCGGGACTGTTTGCAACGGTTGAAATTCAAAATATCTATGATGAAACTAGAGGTGGGGAAGACTACTATCGACTTGTTATAAAAGTAGAAGAAAAAAAAGCAGGGCGATTGGTGTTCTCACCAGGCTATAGAACGGACCTAGGCTTAAAGGCAGAGGTACAAGTTTATTATGGTAATTTGTTGGGAGAGAATAAAACTGCTAGCTTGAATATGAGAGTGAACCGTAGGATGAATAATACTTTTGATGAGATACGCAGTAGCATCGCAGATAGTTTATTGGAATATAATATCGGAATTCGCTATCAGGACCCATTCGTTTTTAAGACTTCAGTAGAATATGATACCAAAATCGGTGCCATTCGCGAGAGGTATTATAGTTTTGATGCTGATATAGAACGACTTTCCACGAACTTTAGAAAACGGTTTGGCAAGCATTTTACACTCTCTTTTTCTCACCAGCTCGAAAGGGTCAGGCAATATAATGCGGACTCCGCTATTAATGAAGCCTCTTTCAGAATTGGAAGTTTAACTCCTAAATTAACACTAGACTACCGCGATAATCCTATCCGGCCTAAAAAGGGTGTTAAGATTGATCTATCTTGGGAGTTTGCGAATCCATATTTTCTAGCGATGAGTAACGATGATTTGATTATTAATTATAATAAAATTATAATGCGTAATACATTTTATATACCGACATCTTTTGGCACAATTGCATTTATGGCCGCGCTAGGAGCACAGAAGAACTTTGCAACAGAACCTCTATTGAAAAATGGTTCTCCTGTGTTTTGGGAAGACGGAACTACGCGTTTGCAGGGCTATATTCCAAGTATTAAGGTATTTCGGCTTGAGGGTTCTTATAACGTACGGGGATACTCTTTTGACGAGTCCAATAAGCTCACTGATGGAGTAGACATTAGTACGCGTGTAATCCAAGATATGGCCTATTTTTCAGTTTTCAAAGTTGAGCCTCGCTACTTCTATAGTGATAATATCGTGATGGCGCTATTTTTTGATGCCGGACGAGTTTTTTATGAGAAGTTCCAACCATTGAAAGTGCGTACATCTGTCGGGGTGTCTTTTAAATATGTGACACCTGTGGGAACAATTGACTTGGATTATGGAGTTAAGTTGCACCGAGTCAAGGGGGGAGACCTTAATGAAAGCTTTGGGCATCTCCATTTTGCAATTGGATTTTTCTAAGTAAAGTTATATTTTACTTGCAATAGTTATATTTTCAGATATTATGCTTGACTAAAGATTGATTCCTACTATATAAGGAGTCTCAATTTCAATTTGAGAAGTTAGAGTTAGAAAAGGTGAAGTTATGTACGTTCAAAAGTCATATGTTTTAAAACCAAACGATACTGAGAAAAAATGGTTCGTCGTAGACGCTCAAGACCTCGTTGTTGGTCGTCTTGCAAGTAGACTTGCAGAAGTGCTTCGAGGTAAGGGATCAGCGCAGTTTACACCAAATACCGATTCGGGTGATTTTGTTGTAGTGATTAATGCTGATAAGGTTAAGTTTACGGGTAAAAAGTGGAGTGATAAGAGATATTACTGGCACACAAATCATATGGGTGGTCTTAAGTACAGAACTGCACAAGAACAGCTTACTAAGCACCCTGAGCTTATTTTAATGAATGCAGTTAAGGGAATGCTTCCTAAAACTTCTTTAGGACGTAAGCAACTTACAAAATTAAAAGTATTTACTGGGTCTGAGCATACTCATGCAGCTCAAAGCCCTACAGCATTGAAAATATAGTAGAAATAAGGAAAAATTGTTATGGCTAAGGTAAAAACATATGATGCGCACGCAGTTGGTAGAAGAAAGTCATCAGTGGCAAGAGTATATTTTAAAGCTGGTGGAACGGGTCAAATTGTTATTAACAAAAGAGATGTAAAAGACTATTTAGGTCAGGCAACAAGTCGATACGTTATTAACCAACCATTAAATCTTTTAAAAGTTGGTGATAAGTACGATATCGTTGTAAATGTTCAGGGTGGTGGAATTACAGGTCAGGCTGGTGCTATTCGTCTTGGGATTTCTAGAGCACTGCTTAAGCTTGATCCTACAGTTCGTGGAGAACTTAAAAAAGCAGGATTTCTTACTAGAGATGCTAGAAAAGTTGAAAGAAAGAAATACGGACTTGCTGGTGCAAGAAAGTCTTTTCAGTTTTCAAAGCGTTAATAAATGTTTTAAAATTTTATATAATATTGAGAGCCCTGCTTTTAAGCGGGGCTTTTTTTGGTCTATAATCATGACACAGGAAAGTTATATAAATGGATAAGAAATTTATAACAATTCAAGGTGCAAGAAGCCATAATTTAAAGAACTTATCAGTTAATATAAAAAAAAACGCAATTACATGTTTAATGGGTCCATCAGGATCTGGTAAAAGTTCCCTTGCTGTTGATACTCTTTACTTAGAGTCAAAACGAAGATTTATTAACTCATTGTCAACGGCACAAAAGTTTTTTTGGGATCTACCCCAAACCTGCGATGTCGACCGTATTGAACCGGTTTTGCCAACTTGGTTCTTACCTCAAGCTAACCCCTTGGCGTCATCTAGAACGAATGTCAGTGATCTTCTAGGAGTGACAACGGAGCTGGCAAAAGTCTTTGCATCCCATGGTCATTTTTTTTGTCAAGAGCATAAAGCTGACTTTCAGAGTGAAGATCTAGAATATGTACTAGAAGGGTTCTTTAAAAAAAATTTAAAAGTAGGCGTATTGCACTTTCTTGCACGTAAAGATTGCTTTACTGGAAAGGGAATGATGTTTAGTCGTAGCTACGATGAAGAAAAACACGCTATGAGAGAGTTTTGTGAGGAAGATGATTTCGTAGAATTACTAAGAACAAAAAAAAACAGTGTTACAGAGATACTTCTTAAGCTAAAGGAATTTTCACTTAAGGAGTTTTGGGTCTATGCACAAACGATGGATGATCTGGCCTTACTTAAACCAGGTATGGGGCAAGTCTGCCCTGCTGGTGATCGTATTCCCCATCTTGGATCATTCCATCATTATAACCCACTACTTGCATTTGGAGCATGTTCTGAGTGTCGTGGCATGGGTGATAAACTTGAGTATGATCGTCGAAAGGTAATTCCAAATAAGACTAAGAGTTTGGATGAGGGGGCATGCTCCTTGTTGCTGTTTAAAAGATTTAAAAAGTATGAAGAACATTTTATAATTTTCTGTAAAGAGCATAATATAGCTATTGATAAACCATTTGTTGATATTGAGACTGATAAATTATGGGAGCTGGTCGAGAAGGGTGATAAAGGGTTTATTGGATTAAGTAAGGTATATGCTATTTTAGAAAAGAAAAAATATAAAAAACCGTATCGAATTTTTTCTAGAAAGTTTAAATCAGAGTTTGAATGTCTATCGTGCTGTGGAACGAGAATCAGTAAACAGCTGTTTTCAGCTTATATCTATATTGGGAAACAGAGAATTTTTTACGATAAGTTATTGTGTCTCTCTTTAGGTGAGGCCTTAACTCTTTTTTCTAAGTTTGATAGTGAAGACGTTGTAGTAGAACTATTGAAGAAAAGGCTGGAGGTTGCCGTTAGAATGGGGCTGTCTCATTTACAACTAAAATCAGTTGGAAAATCTCTTTTAAATAGTGAATATCAACGATTGCTATTAGTAAAATATTTTTCTTATGAGGGGAGTGGAAGTCTTTTTATCTTAGACGAACCAAGTGTTGGTTTGACTATTGATGAGCAGCAAGTATTACATTCATTTTTAGAAGAGTTAAAAACAAAAAAAAATACTATATTACTGATTGAGCATTCTCCATATTTACAACAAAAATCTGATGAGGTTATTGTTATGGGTCCTGAGGCGGGGATGCGAGGTGGTGAAATTCTATACCAAGGACCGTGGAAAGAAGATCGAGCTAAATTTAAAAAACTATCTATATTTGCTAAACAAACTGGTAAACCCAAAATTGTTATCGAAGGTGCCATATTTCATACGTTAACTAAAAAATACTTTGAGCTTCCATTAAATGCCCTAGTATATGTGTCTGGTAACTCTTCTACTGGAAAATCTATTTTTTTTAATAATGTATTGGCCAATGAGCTATTTTTGAAATATCGAGGTTATTTATTAAGCTACAATAGATATCAGATTGATAAATTTTCATGTTCTTTGAATTTTAAAAATATAGTAGTATTTTCATTTGAGTCGAAATCATACACATCTAGATCTACGATTGGTACCTTGCTAGGATTAACTCCATTGGTAAGAAAAAAATATGCAGCCTTGAGAGAAGCTAAGAATATGAATTTAAAAGATGGTCACTTTTCTCCAAATACAGAGCAAGGAAAGTGTCAAAATTGTGATGGTAAAGGTCTACAAGTTGTTGAGATGGATATTTTAGAGGATGTCAGTTTTACCTGCCCAGACTGTCTAGGAAAAAAGGTAAGACCATTGTATGCCGATATTTCAGATGGAGAGCAGAGCTTCTTTGAAGCAATATCAACGTCGATGGAAAATATCCTTGATCGAATCTCTTTGACACCAAAATTTAATCGCATTTATGACTATATAAAAAAGTTAAGATTAGAATATCTTAGTTTGGACCGCTCCTTTAACTCACTTTCTGGTGGAGAAAAACAGCGTGTTTTACTTTTAATTGAAGTACTAAATAATAGAAGTGATGTTTTTTATCTTTTTGAGAACTTGAGTGCTGGGCTCGCAAGAAGTGATATGTTTTATGTTGCTAGGTTCTTGCAGGAACTAGTGCAGGAGCGCAATACAGTGGTAATCTTAGATGAAAATAATTTTTGGAAAGAGGTTGCACAATTCTCTTTAGAGTATAAATTATAATAGTATGAAGATGCTTAATAAAAATTATTATTTTTATATTGCTTTTTTGATGGCATCCATGAAGTTGTGCTTCTCTCCTCTCACTACTGGTGACCTATATATTTGGGTTGCTCATGGCCTAGAAATCATAAAACACGGATCAATAAACTTCTTTGACTCCTCTACTTTACATTCTTTGGGAGTCATTTCCTATCCATCAAATTTGAGTAGTGTTTTGTATGCAGTGATTTTTAATTTATTTGGAAGTCTTGGATTATTTGTATTTTTCCGTGTTTTTCTTTTGTGTTATCTCTTTTTCTTACTATCCAAAATAAAGAGGTGGGACAATATTAACTTAAAGGGCGTTATCTTTGTTGCTCTTGCCCTAAATGGTATTTTATTTCAACTTGATAGATCATCTATCTTGATTATTCCTATTGCTCACTACCTTATTGAAATTGTAGATCGGTCATGGAGTCATAAGCTAAATTGGAAAAAAATATTTATACTCTTTATGCTTGTAGCCTTATGGACAAATCTGCACCCGTCTTCCCTAATCTTATTACCATTGATTTCATATAAACTAATAATAGATTTATTTTGTAAGAGAAGTATTGTAAGTGGTTTTACCATCTTAATATTATCTATTATGGGTATACTTTCTACCCCTCTAGGATTTCATATTTTTCAGTTTTCTATGGAGACGATGGTTACGTCACAAATGAGAGGAGTTTCAGAGTGGAGTTCTTTGTTTTCATTTAAGTATGTAGAACATAGCTTGCTTTTTATTTCAGTCATCTTGTTTTTTATATATAGTGTAGTAAAACGTGGTTCTTTTAAAGTTTTTTCAAAATCTATTTTTCCTGTATTAATGATTGCTGGCCTGCTATCAGTTAGAAATATTATTTGGTTTTTTCTATTTATACCCTACCTAGTCAATAGGTATGAACTTTTTTGTGACACCAATAGTAATACTGGTAAACCATCCTCTAGTGCGAGGTATGTATTATTTTTATTAATATTTATAAATATTAGTTTGTTGATTAGTAATTTTTCAAACAATAGCGCTATTGACCACATGGCCCCAGTAAGCATGATTCCAGAGTTAAAGAAAATGGATAATCGAAGAATTTTGAATAGTTCCGATTATGGGGGATTTATTACTCTTTTTACTCCATCGAGCTCTAAGATTTTTATAGATAATCGTAATATTATCTTTAAGAGATCAGTTTATCTTGACTACCTATCTTTCTTGGAGGGAGAAGGGGTCGAAATGTTGCTTGCAAAATATAGTATTGATACCATTATTTTACAAAAACCTTTGACGTCTCAGCTTGATCATAAGCTACGGCATGGAAAAATATTTAAAATCCTCAAGGAAACAGCTTCTTTTCTAATATATATAAGGACATAGCTGCAAAGCAAAAGACTCAAGTATTGATATGGTATTCCGATAAGCCCATGTAGGAACATTTCTATGTTGAGGTTTATATATGAAAAGCATAACTATTTTAATCCTGATTTTATATAATTTTCAGTTGTTTGCGGCTCAGTTTGTGCCAGTAACGATGGAAAATCAGCTTCTTGAGGCAGATGCCGTTTTACATGGAATATTTCAAAAAAGTAGTAGTAAAAAAATGCCAGATAACTTCATTGTTACTTCACATTATTTTCATTTACTTGAAGTTGCAGGAATAAATCAAAATGAGATATTTAACTTGGATAATTTTGAAGTTTATACTCCCGGTGGTACCTATAATGGTCGCAGTGTAAATGTATCTGGAGTACCTTCGTTTAAAAAGGGTGAAGAGGTTATCTTAATTTTGAAAAAAAATATGTATGGTTGGACTATCCAGAACTTTGCCTTGGGTAAATATAATATTGAATGGGTGCAAGATAAAAAAGTTTTAAAGTCAGCAGTATTTCCGAGACATCCTAGGCTGGGAAGTATTTCACTTGATTATTTTAAGTCTTTAGTTATTAATGAGCTAGGTCAAGCGATGATTAAACCATCCCTAGATCGCTACGTTGACCATGGGAAAAATAGCCTAGATAAAAATAATCGACAGCCGGCTTCTATTAAAGAGAAGAAGAAAACGGCTCAATCTGATCTTATGTGGCTGGGTCTTTTACTTGGATTATTAGGAAGTATAATGACTTGGTATCATCAGCGGCAGGCCAGTGAAGAGTCTTAAAAATCTTCTTTTATTTTTAATAATTTTTGGAGGTATACAACATTCACTAGGTGCTGTTCATTCTAGATCAGAGAGTGGATTGGTTAAGAAGTGGAATAATACAACTAGAATACCTCTTTATATTAATATGGATTCTTTTGTCCACCCAACGATGACTGACTCATCGTTGTTATCTATGGTAAACGCCTCTTCTGCCTTTTGGTATTCATTTGGAAATATTGAAGTAATGGCAGTGGAGTCACATGGTAGTCCAAAGTCAAATCAAAATGATTTTTATTT
This sequence comes from Bdellovibrionales bacterium, assembly GCA_030638415.1. Taxonomy (GTDB): domain Bacteria; phylum Bdellovibrionota; class Bacteriovoracia; order Bacteriovoracales; family Bacteriovoracaceae; genus DAOWEO01. Next base: position 13,593 of record DAOWEO010000108.1, on the reverse strand, counting down.
CTCATCTAACTTTCCGGGATTTGGTAGCGGTATTTTAGGTGTCACTGTTACAACTGTTGATGAATTAACAGGCAATATTTTAGAGGGTGATATCATTATGAATACTCTTTATTCTAATGATGAAGATAAGCTACAAGATGTAACTCAGCATGAAATTGGCCACCTACTGGGGTTGGGACATTCTCCTGTTGTGGGATCGACTATGTTTTATCAGTGGGTACCTACACAGGATACTCTTGCTGATGATGATCAAACGGGCATTGCCGGTAAATACCCTCATATTGGTGGATTAAATTCAAATGTTATTAAAGGACGAGTTATTGGTGGATCAGATAATAAGGCTGTTTTTGGTGCACATGTGCAGGCCATATCTGAGAACTTTGGAAAAGTCGTCGGGGCAGCAATAAGTGAGACCGATGGGACGTTTGAGATTTTGGGATTGATCGCTTCTGATTCATATTATTTATACATTTCTCCTCTTAAAGTTTTAGACCCTCTCCCAGGATACTATAGTTCGGTACAGAATAATTTTTGTGAAGGTGATACTAGTTATGTAGGAGGTTTTTTTGAAGGTTGCAACCGTCGCTTTGAAGGTCATCCGCAACCTATAAAACTCTCTGGAATTGTTGACGTGGGAGATGTCACAATTCATTGTGGTCTAAAGGTTCCCACTAACTATTATGAGGCAAAGGCTGGAGGATTTCCACTACTCGATGATGAAAGCTTTAGGTATGGTGAGTCTCTAGTTGGATATTTTACAAATAATGAGTTGGCAGCGCAAATTCCAGATTATTTTAATTTAGATCTTACAGATCGTACGGATCTACTGGGAAAGTTTATAAGAGTGAATTTGTTGGCACACTCATTGGGCAATGAGTTGAAATTTAACCTCAATGTCGAGAGGGCCGGTGGTAGTGAGCTATATAATATAACTGGGGCACTAGATGATAGTAGTGCAAGTGATCTAGTACTAACAATTCCTCTTTCGACAGTTGCGAGTGAAAATAATTTCACATTCAAGGTGACTCCGGTTTCTAGCAATATTTATAATGTTAATTCCGCCTATCATGGGCAGACTGATAGTAGACCATTTTATTTTATGAATCTCTATGCAACTGAAGATAGTAGTACTTGGTTTGGCACGCCATCATCTACCTTTATGGGAGGTGACACTCGTGTTCGTATTGAAAGTGAAAGCTTGTGTGCAGAAGGGGTCAATGTATATAGTTTAGCACCAAAAATTAATTTACAGCCACTTGAAGAAAGCGCTGAGTTAAGGGATATGACAGTACTGTCTTGCTCTACTGTTGATTTTTCCAATGGAAGTGGAGGTTCCGGTGGAGGGGGACTTGTACTATTCGTATTTTCCATATTTTTTTTAGCTTCTCGCCTTTCTCATCACAGATGGAATCAATCATTCTAATTTGAACTCTTTACTTGTAAACCTAATGGTTACTAGTATAATTACTAGAGATACTAAAGATGGATATTTAGATTAAAAGTCCATGAAGGATAGGTTCAAAATGAGAAGATTATTTTCGGCGATAGTGGCATTATTACTAATGAGTAGTTTTTATGTCAGTGCTCAAGACCTATTAAATACAAGAATTAGAATGATTAGTAGTAGAAAAAGAGCAATCTATTTTGATAAGGGAGTATTTCATAATGATGGAAATAAACGAGAGAGCTCTATATTAAACAAAATTAGAGAGTCATATGTGTCGTCTAGAGGATATGAAAGAGTTGTATTTGATTTTAGCAGCGTAACACCACCTGCTATATATGGAAGCCTAGCCGGTAAGCAGAAAAAAATATATTTGGATTTTTTTAATACAAAAATATCGAAGGATATAGTATCTATTGGAAGTAGCAAGTACATATCAGAAGTTAATTTTTTTCCTATTGAAAAAGATTCTCTTTCGGTAGAAATAATATTTAAAACAGAGATAGTGGCAGATATATTTTTCTTGGAAAAACCTGGCCGCCTTGTTATTGATGTAAAAAAATAAAATAACCTGTATCGGTTGATGGTAAATAGGAGCTTTGATGAGTAATTATGATGATGATATCATAGATGAGTATAGAGATAAGTTAAGTAGTGAAAAGAAGAATAAGGAAAATTTTCCTAATAGTGTTGTAATTATTCCTATTATGAATAGTCCTATTTTCCCCGGAATGATTGCTCCAATTATTCTTACTGAGGATAAATTCAGTGGAGAACTAGATAAGTTTCTTATGAAAACTGGGTATGTTGCTTTAAACCTAGTCAAAATGACTGATGGTGAAGAGGAGATGGACGAAGAGGAGCTAGAGGAAAGAGAAATCAGTGCTAAAGATATTTATAAAGTGGGAGTACTTTGTAAGATTGTGAAGAAGTTGAGACTTCCTGATGGGTCAACAAATGTCTTAGTTCACGGTGTAAAGCGCTATAGGGTTTCAAAAATTTTAAAAGAAGATCCAATTTTAATTACAGAAATTGATCTGTTTGACGATATTGTGGAAATTGATGAAGAGCTAGATGCTTATACTCGATCTATTATTAATCAAGTAAAAAAGTTGAGTGAAACAAATCCTCTTTTTAATGAAGAGATGAAATTAGCGATGATTAATTCTCCCTCTCCAGGATCCTTAGCGGACCTTGTTGCCTTCGCTTTATCACTAGATATTTCTGAGTCTCAAGACTTTTTAGAAACCTTAAGAGTTAAAAAGAGATTAGCTAAATTATTGGTGTATTTGAAAAGAGAAAAGGATGTTGCGGAGATTCAAAAGAAAATTAGTGATGAAGTAAATGACAAGGTAAATAAATACCAACGAGAGTACTTCTTACGTGAGCAGTTAAAGGTTATTCGTACTGAGTTGGGAATGGAAGAGGATGATAAAACTAGAGACGTTAACCGCTTTCGTGAGGCAATGGAAGAACTGGATCTGCCGGAGGTTGCACTTAAGTCATTTAAAGATGAACTGGAACGGCTTGAGGTCATTTCTGATAGTAGCCCAGAATACAATGTTACAAGAACGTATTTAAATTGGATGATAGATCTACCTTGGAATAAAGAGACCGATGATAAAATTGAAATAGCCAAGGCAGAACAAATACTTGAAGCTGACCATTATGGTCTAGAGAAGGCAAAAGAGAGAATTCTTGAATTTATTGCAGTACGAAAATTAAGACCAGAATATGATGGAACAATTCTCTGTTTAGCAGGTCCTCCGGGAGTTGGAAAAACTTCATTGGGCAAGAGTATTGCTCACTCTTTAGGGCGTAAGTTTTATCGCTTTAGTCTTGGTGGAATGCGTGATGAAGCAGAGATAAAAGGGCATCGTAGAACATATGTGGGGGCTATGCCGGGTAGGATTTTACAAGCATTGAAAAGAGTAGAGGTTAATAACCCTGTCATAATGCTGGATGAGATTGATAAACTGGGAAGTTCTTTTCAGGGAGATCCCGCTTCAGCATTATTGGAAGTTCTAGACCCGGAGCAAAATAATACTTTTATTGATAATTTTTTAGATGTTCCTTTTGATCTATCCAAAGTTCTTTTTATTGCAACGGCAAATTATATTGGAGAGATTCCAGAGCCACTTTTAGATCGTATGGAAATTATAGAACTTAGCGGTTATACGATTGAAGAAAAATTATCGATTGCTACAAAATGGGTGATTCCTAAAGTTCTTAAAAATCATGGATTAGCACGTAAAGATTTCTCTTTAAGCAAGACTGTTTTAAAAAGTTTAATTACAGATTATGCCAGAGAGCCAGGTGTTAGAGTGATGGAGCAGTACATTGCAAAGCTTTGTCGTAAAGCGGCTCTTGAAAAAGTAAAGAGAAGAAAATTCAAAAAATTTGCACCAACAAGTGAAGACCTAGAAAAGTTATTAGGTGGTGCTCTCTATCAATCTGAGAAAGCGGGGAAGCATATGCCTGTTGGAGTGATAACTGGCTTAGCATGGACCTCGTTTGGGGGAGAAATTTTATTTATTGAAACTTTAACCCTTGATGGCAAAGGGTTAAAGTTGACTGGTCAGTTGGGTGATGTCATGAATGAATCAGCTAGCCTTGCATATAGTTATGTTAAAAGCTTGTTACAAAAAGAGATGGTAAAGAATAAAAGTAGCAAAGAAGATTTTTTAGAAGCACATCAGGTTCATTTGCATTTACCTGCTGGAGCAACTCCTAAAGATGGCCCTAGTGCGGGTATAACGATGGCACTGGCATTTTATAGTTTAGCGACTGGATTACGAGTTCGTTCTTCACTGGCAATGACAGGAGAGTTAAGTCTTACTGGTAAAGTTATGCCAATTGGTGGATTAAAGGAAAAGGTACTTGCTGCAAAGAGAGCTGGTATTAAAGAAATTATTCTACCAAAACAAAATGAAAAAGATCTTAAAGATGTTCCTGATCGTCACCGTAAAGGGTTAAAGTTTTATCCTGTTGAACACTTTGATGATGTATTAAAAGTTGCTTTTGGAAAAAAGAGAAAATAATAAAAAAAAGGCAACCAGTTGGTTGCCTTTTTTTTTATTATAAATTTAAGATCATTTAGAATTCGTCTGAATCGTACTCACTCATCTCAGCATGCTTAACTTTTCCAGCTGCGATCTCTCTTAATGCTGTCACAACATCTTTATTTTTAGTGTTGATTAGCGGATCAGATCCCTCTCGTAGTTGTTTAACTCTTTTACTTGTTAAGTGAACAAGTTCGTAGCGGTTTTCAACTCTTTCTAGGCAATCTTCGATAGTTATTCTGGCCATTAGGCATCCTTTGTAAAATTCTCTATATAGTGAACTACAATGTATAAAAGAGTTCAGCGAAAATGTCAAATTTCTTAAGTTTTAGGTAGAATAGAGCTCTTCTATCTGCTTTTCAAACTCAGACATTAATACCTTCTTTTTAAGCTTAAGTGAAGGAGTTAGGTGTCCACTCTCAACTGTGAGTTCAAAAGGAACAGTAATTATCTTTTTAATTGTTTCAAACTTGGCAAGCTGTTTGTTGCCACTCGCTAGTTCTTGCTGAAGTAGCTCCTGAACTTTGTCATTAGCAGCAATTTCTGCAATACTGGCACTTCCGCTTAGCCCTAGGGTCTCAAGCTCATCAATAAATGACTCTTTTTCAATTGCAACAAGTGCAGTTAAAAATTTTCTCTTGTCACCAACCACCATCATATGGGATATATGTTTTTCTAATTTCATAATATTTTCGATACGTTGTGGTGCAATGTTTTTACCAGCAGCAGTAATTATTATGTCTTTTTTACGATCTGTGATTTTGAGGTAGCCATCTGGTGTAATTTCTCCGATATCTCCAGAATATAGCCAACCATCTTGTAGGGTGCTGGCGGTTGCTTCACTGTTTTTGTAGTACTCTGTGAGCATAGCGGCAGATTTAATGAGTATCTCTCCATCTTCTGCAATTTTGAGCTGTACATCTCCCATCGGTATACCTACTGTTCCAGCTATAGGTCTATGAGGAGGATTAATTGTACAAGGTGCAATAGTCTCTGTGAGACCATAACCCTCTAAAATTGTTAGATTTGCATTACGCAGAAAACGGATAATATCTGGAGATATTGGTGCTCCTCCTGATACAAAGTACTTAACCTGTCCACCAAATTGCTCATATATTTTAGAAAAGACAATTTTATAAGCTAAGTTTCGTTGAAAAATTTCTCTGGTTGTAGGGGTTAGGTCATTATCAAGCTTCTCAAAGTACTGATTTGATACCTTTAAGGCCCAGCCAAAAAGTTTTTGCTTAATAAAAGATCCATTTTCTACTTTTGCCATAACTTTGGCATAGACCTTTTCAAAAATCCTTGGGACTGCAAGCATTACAGTTGGCTTAACAACTGCTAGATTTTCAAGAACTTTCTCAATAGATTCTGCATATATAGGTTGAAGTTGTAAGACGAGGTGGAGGAGAGAGTCGGCACGCCCAAAGACGTGAGCTAGAGGTAGAAAAGTTAAAGTTTTATCTTCTTGACCTAAAACGGTGCCAATTATTTTATCAACATTGTCTAGCATGGTATAAATACCAAGTTGAGTTAGTACAGCCCCTTTTGGCTCTCCTGTAGTTCCTGATGTGTAGACAATAGAGGCAAGATCTAACTCTTCAATCTCTTCTAATTTTTGCTCAAAGTGTGTAGGATCTTTTTTGTAAATTTCCGCACCTTTACTCATAAGATCTTCATAAGAGATGAGTTCTACTTTTTTAGAAACCTGATCTAAATATTTTTGGTCACAGCCATCAAGGTATACTAGGTATTTTAGATTTGCTGTACGATCCTCAAGCTTTATAATTTTTTCTAATTGATCATTATCTTCAATAAAAAGAAGGTTGGATTCAGAGTTAGTTAAAATATATTCAATAGTGTCTTCCATATAGTTATGGTAGATAGGTATTGTCACACACCTGGACATCAAGATCGCCATATCAAAAAAGTGCCATTCCATTCTCGTTAGGCAGAGTAGTGATATTTTATCTTGAATTTTTATATCTAATGATTGAAGTCCACAACTTAAGGCAGCTACTTTATCATAAAATTCCTGATTAGTTAGTTGATGAATCTCTCCATTTGCAACATGGCCGATACTCGGAAGATTTTTAAATTTCGGTTGATTTTTGAGTTTTACTAACTGTCCAAGTGTTTTTTTTGCCATGGTCGTGGTCCTCCTAAAAATGTATATAAGCATAAATTTTACACGAACTTCACAAATAATCCACAAAAAATCGATAGTTAGAGAATCTTAAAAAGACCTCTTAGTGCTTTATCCTAGTAGGCGCTTACAAGGGGGAATATTGAAAGATTTTATTTTGGTGGGAGAGTTACTAGAGGTAAATAAAACTTCCCTTTCTTTTTATTTTAAAGGGGGTTACTCTGGACAGGAAGTTAAAAGAATTACTGTGTTACATAATTATAATGGTTTTCCATTTATTGTGGGGCGAGGATACATTTTGCATTTGAGATTTAGATCTATTTGTAAAATGATACTAACCTGTAAATTATTAAAGGTTAGAGCATTGTGAGGGAGTACTTGTGGCAGATTTTTCAGATGATTTAAACGAGCATGTAATTGTGGAGAGAAAATTTTTACACGATTTAAGCAATATGCTTTTAATTTCTCAGGGAATGGCCAGTATAGTACGTAAGAAGCTAGATGCAATTCCTGATATTGACGAAGCACTATTGGACAAGATGGATAAAAGTCTTAACGCTTCAGATCGGATGGTAGAATGTATAAAAGCACATAGGGGTCTTTTGCACTCTATTAATAGTGATTAAATTATTCTTTTAGGTTAATTTCTACCTTATCCCCAATCATGAAATTTTCAACATTAAGTTGCATACTTTCCAGCTTCTGACTGGTATTTAACATTTTTGCAATTGCACTGTTTCCTTCAGAATGAATAACTTCTAACTGGCCAACTTTAATTTTGTAATTATAATTTTTTTTGGTCTCATATGGGTTTCTTAGTAGTCTCTTGCGAAACACATTAAGTTTAGTTCCTTCGACAATTCCGTGTTTATTGCCAACATTTAGATAGAAGTTTTTCTTGAGGTCTGTTTGACCGTTAATCATAGGAAAATCTTGCTTAATGCTAATTATAATAAAATCTTTAGCCATGCTCATTGATGCAGTAAATAGCAGCAATAGGATGGCAAGTAAGTGAAGGTTAAGCGTTCTCATTCATTCCTCGTCTGTTGCAGTTTCGACAGAATACTCTGTCATATAACAGTTCGGATTTTTTCTATATAGAGTTAGAGATGGATATTACGAGGAAAAAAGTTCCTTTATTAGCTCACCAAGCTATGCAAATAGCTAGAATTTCAAATATTTAACATAATTGAAAATGACATCTGAGTGTCGATAGTTTTTTAGCTGTGCATGATACAGAATATAATTTCTAGCATAAAACAGCATTATCCAAGGTTGATCATTTTCGATAATATTTTCTATTTCTTCCATAAGTTTTTGCTTTTCTTCTAAATTGCTTAGTTTTGTATATTCTTCGAATAGTTTTTCAACCTTAGGATTAGAGTAAAATGTTGCATTAGGACCTGGGGGAAAACTTTTTTTAGAGAGTAGTTGGAGTGTATTACCTGCATCAGGAAAATCCATTACCCACCCATCATACCAAAACTGTAATTTCCCTTGATTTGATTTTTTTAAAAATTGGTTGAAGCTATTACGGTCAATAGTAATTTTAATTCCAATTTGGGCAAGCTGTTTTTGAATAAATATTGCTTGTTTATTTATTGCCTCACTTGTTCCTCTAACTGAATAGGTTAATGTGGGGAGCCCCTTGCCTCCAGGATAGCCGGCTTGAGCTAAAAGTGTTTTAGCTTTTTTTAAATTGTACTGGTATTTTAGTTCTCTGGTGGGATCATAACCTGGAACGCCAGGAGCAAAAATAGAGTTAGCTTTAAGCCCCAAATTATGAGTGAACTTTGTGATATAGGTTTCAACATCCACTGCGTGGGCAATGGCTTTTCGCAGCTTTTCATTTTTTCCAACGATGGGATCTTTCATATTAAAAGAGAGCCACCATGAAGTTAGGGTTGGAGATATAAAAACTCGTACACCTTTATTTTTTAGTTCAGGTTTTAGTCGTCCAAGTGGAGTCATTGCCGTTTTATAAAATTTTAAAGGTAGCGATAATATTTCAATCTTATGTTTTAAAAAGAGGTCCCATTTCTTTTCACCTTTTTTAAAGTGTGAAAAAACAACTTTATTTAAAAATGGCAGTTTAGATCCTGCATCTTTTAATAGACCCCAGCTATTTGCTAAGCGGTCTCCTTGTCCCGGATATTTTTCAGTATGAAAGTTTGCAAACTTAGTAAGGATGATGTCTTTATCTTCATTATATTTTTTTAATTCAAAAGGGCCGGTTCCAACTACAACTTTTGACAGATCATTTTTATAATGTGTAATTACTTCACTAGGAATTGGTGTTGTAAATGTCATAGATAATAAATAGATGAATTGTGGATATGGAGCTATTAGTTTTATGACTAGAGTATGCTTGTCTGGAGCCTGTAGTCCTTCAATATTAAGCTCATTAAATTTTTGCTGGTCTTTACCTGCTATTTTTCTAAAATTATTTAATCCAACAATTTTCCCGTCAAATGCTGACCATCCAGCACTGTCCACAGGTTTAAAAGCAAGACGTTTGAATTGATTGATAAAATCATGTGCTGTAACAAAACGTTTGTTTCCTTGAAAAGCAGGAGAGTTGTGATACTGAACGTTTTTTTTAAGTGAGATGGTGTAAGTCAATCCATCATCAGAAACTTCAGGCATTTTTTCTGCTAGAAGAGGAATTAAAACATATGGCCTTTTTAGATAGTGGTATTGAAAAAGAGTTTCATATGTTTGATAAATAATATTAGCTGAAATTGTATCATACGATTTTGCAGGATCTAAAGTAGATAACCGACCAGTTAAATCTAGATGAAGAGTATTGTTTTCATGAGGTTGTACCCTGTCTGCTTGACGACATCCTTGAAATAACAGGAGTAAGCAACATGTGAGAATTAATTTATGCATTATAAATCCTTCCGTATCAACGTTGTAATATGATCGACAAAAACTTGAAGTTTATTAGAGTCACCAGAGCCTTGTGCCATATCAGGCCTTCCGCCACCTCTACCATTTGCAAGTTTTAAACAAGTCCCTAAAATATTTGATGCGTTTATGATTTTTGTTTTTGGTACTACTTTGAGCAGAGCTTTAAATTTGTCACCGTCTTGAGCATAAGCTAAAAGAATTCCCTGAGGATATTTCTGGGAAAAGAGATCTGCGAGATTTTTTAGGTTTGTATTAGGGGCTACTTCGACTGCTTTATAGCAAAAATCACCCAAAATAATGGGATCTTTAAATAGAGAATTACTTTTTCCCGCTTCAAGCTTTTCTTTTAACGAGAGTAGATCTTTTTTTGTTTTTTTGTAGTCGATAGTTAATTGTTGGTAACGCTCTACTACAGCCTCTTCTTTTGCCTTCATACTTTTTTCAAGACTTTCCAGAATTGATGAGCGATGCTGTAAAAATTCTATTGCAGTTGATGAGGTCAGTGCCTCAATTCTTCTAATACCAGAGCTTAGTGCCGCTTCACTTTGAATCAAGAAAAGTGATATTTCTGCTGTACTTTGTAAATGAGTACCTCCGCATAGCTCAGTAGAAAAATCTTCCATTTTGACAACTCGCACACTGTCTCCATATTTTTCACCAAAAAGTGCTTGAGCTCCTGAATCAATTGCTTCATCTTTACTCATTTGCGTAACAGTAATAGAGATATTATTTTTAATTTGTTGATTAACCTCATCTATAACCGTCTTTAGCTCTTTAGGGCTGACTTTTTCAGGGTGGGTGAAATCAAATCTCATACGAGTGGCAGAAACATGCGAGCCTGCTTGCTTGATATGGGCACCAAGATGTTTAATAAGCGCTGCTTGTAGGAGATGAGTAGCAGAGTGGTTTCTGGCTATCAGTTTTCTATGTTCTTGATTTATTTTTAATGAATATGTTTTATTCTTTTCTAATAGTGAAGCATCATTAACAAAGTGAACAAATAGGTTTTCTACTGGCTTTTGTACATCTGTTACAGATGCAAGATCAGTAACACCATCATTAACGGTACCGATGTCTGCAGCTTGTCCTCCTGACTCACCATAAAATGGAGTTGAGTCAAATAGTAATGCAAATTGATCTCCAATAGGAGTGATTGATAGTAGCTTAGAATTAAGTTCAACCTTCTGATATCCATCAAAATGAGTAGCTCCAAACGTCTCTTTTAATTTATAAAAGACTTCATTGTTTGCAAGTTCTCCACCTTTCCAGCTTTTTCGAGACTCTTCTTTTTGGACTAGCATTGCTTGCTCGAATCCTTTTAGGTCAGCACTGAGGCCCTGTTCCTGTAGAATTAATTCAGTTAAATCAACGGGAAATCCATAGGTATCATAAAGTTTAAAAATGGCATTTCCGGGCAGTGTTTTACCTTGAAGCTGTTCTTTAATTGCTAAACCTAAAAATTTAAGGCCATGGTCTAAAGTTTCAAGAAATTTTTTCTCTTCAAGTGATAGTAATTTTTCTGCGAGTGCTTGGTTTGCTCTATTTTGCGGATACTCTTCACCTAAAAGTTCAAATACTACTGGGATCAGTTTAAAAAATGAAAGTTGAGGAGCATTCATAGCTTTTAATTGCCTTACTGCCCGTCTAATAATTCTACGCAAGACGTAACCGCGGCCCTCGTTTGAAGGAATTACTCCATCTGTAATAAGCATAACTGATGCTCGAATATGGTCAGCAATAACACGAATTGGACCATGGTATTTTTCTTCCTGATATGACTTACCAGTCATTGCTTCTATTTGAGCAATAATTGGGACAAACAGATCAGTATCGTAATTCCAGTATTTTCCCTGTGTCGCTGCAGCAAGGCGCTCTAATCCTGCTCCAGTATCAATTGATGGTTTTGGTAGCGGCAATCTACCCTTAGGTGTTTTTTCATATTGCATGAAAACAAGATTCCATATTTCAACAAAGCGCCCTCCATCATCAAATGGATCGGCGTCAGTCACGGTGTAACCTGGTGTCGAATGTTCTAATCCATGATCATAAAAAATTTCACTACAAGGTCCGCAGGGCCCAAACTCACCCATTTCCCAAAAATTATCCTTATCACCTTTTCTAAAAATTTTACTCTTATCAAGTCCCATGTGGTTCTGCCAGATGTCAAAAGCCTCATCATCGGAATGATGAATGGTAACTACGAGCTTCTCTTCTGGTATTTTTAGCTCTTTAGTAAGAAATTCCCAAGCAAATTCGATAGCCTCTTTTTTAAAGTAATCTCCAAAAGAGAAGTTTCCTAGCATTTCGAAAAAGGTGTGGTGCCTGGCCGTAAAACCAACATTTTCAAGGTCATTGTGCTTACCACCAGCACGGACACATTTTTGAATAGTAACGGATCTTTTTTTATCTGGAGTAGACTGACCTGTAAAATAATCTTTAAATTGGTTCATTCCGGCATTGGCAAAAAGTAGAGTCGGGTCATCTTGTGGAATAATAGGTGAAGAATCTCTTTTAATATGGCCACGTTGTTCAAAAAAATGGACAAATTTCTTTCTTATTTCACTACCTTGCATGGTGATATCCTTAATATTTTAAAGGTTTAATTATGAGTAATTTTTTAACATATTGAATGCCAGCTGTCAGCTGTCAATTAGTAAAGAGACAAGTGGTTTGGCCATAGAGACAGAGTGACCTTTATTTTGGATTATAGTAAGAAGTTTGCCCATTTTTTCAATTTTAGAGAGGTCAGATGAAATACTGCGAAGTTTTTTTTCGGCAATTGAGATAATTTGCTGTTCGGGGCTAATACCTAGATCTTGATATGCGTGATCAATAAGCTGTTCATTACATTCAAGATGTTCACTTAAGAGCTTTTGCTCTAGATAGTGGTGACCATAGTTTTTTAATATTAAGCTTCTCAGGCGTCCTGCGATGTAGTTATCTTCTTGTAGAAATTTTTTTTCGATAACAAGAGTTACAGCCTCATCAATTTCTGTGGAGGAGAACCCTTTAGAGGATAATTTCTCACTGAGTTTAAATCTAGAGTAGTCTCTCTTAGAGAGAAGTTTTATAGCAGCGTTGTAGGCAGAGTTTTTCATGGTTTTAAACAGGGAGGACTCACGTCCTCCCTTACTATTAAATTACTGTTTAAGTGGAGCTGATTCAAGTATTTCACCCGTTGTCGGATCAATACTTTCTTGTGGAGCACCTTCTACTAAGCCATTCAGTGCAAGTACTTTTAGTTTAATTTCTTCATATAATTCTGGATTATCAAGAAGATACTGCTTACTATTTTCTCTACCTTGTCCTAGTTTACTATTGTTGTAGGAGAACCATGCTCCTGCTTTATCAACGATATTGTCTTTTACTGCAAGATCGAGAATTTCACCTTCTTTAGAGATCCCTATTCCATACATGATATCAAATTCAACCTGCTTAAATGGAGGAGCTACTTTATTTTTAACAACCTTTACGCGTGTTCTGTTACCAACGATATTTTCACCATCTTTGATGGCCCCAATTCGGCGAATATCCAGTCTGACAGACGAGTAGAATTTAAGAGCATTTCCACCTGTCGTAGTTTCTGGATTTCCAAACATTACACCAATTTTTAGACGTAGTTGGTTAATAAAAATAACGGTACAGTTTGATCTGGAAATAGAACCGGTTAATTTTCTAAGTGCTTGGGACATTAGTCGAGCTTGGAGGCCCATGTGAGAATCGCCCATATCACCTTCTAATTCGGCTCGTGGAGTAAGTGCTGCAACTGAGTCAATAATCAGTAAGTTTACTGCTCCTGAACGAACTAACATATCAGTTATCTCTAAAGCTTGCTCTCCACTATCTGGTTGAGAAAGAAGTAGATTTGGAACATCAACTCCAAGCTTTCCTGCATACTGTGGATCAAGCGCATGTTCTGCATCTATAAAAGCAACTGTTCCACCTTTTTTCTGGCATTCTGCTGCAATATGAAGAGTCATGGTTGTTTTTCCTGAAGACTCAGGACCATAGATTTCCATGATTCTTCC
>DAOWEO010000028.1 GCA_030638415.1 Bdellovibrionales bacterium | reverse complement strand
CCACTGCTTGGCAAGGGAGGTAACATGTTTTTGCGGTTCAGATTCTAGCACTTCTGTAAAAGCATGAATAGAGGAAAAGTGAGTTCCTAAATTTTCAAATAGTTGATTTTGCCTATGTTGTAATGATTTTATAAGAGTTGTAGTTTTTTCATCACACTCTGCGGGAATGATAAAATCGATAGACTTATTAATTAACACAGAGTGGTCTTTTGGAAGAAAATTAGCACTACTATTATAGAGTTTTATGGCATCATCAATTTTACCTTGGTCTACAGAAGTAACGAGATACCAATTTACTTGTGAAGAGTTTGCTAGGGTTTGTTGAAATTGCATTGCTTTTTGAAACTCAGGAGTGAATTCATAAATATCACTCAATGCTGTGAGAAAGTTTTCAATAAACTCTTCACCTGTTATTTTTTGTAAATATTTAATTAGGGATTCAATACCACTTTGTAAAAGCTGTTTGAGAAAGCGAGGTGATCTTTTTGTCGAATGGTCTTTAAGCTGACTAATTATTTTTATAAATTGTGGTTTAAAAAACGCTTGAATCTTGTGGGATGCTTTCAAGAAATCAATAAAGTTTTTACCCGGTGGAGTATCTAAAATGATTGTATCGTACCGACCACTTTCTAAGTGATGATTTAGCTCAATGATAGACATAATCTCATTTAGCCCACCATATGTCCCAAGCAGCTGACGTAAGATAACATTAAGCTCTTTTTTTTCCTTAGATTTTCTAAGATTTTTAAAAGTAGTGAGTGTGTGCATTAATAAGACATCAAAATGGCTATTTGATTCAATTTCAAAGTTTGATAAATTTACTTGCTCTACTGTACCTGTCTTATTGTCATCTAGCTCTAGTATCTGCTTGAGGCGCTTCGCTGGATCAATGGTGATAAGCAATACTTTTTTAGTAGGTGCTAGAAATACTGCACGTGAGGTGGCGAGAGTCGTTTTCCCAACACCTCCGGTACCACTAAAAATTTCAAGTGGGCATGATGTAAGGTTATCCATCCTGCTCCTCTAGCTTAGTAATAATCATACTAACTATATCTTCTGAGACGAGTGAACCACAGTAGGCAAACTGATTGGTAATAGCGGAGTCAAATTTGGTTATGATCTCTTTTTCTTGTTCTATCTTTTTTGCTAAGTTTTTAGGTAGACAATTTTCAGTGTAGCTTGCCTGATGTAAAAGATTATTAAGGGCAAGGGTAATATACTTTAAACCACGTTGTTCTAATGATTCTTTTAACTCTAGAGTCTCTTCAATTGCCATTAGTGTAGGAAGTGTCAATATTGTAAGTTGCATGTTTGCTTGTTGGTAGAAAAAGTTATGGATATTGATAATGTCTTTAAAAATAATGCCAGTTTTAAAAATTTTTTCAAAAAGAAAAGAAGACTCTATAAGAGTTCTAGCATGTCCGGATGCAGGCATATCAACCACAATAGTTAGGGTGGGATCTTTTTCTAGGAGGTGTACTAAATGTCCTAAAAACATCAAGTTTCCTAGGGATGGTAAAATATTAAAAATAGATTTGAAAAAAGGGGTGTTCATAATCCCTTTGGCCAAAAGCTTTGATCTGAACTTTATACCAATATAGAGCTCAGTGCTGGTTTCTGTAGATAGCTCTAAAAATGGAGTATTGAGTTGTTTTAGCAGCTCGATAGGAGGGCTATTTTCAGCACTAACGTATTGGGTATTACCATTTTTATTATGAAGGTATTTGGTGAGAGCAACACTGTATAAAGATTTGCCTACGCCACCTTTACCTGTAATCCAGTGTATGCGTTTCAAGTTATCTGAAGCTGTATAGTAAGGTGACAAGTAGTTTAGTGTAGGCACCTTTAACATTTGAACCTACATCTTGCTCGATGTCGAATGGATCATGATAGTGTACTAACATGCCAATCATTACTTTGTTGTTTAATCGTAGGTCGGCTCCAGCTCCTGCATTCCACCCCATTACTGGTTCGGCTTCAGTTTTTGTGAGATCACCATCAACGAGTCTCTCTTCAGTTGGTGCGTAAATTCCTAAGCCTGCCATAACAAAAGGGGCAAACTCATCGATTTGGTATAGTTTAAATTTGACTGCTGTAGTTAATCCTTTCGTTATAAGAGACTCACCTTTTTTATCAAGTTCGTTGTAGTGCATGTTTGTTAGCAGATCAAAGGTGTAGCTAACGCTATAGTTGTAGTATAGATCAATAGTCATCTGGTTTGATCCGTGGTCAGCAAAGCCGCCTCGTAAAAACATTTGACCGATTCCAATACCATATGAGTGCTTTTTCAAACTACTACCAAACCCAGTTGAGGGAAGCTGCTGAATGACTTTTTTTGCACTGTCTTTTGAAGTAAGACCTTTTACCGATGGTTTGGCAAAAATAGACGAAGAAAACCCTAGTAGTAAAACTACCAGGGTTCCAATATTTAGGAATGTCTTGAAATTTTTAAACATGTTCACAACCTAGAGAATTAGTTAAGAGTCGTATTAACTCCGGAATTATCTCTATTTTGCAATAAGTTTTGAAAATTGTCTGCAACTTTCTCTTCATCACCGTTAAGTTTTGCTTCTAAAGTGCGGATATATCCCGTAAAAGTTCCTTCTTCAGAGCAGATAACTCGCTTAAGTAGCTCAGTATCTCCACCGTTTAGGGATTTTTTCTCTTGATCAAAAAGTAGCTGGATCTGAGTGTTGTAAGTGATATCATTTTTACTCTTGTTATCAATTACCTGAATCTCGTTTCCCTCTCTGATTGTTTGAGAGATCTCTTCAAGAGTTACATAGCAACTCTGATGAGTGTCATACAGTTTTCGGTTTTGGTAGCGTTTAATAGTTCTTAAATCGTTCATGTGGCATTCCCCTATGAAATTGTTTACGTTCAAACTTCACGTTCTGTTTTCTAAGTTGTCTCTCTTATACCCCTAAAAAAAATAATTGTAACGTCCTGTGTAAACTTTTCCTAGTTGCGTCATAGTCCTTATAAAACAGCTAGTTACTTCGTGTGAGCCAAGGTATTTTGTTTGTAAGCAGAGCATATAAACAAAAGTTGACTTATTACTATCAACGCACTGAGGTATAGTCAAGAATTTATTGCCGATAACTCAGTTTTGATTCAATATTTTTGAAATTTTTTCGACAAGTAAGTAAGAAGTGATCTGCCTATTTTGGTACTCACAGAGATCTGTCGGAGAGTGAATGTTTCTAAGTGTCCGTTTTTTAATTATAATTACGCTTTTAGCACTACTTAGTAGCTGTGCAACAAATATTAAGCCTGGTCCCAGCGTATCTGAGTATAAAACAGAGCTACCGCTTATCCACCTTAATGTTAAGGATGTCGCAAGTATTGAAGTAGAGCTTAAGGAGCTAGTCAAACTGGCTAATAATAAAGGGCCAAGTACTATTTCGCTATTAGTTGATGATCTTTTTGTAAAGGCATCTGATGCTTCCTTGCGTGGTGAAGGTGAGCTGGCACTACTATTTTTTAAATATGCTCATATTTTAATGCCTCAAGAGCTCTATATCCATGAGAAGTTTGCTTTTGAATTAGTCAAAAGTGGGCAACTTCAGCTGGCACAAGAAGAGATGCTTAAGTTGGTCAGTCAAGATAGTAAGTATGAAAAGTGGCAGATGGTATTGGCAGGTGTTTATAGTGCCATGGAGCAGTATCCTGCTGCAGAAAAAATTTATAAGATAATTTTAGCCGATAATAAAGGACATGAAAGTGCATGTATATCGCTTAATGGTCTCTATACTGAGCAGCAAAAGTTTAGCAAGTCTGCTCGTCTACTTGATAGGTGTCGCAAGGCAAGCGTAGATAAGAAGCAGAAACTAAATTTTCTATTTTATAAAGCAAAAAACTGGATTCAAAATGGTAAAAAACCTCAAGCAATAAAGTTGTTACGTAGAATTGTTAAGCGCGATGTAATGTTTCATGAAGCATGGCTTACGTTAGGTTTACTATATGAAGAAGATGAGAAATTAGATAAAGCGCAAGCTGTGTATGCAAAAGCAATCAAAGTTGGAAACGATGATTATCTTATTTTATCTCGTCTTACCAATATTCTTATTTTCAATGGGAATGTTAAAGATGCTATTCCTTACTTAACTCGCCTAGTTGATATGGAGCCAGATAATCTAAATGCACTAGTAAAGCTGGGAATCGCTCATAGCGATGCGAAGCAGCTACAGGCAGCAAAAGATATTTTTAAAAAGATTTTATCCCAAGTACCAGATTCAGATAAGGTCCTCTATTACTTAGGTGTTTTAAGTATTGAGATGGGAGAGTTTGAAGAGTCTTTAGATTATTTTGCTAGAATCCCTAGTGAGAGCCAGTTTTTTCTTGATGGCCATTTACAGATGGCCAATGTGTTAATCTCTCTTGGTGAAAGTACCAAGAAAAGTGTGGTAATTGATAAAATTAAAGCAACGATTGTTGGGTTTTTAAAGTTAGGACTTGATAGTGAGCAGTACCAAATGCAACTTAGCTTAAAGCTCATTAGCTACCTTGAGAGTAAAAATAGATTTAAACAAGCTATTAGTTTTTTTAACAATTTAAAAACGAGTAGTCTATTTACTGTCGATCACGATTACTATTTAGCATCACTATATGAACGTGATGCAGATCGCATTAAGGCACGAGATATTATGTTAGATATTATAAAAAAGGACCCTAAAAACGCACAGGCTTATAACTTTTATGGTTATTCACTTTTAGAAGAGGGAACAGAGATTGCAAAAGCTTATCAGTATATCTCTAAAGCTGTTGAGCTTAGTCCTGAAGATGCATATATAAGAGATTCTTTAGGGTGGTACTATTTTACAGTAAAAAAATATGACAAGGCACTGCAGGAACTAAAGGTTGCTTATAAATTATTTGAAAAAGAGCCAACGATCTTGCAACATCTTGCTCAGGTCTATGGTGAGCTAAACAAATTAGATCTGGCGCGTAAATTCTATACAGAGGCGCTAAAATCGAGTACAACTGAACAAGAAAAAGATAAGCTTTTAGAACAGATGAGGAATTTTGGGATTAAACCTGCACAAGTTAGACTACCTGCTTCAGAGCAGTAAATTATTGAGAATTTTGATTCTCAGCTACCTTATTCTTATTTCATCCTGTGCTCACAAATCAAAATATGTATCGATTGAAAAACAGTCTTGGGACAAGCTATATACTGCATTGCAGTTTAGTGGAGAGGGGCGTTTGCAGGTTACATTTGGCGATGAGCGAAAGCACTCTTTTTCATTTGAATCATTATTAGAGCAAGAGAAGTTCTTGATAGAGGTAAGTAAAGCACTTTATGGCAGTGAGTTGTTAACTCTCTCTTTTCGTCATAAAAAATTCCAAGGTAAGATCCTAAGAGGACTTAGAAAGCGTCTGACAGTTAGTGACTATAAAAAGCTACGTAGGATGGCAACTTTGCTGGCACATCTTTTAGAAGTACACGCAAAGCAGAAGTGTCAGAGTCGGAAATGCTATATAAGTAAGTTAGGAGAAGGTTGGACGATTGAGCGTTTAGAGACAGGTGTTGATATTAGATATAAGCATAGTGACTATATCTTTACACTTGCTGCAGATCGTTATGAGCAGCAGAGATTTTCGAAAGTAAGCATAGCTTTAGAAAGTGGCTCACAGAGACTCGAGTTCTTATTTTATTTTTCTCCCAATTAACTATGTATTTGGCTCGCTGCACCGTTAGAAATCACTAGAAAAATAGCATTTTTTTATATACTCTCTCGTTTCAGTGATGCTTCATTTGGTTTAAAGGAATATCAACATGTTAAAACAAATTAATACTTTATTAGTAACTACTATTTTCTTATTTTTCCTACTAGGAGGATGTGCGAAAAAGGTAGATCCTAATGTTAAGGTTTTAAATTTTGTAATTTCCTCAAAAGTAAAAGGAATGGACCCGGTTTACGCCGCTGATAAATATTCTAATAATGAAATTGCACGTGTCTATGAAGGCCTTTTAGAATACCACTATCTTAAAAGACCATATACACTGGTTCCTAATTTGGCGGCCAGTATGCCTAAAGTTTCGGCTGATGGCTTGACTTATACATTTAAAATTAAGCAAGGGGTCATGTTTCATGATGATATCTGTTTTCCTCGAGGAAAAGGAAGAGAGTTAGAAGCAGCTGATTTTGTCTACTCTATTAAACGCTTGGCCGATCCTAAATTACAGTCTTTAGGCTGGTGGTTGCTTGATGGAAAAATCAAAGGACTAAACAGTTGGAGAAAAAAATATAGTAGTGCCGATGCTGCTGATTATTCAGAAGTTGTTGAAGGCTTGCAGGCACTTGATAAGTATACCTTGCAATTTAAGCTGGCCAGACCATTTCCACAGTTTCTTTACTCTTTGGCGATGCCATTTACTTTCGCGGTAGCGAATGAAGCAGTAACAAAGTATGGCAAAGAGTTTTTAAATCATCCTGTTGGAACAGGTCCTTTTATTCTTCCTGCTTTTGAGCAATCTAATAAAATTACTTATGTTAAAAATCCAACCTTTCGTGAGAAGCTTTATCCTAGTGAGGCGAGTGAGGAGTTTAAAAAACTGGGCTATTTAGCTGATGCAGGAAAACGTTTGCCTCTTGTTGATAAAATTGTAGTTAAGACAATGGTTGAGTCTCAACCACGATGGCTTAATTTTTTGAAGGGTAAGTTAGATTATATTAGCATTCCTAAAGATAATTTTGATACTGCAGTTATTCCAGGAAAAGGGATATCTGATAAGCTTGCCAAGAAGGGTATTATACTACTTATTACTCCATCTTTAGATGTGACTTACACTTCATTTAATTTTGATCACAAGTTATTTCAAAATAAAAAATTACGTCAAGCTCTTAGCCTTGCAATAGATATTCATAAGGTTAATAAGCTTTTTTATAATGATACTGGTCTTCCTGCTAACTCAGTTATTCCTCCTGGAATTGCGGGACATATAAAAGGCTTTGTTAATAAGTACCAAGGTCCAGATCTTGAGCGCTCAAAAAAGTTATTAGCGGAGGCTGGTTACAAGGATGGCAAAGGGCTACCGGAGCTTGTTTATGAGACCACTGCAAGTACAACAGCAAGACTACAGGGGGATCTATTTGTAAGGCGTATGGCATTAATTGGAGTCAAGGCACGTATTCAGCAGAATACTTGGCCGGAGATGAATAAAAAAATAAATAATCGTACGGCAATGATCTGGGGAATTGCATGGAGTGCAGACTATCCAGATGCAGAAAACTTTTTACAACTACTATATGGACCAAACCGTGCTCCAGGTTCTAATAAGGCTGGATATAATAATCCTGCGTTTAATAGAATGTTTGAAGTTGCTTCCAGGATGCAAGACTCACCAGAGAGAACTGCTTTTTACGAACGGTTAAACCTCTTAGTTGCAGAGGATTCTCCATGGATTTTTGGTGTTCATCGCCAAAGTTACGTAATTAAACATGGCTGGTTGAAAAACTATATCAGCTCCGATTTTGACTCTGGACAGGCACAATATTTAAATATTAATTTAAAAGAAAAAATTAAAAAAATTGAAGTTCTATAAAGGCTAACACTTGAATATATATGTATATACAATTCGCCGTTCACTATATGTAATTCCTATTTTATTAGGAGTTTCAATGATGATCTTTTTTCTGTTTAATTTCATCTCAGGAGACCCGACTTCTATACTGCTTGGACCACATGCTACAGCTGTACAGATGGCAGAACTTCGCCAAGAGTTGGGCTTGGACCGTGCATGGTACTTTCAGTATTGGGATATTGTTAAATCAGCATTTACTTTTGATTTTGGTAGATCTTGGACAACCAAGCAGCAAATTAGCTCGATGTTATCTAGTGGGGCAATCCCATCTATGACTGTTTCGATTCCAGCTTTTATTATTTCGACTGTCTTATCAATCTCAATTGCATTATTAATATCTTTTTTTCGTGGTGGCTGGTTAGACAAAACGGTTGTGTTTGTCTGCGTTACTATGATGAGTATCTCCTCTTTAGCTTATATACTCTTTAGCCAGTGGTTTTTTGCTTTTAAGTTGGGCTGGTTTGAGATCTCTGGATATGAAAATGGCTTTCCAGACTTTGTTCCATATGTGCTACTACCGATATTAATATGGGTAATGATGACCATTGGACCTAATGTGCGTTTTTTTAGAACGGTTATGCTAGATGAGGTTTATCAAGACTATGTTAGAACGGCACGTTCTAAAGGTCTTTCCGAATATTATATCTTATTTAAGCATGTACTCAAAAATGCGATGATTCCTATTATTACCTATGTTGTTATTCAGATACCATTTTTGATTTTAGGAGCTCTACTTACAGAGAGTTTTTTTGGAATTCCAGGACTTGGTAGCATGACGTTAGACGCAATTAATGGAAATGATTTTCCAGTTATTAAGGCCATGACCATTTTAACTGCTGTTGCCTATATTATTTTTAGCCTTATTACAGATGTCCTCTACACAGTGGTTGATCCACGAGTGAGGTTAAAGTAATGGGCAATATTACAAAATCGAAGTCGTTGTGGTCACATGCTTGGTCTAGCTTGACTGCGGATAGAATGGCTCTGATATCAATGGTTATAATTGGTACTTACACACTTATTGCCGTTTTAGGTGGATTAGACCTGATTGCTTCTGACTGGGCTAAAGAGGTAGGGCCTTCATATGCAGCTCCGAGTTGGGATAACCTTTTAGGAACTGACATTTTTGGACGCTCCGTAGTTGCAAAAGTAATAAAAGGGACAGAGATTGCCATGTCGATTGGACTCTTTACGGCCATCGTATCTACCGTCATAGGAGTCTTTTTAGGCTCAATTGCTGGATACTATGGTGGAAAGGTTGATGAGGTCATAGTATGGTTTTATACGACATTTGCTTCTATTCCAGGGATTATGAAGCTGGTTGCGATCTCATTTATATTAGGAAAAGGCCTTTTTGCTATATATTTGGCCCTAGGGCTTAGTAACTGGGTTCATTTATGTCGCCTTGTTCGTGGAGAGGTAATTAGGCATAAAGATAGAGAGTATGTACAGGCGGCAACTGCAATTGGTGGTGGAAATTTTAGAAAGCTTTTCAAACATATTTTGCCTAATGTTTTTCATATTGTTATTATTCAGTTCTCGCTACAATTTCAGACTGCGATTAAATCAGAGGTGATTTTATCATATTTGGGATTAGGGGCACAATCAGTACCAAGTTGGGGTACAATGATTAATGATTCTAAGTTGGAGTTAGCCAGAGATGTGTGGTGGCAATTGAGTGCTGCAACGGCGGCGATGTTAATAGTAGTTTTAGCGTTTAATATTTTAGGTGATGCTTTGCGAGATGCACTTGATCCTAAATTGAAAGGAAAATAGGAAATACTGATGTCAGAAAAAATTCTAGAAGTTAAAGATTTAGTAGTACAGTTTAATACTGACCGTGGTGTTATCACCGCAGTGAACGGAGTAAACCTGGAAGTATATAAAGGTAAGACTTTGGGAGTTGTTGGGGAGTCTGGTTCAGGAAAGTCGGTAACAGCTCTATCTGTTATGGGTCTGATTCCTAGTCCTCCAGGAAAGATTGCCAGTGGTAGTATCCTATATCGTGGCGAAGAGTTAACAACGATTGAGCAAACAGATATGAGAAAGATTAGAGGAAATAAAATTTCTATGATTTTTCAAGAGCCAATGACGTCACTGAATCCTGTTTTTACTGTTGGAAATCAAATTGAAGAAGTTTTAAAACTTCATCAAAGGGAGCTTTCTAAGGTCGAAAGAAAAAAGAAGGCTATTGAAATGCTAACTCTTGTAGGTATTCCTTCACCAGAGCAGCGAGTGAAAGAGTATCCACATCAACTTTCAGGTGGGATGAGACAGCGGGTAATGATTGCAATGGCACTATCTTGTGAACCTGATATTTTAATTGCAGATGAGCCAACGACGGCTTTGGATGTAACTATTCAGGCACAGATTTTGGAGTTAATGAAAAAATTACAAAAAGATCTAGGTATGGCGATAATTTTTATCACCCACGATCTAGGTGTTGTTGCTGAGACATGTGATGATGTAGCCGTAATGTATTGTGGTAAAATTGTAGAGCGTGGAGACGTTAAAACAATTTTTAAGTCACCACAGCACCCATATACAATTGGGTTACTACACTCGATTCCTGCATATGATTCAACAACTGGAGAGCAGAAGGGACGTCTCACAACAATTGAAGGAATGGTTCCATCACTATTTGATCTTCCAAAAGGCTGTAGCTTTCAGGATCGTTGTGGATACGCAAGTGATAGATGTCGTAGTGAAGAGCCCTCTTTGGATGATGTCGGAAATGGCCATGGAGTTAGTTGCTTTACACCAGTACAAAAATAAAAAGATATATATAAAGGATAATATGATGAGTGAATGTTTACTTGAAGTTAAAAACTTAACCAAAAGATTTCCAATTAAAGGAGGACTTTTTGGAAGAGAAGTTGCCTCTGTTAAGGCCGTAAATGATGTAAGCTTTAAAATCAATAAAGGTGAAACATTAGGATTGGTTGGAGAGTCTGGATGTGGAAAAACAACGCTAGGTCGGAGTTTGCTACGATTAATTGAGCCTACTGCTGGCGAAGTTATTTTTAATGGACAAGATATTACTAAGTTTAATGCAACTCAAATGCGTGAGATGCGTAGAAAAATTCAAATAATTTTTCAAGATCCATTTGCATCTCTAAATCCACGAATGACAGTTGGTGGGATTATTTCTGAGCCAATGGAAATTCATAATTTAGCCGTTGGCAAAGATGCACGTCAAAAAAGATTATATGAACTAATAGATCAAGTGCAACTGCCAAAAGATGCACTTAATAAATACCCACATGAGTTTTCAGGTGGACAGCGTCAAAGAATATGCATTGCTCGAGCACTTGCAGTTGAACCTGAGTTTATTGTGTGTGATGAGCCGGTATCGGCACTTGATGTCTCTGTTCAGGCACAGGTTGTAAACTTACTAATGGATCTGCAAAAAGATCTTGGTTTGACTTATCTATTTATTGCTCACGATCTTAAAGTTGTTGAGTTTATCTCTGATCGTGTTGCAGTTATGTACCTAGGAAATATGGTTGAAGTTGCTAAATCGAGTGAGATTTATGGGAATGCTAAGCATCCATATACAAAAGCACTTTTCTCCGCTATTCCGACCCCGAACCCTGAGGTAGTGGTTGATAGAATAATTCTTGAGGGAGATATTCCCAGTCCAATGAACCCTCCTAGTGGATGTCACTTTCATCCTAGGTGTTGGAAGGCAACAGATAAGTGTAGGCAGACTTATCCTGAATTAACACATATCTCAGAGAACCATAAGTTTAAGTGTCATAATCCATTATAGAAGCTTCACTGGAGTAAAAAACTCAAATGAAGGTTAAATAAAATTTCCTTAAGTCTCTCGTTCTGATTCCGATAAGTTGGTATAATTTATAGGAATAAAATGAGAGAAATTAACTCGTTAGACATTCAGCAGATGATTTTGGCACCCGGAGATATTTTTTGGCTACGCAGTGGTGGAAAAAAAATAAAAATAGCACGCTCTGGGCAGGTTATTGATTCTAAAATTATTGATAAATTTACAGGAAAGGATTTTAGCTTTGAACTCGATGAGTACTTTTCTTTGCCTACTTCGGTTCGCGAGACCTTGGTTAGCGATTTCAATAAGCTTAAATTAGAAAAGCTAGAAATGAATAGAGTAGCACTGGTCAAAAAAATCTTAGGTACAGTTTTTGTTGAGTATCATGGGCAGGTTGCCTTTGTTGATTTTATGTTTATTGGATTAGAGTCATTTTATAATTTAGATACGAGCGTCACTGAAGAGCTGGCAAATATTGATGTCCGTTTATTTCAACGTTCTGCTATTTTTGCAACATACGCTGTCTTGTTGGCAATGAGTGTCGGCTATCTTGACTATTTCTTTTTACAAGATATCTATCATGTATGTTTCTTTTTTGATTGTAATTTTTCTTTAGAACAGGTGTCATATTTTGTTCTTGAGGCCTTAGAGAAAGAACGACAAGAGGGACAAGGAAAAAGCTTCTTACAGGCAAAAGGAAAAAAACTAGATTTAGAAACTTTTTATAACCATCCCGAAGAGAGCTTTCGTCTTGCTAAGAAAAAGTTTAAAAAATTTATAAATAATAAAGAGATTTTTCAACTGATAAGACTACATCATGAAAAAATAGATGGCTCAGGATTTGGAAGGAAACTGAATGATGAGGATTTTACAGATATAGAACGTCTTTTAATATTTATTAATGAATCATTACCATTTGTAGATGTGGAATTGAGTGCAGATAAAGGTAAGAATTTTTTAAATGAGAATCTTGAACAGGGCAAAGGAAAAGCATTCCTAAGTCCACGTATTGCAAAAATCATAGAAGAATCGCTTACTTTGTTGGCGCAAACCAGTGAGCTTAAATATGAGTAAGCAAGCACTAGTCCTAGGAGAAATTCTTGAACAGGAGGTTGTAGAGAAACTTAGCTCTTACGATGTTCAATGCAGAGGGGCAGTTTCTATAGAGGCAGTAAATGATCCAGATATTGATTTAATAATTTTGAAAAATTACTCAGGAGAGCTAAAACCGATCAAGGAGAAATATCCTACTACCGGTATCATAAGTTTAGGTCCCGTTGCAGATATCAAAGACTTTTTATATAACAATGGAAAGGCATTACTCAATTCGAAGTTTTTAAGTTTAGATCTAATGAATGAGTTTTTAGGTCGCTTTATTCAGAGTGAGACTTCAACTCTAAATTTGGAATATCTTTTTCAAAATAAAATAAAGCATTTAGAAAATATAAAAATCTCAGGGCATATGTCTACAGGTTATTATATGGATCTTATTGCAGCAGATCTTTTTGATAAAAACTATAATGTTATCTCTTTTAGAGAATATTTTGTTTCACTTATTAGTTACCTTTCATATTTAAAAAAAGCGGGCATTGCTGGATTTCCTTTTGAAGTTGAATATGGTGAAGTTGATGGACAATTTATTGTTCAATGCTCAATTAATATCTCTCATTTTGTCACAGAGTATATCATGGAGTCTTTTCTACCTGATGACGTTGCATATCCTTTGCGTGGACTACTGCTACGTTGTTATAACTTAGCAGACATTTTTGATATTTCTCATATTGAAAAAAAATCTCGGCTTGTTTTTACTGCAGTATGGGTAGATCATCAAAAGCACGCTACTTCATCTTTTAACTCATTTTTTCTTAATAAAGTTTATAGCTTTGACTATAAAAAAGAGAAGAATTTTGAGCTATTAAAGGCACCTAGAGCCTTTATAACAGACGTACATGAAAATATGGTAAAAGAGCTAGAGAAAAAAGAGTTACCTGGTTATTTTGCAGATATGTTTTTAAATAGAGAGCAACTTCCGTCTGCACAGCCAACATTTCTTTTAAAGCTCGTTAGATTTATTCAAGAAGAGCATGATAACAATAGTGATGGCAAAAAACTTGTTAGTTTTTCCCAAAAAGATGTAGTGCATTATCTAGGAAAGTACCCCGATCGCGAGATCATAGATAGGCTTAAAGGTGACGATTATGATTTTATAATTAATTGTTTAGGATCGCTAGAGCACTTAAATCTAATTGAAAAGCTGATCGATGAAGTTTCTACTATCGTTAAAGGTGGTGAGTTTGACGAAGATGTAAGAGATAAAATAAAGCTAAAAATTCAAGATGTTTTACAAGAGGATATTCAAAGAGTTAAGGGACGTCTTGATGTAGATGGCTCTAAGATAGTTGTTTCTGGTGAGCAATTCGATTTAACAGATGAGCAGTGGAAGCTAAAATCATCTCAGTTTTCAGATGAATCCATGAGCATTTTGCATAGCCTCGAAACTGAGTGGCTCACTGTTGAAAACTTCACAAATGCACTAGAAGATTTAGTACAAGACAAATTTGACCTTTCAACAGAAGAGTCATCAGAGTTTTTAGAAAAAATATTTCATGGCTCTATTGATAATGTCGTTAATGATGAAGTTATGAAACGCATGCAAGAAGAGCTTGGCGTGGAAGGAGATACTCAATTTTTATCTTTATTGAAAAAAATTGAACAAAAAGACCACCAGATGGAAAATATGCAAGAGAACATGAGTGCGTTACTGCAAGAGCTAAACACGCTTAAGGATTTATCTCTCGGCAGTGACGATGAATATAAGTCCAAGTTTTTTCAGCTAACTAAAATTGATAGCATGAAGGAAAAACTTATTTCTAATTTAAAACGACAAAAGGAAGTTATTCGTGAAGAGGCCGATCGTAAAATAGTGGAGCTAAATACAAAAAATAGCACTTTGCTTAAAAATATTCAGGATCTAAAAGTAACAGTGCTGCAAGATGGTAGTGAAACTAAAGATTCTGAAATTGCAAATTTCAGAAGTCAGTTAGATGAAAAAAATAAAATTATTGAGAAGATGCATAGTAAGAATATATCGTCACAACAAGATGCTGAAGATCGTAATCGTCGTGATGATATAAATAAAGTTGTATCATCTCTATCTAAGCAAAAAGATATTTTAGTTGTTCGTGTTAAGAAAGTAGAAGATGAGCTTTCTTCAAGTCGATCAGAATCAAAAAGAAGCTCCTTACAAATTAAACAACTAGTGGAGAAACTTTCATTTACACGTCAACAAATTAATATGCAAGATAAGCAGTTAAATTCATATAAAAAAGGTGCTAAAGGCGGAGGTTCTGGCTCTGATGCTAAGGTAAGGCACTTAGAGTCACGTATCGAAAAGCTGAATGAATTAGCAGAAAAGAATACGGAGAGTGTGTCAAATGCTAGACGAGACGCGCTGCAATTTAAAAATGAGAAGACGTTACTGCAGAATCAAATTAATGAGCTAAAACGTAAGCTTACAGTAGCCAAGTAATATTTTTTCTCTTGTCAGCAAGGTGAATTTACAGTAAATTAATTTAAATTACGATTATGCCCAAGTGGTGGAATTGGTAGACACGCTAGACTTAGGATCTAGTGCCTTTGGCGTGGAGGTTCAAGTCCTCTCTTGGGCACCAAAAATTGTTTATAAAAATTAGCTTCTCTTTGAGAGGCTTTTTTTTGGTTTAAAATTAGATAGTTGTGAAGCCAGCTCTCAGTTGGCCCTCTTTAAAGTCCCGATTCGATTACTTCTTAAGCTTGCCACAGTTTCTGCTTGCCCATTGCTACTCCTAAATTAAGCACATATATTTTAATAGAAAATCTGAATATACTTATCGAAGCTGTACATTTTATTTCTTTTATACCCTGATATTTCCTTTAGAATCCCAAGTTTTTCAAAAGAGCTTGCTAGTTTAGCAGCTGTTGGGGGTGTTATTCCTAGGTGTTTTGCAACTTCAGCAATGTCTATTAGTGGCTTTGAATAGAGGTATCTAAGCAGTTCACTACCATTTTTAGCTCTACTACCAAGAGAAACAATAAGAGATTCAGACTCCTCTCTTAGTTTTATAATTTTTTGAAAGGTTTCCTTACTCCTTTTAGATGTTTCAATAACACCGCTTAAAAAGAAAAGAATCCAGTGTTCAATATTACTAGAATGCCTAACAGCAGTAAGAGCATCATAGTATGAGCCTTTGTGTCTAGCAAAGAAGTCTGATAGGTAGAGAGTTGGTTTTGATAGAATATTTTTGTCTATTAAATGTAGTGTT
>DAOWEO010000153.1 GCA_030638415.1 Bdellovibrionales bacterium | reverse complement strand
CCATCATTCATCCCCTTATCCAACTATAGCACTATTACAATATAATAAGTAGCATTTATTGATAGAGACAAGATGAATCTGCCTGTTCCCTATTTTTTTTATAAAAAACTATATTTTGAATATATTTAAGGGAAGATAAGTAATCAAAATTCTTTGAACACCAAAAAATCTCAATTTCTCCAGCAAATCCATCTCATTTCCAGTACTTATATAAATTAGTCGGTAACGCAAGGGACTGAAAATCCAGGACTTAGCTTAGTTACTAATTTCAGATGCTCAGGACTTATGTGAACATTTTTCACATTTTTAATATTCTCAATTACTTAACTCAAAATACATATATAAGTTACTAAATTAATAACAAATATGTATATCTATATATCTTAGGAGTTTGAATGTTAAAATTACTAACCTTTTTCTTTATTGTTTCAACTTTATTTATAAGGGCCTACGGTAATACAACTCCTGAAAGTTGTACTCAGGCTTATGCTACAGCGACTCCTGCTTCAAGTTGTACCGCTGCTGATCCCACTGTTTTGACTCTTTTAGAATGTTCTGAAATGTATCGAGGACATACGACTCCGGAGGCTCCAGCACAAGTAGCTGCTTTTTATCAAAAAGCTGTAAGTATTATGAGTGCCTCTGTATACAACCTAGCTTATCAACCTCTTCCTGCTATTAGTGATTTTTGTGCACAAACCGAGGTTAATAAATATTTGGATGAAATTGCATACTGTATGAAGATGGATCTTTCTGATGATAGTGCAGTTGCTCATCTAATAGACCGTCTCGATAGGATACCAGAGGAAATTGCTTATCTCTTTATGGAACAAAAACTTTCTTTAAATCATGGTTATCAGTGTCTTTCTCAAGTTAATACCGATCAAATTTTTACAGAGATGAGATGTATTGAATTAGGAAATGATCCTGTTCATGCTGATCTGCAGGAAGCAGCAGAAAAGTTTTTTACAAAAATAGCTGAACACTCTCTTACCCGTCCAATTCCTGAAAATAAAGAGCAACGTTGTGGTGAATATCTTAAGTGTTTTGAAGAATTCATTGGTTGGGATATGATTTTTGATGAAATTCAAGCAGATGTTAAAGATAAGTATGATGAAGTGAAAAAAACATGTGCAATGAAATATACGATTACCATGAGTTATTTTTCAAAGGAATTGGTAACAGCACAAGTTAAATGGGAAAATGTTAGTATAAAATTTGCTCATAAAGAAGAAGATATTAATATTTTCAATATAGAAGATATTATTAATGGAAGCATTGATACTGATTCAATTGAAGTTCCCTATCAGCTTAATCAAAACGGCTCTCCAATTCCTTATGAAGATAGAATTAAAGTTGCAATGACTACAGATGAGTATGATCGACCTACATTTGTCTATACCCGGTGGATTGGTGGTGGGTCTTTTGAATCATGCTGGCCAATAACAGCTGATGATGCTCTAAATACTTTTGATATGACTCAAAAAACAACTTCTCTGCTTCCAACTGTTTTCACAAATTTTTCTTTTGATATGAATTGTGGAGTTCGAGGAGAAGACTTTATTCAGATGAATGTTGATGCTTATGCCTATGGTGATCATGCCACTGATTTTCTTGGTACTTCTTTTTATTATCCAAGATTAACTAGTGATATTGTTGAAAAGCTTTTAAAAAATAAATCGGCAACGATAAATCTAACTAACAAGAGAAAAGCTAAGTTAACAATAAAGTTTACTCCTGAAGGTAATTAAATTGATATACGTTTATGTTTAATTATTGCAGTTCGATATTCGTCCACGAAGTGGCACCATTAAAAAGCCTGTAAAATTAATCCATTACAGGCTTTTTTACCTCATTTTCCAATTAGGCCGGTAACTATTTTTAAATTGTATTTATTCAATTTTCTGTAATGCATTGGAAATTGAAGTAATAACATCTTTAACGATACCTTCCGGTGGTAAAGCTTCATCTCCATACAACATAGTTTTAAATGCGCCACAATAAGCAGGAGAAATAACTTTCCACACTTCATCAAACTTTTGAAATATATCTGCATCAGCATATCTCTTATTTGACCACTCACCAGCTCTATCCATCACTCTATCATCAACCTTTACTCTTTCGAGAAGGCCGTTGAACATATTATGGTCAGAGAGAACATGTTTACCAACTCGTTCATATAGCTTCACTAGGTCGTAAAAGTGTCTTATATTCTTGCCTAATAAGCTATAATTATCATCTGCTGACCTGTAGCTAGCTTTGGTTATTGCAGATATTTTTTCTACAAATGTACGCTCTAACTTGAGTACAGCAATAGAAAAAGATTGAAGTTCAAATTCTTCTACCACATTCAACTGCTCTGTGTTTTTCAAAAACTCAGACACTAATGATTCAATTAATAAATCTTCATGTGGTTCAGGTATAGTAAATGAATTAACTTCTAGAAGTATGTTTTGACCAGCATCTCCATACTCGCCACTTAATTTGCCTTTTGAAAATTGCCAGACTGTCTTTCTAAACTTACTGCCCTTTGACACACGAGGACCATCTGCAATCTCATTAAAATCTTGTGTGCAAGCTTTTTCGATTTTTTTCAATTTTGATTTAATTTTACCTGAACTATCCCCTTCTTCTACAATTAAAGCGAGATCAATATCTTCTGAAAATCTTTTAATTAGTTGATACGCTTTTGATAAAGATGTTCCACCTTTGAACACAACTTTACTTGCAATATCAGATTCAGATAATTTATTTAATGCAAAAGTTACCCAATAATCTTTTTCAACAAGAACAGGAGATATTTTAAAGTGACTACTTGTAAGAGTTATCAGGTCTGTATATTCCTCTTTATGCTCATGTAAGATCATTTAATTCTCCATTTATTTGAAAACTTCAGGCCTGTTTCTCCAACTTTATATGAAGTAAGAGGGTTTAAAATCTCATATAGAGATCCTGTTATCTCAGGGTTAAGCTCATCGAGGATTGCTCCTAGAATAGCTTTAACCATAGGCTTATCTTTGATTGCGAGTGTTACGAGTCGCACTTTTTTATTTTTTGTTAATTGATCTACTCTAAATTTTAAAATAGAAATTGCTTCTATAAGAGTGGTGCCTGGTATATTTTTTATGCCTCTAATTAAATCTAAAAGCATCATAAGTGGTATATCACTTTTTTTTGCAGGAGACTTTCCTGCTTTGATTTTAATTTTGATACTACCTATTTCAATATCAGCATCACTCCCACCAGTTAATACAATCGTATTTGGAACTTGAGTAGTTAATCCTAGTTTATTAGCTGCTGTCGCTCCTGCTGCATAACTCCTTCTTCCCTGTTTACTAAGTACTTTAACTACCGAATCGATACTTGGAGGTAGAGATCCAAAGCGACTTTCTTTTGGAACCATATAAAGGCCTCGCCTTATACGTGTAATAATTCCTTCGCTTACTAAACGTGAAAGTGTTACCGCGACAGCTCCGCGAGATCCAACATTTAGAAAATTATCTAATGTGAATACTTCGCCCAACTTGAAATCATTGACCATGCCTCGCACTAATTTAGATATAGAAACAGCTTTTTTCTCCATTTAACCAGTGTACTTCATGTCAAGTTTTTTTGCCATAATAGTTTACAACACATAAGACAAGTGCACCTAATATCAGGTATTTATATGCAACCTGCGACACTAGTCTGCCATTAGTACTTATCTACAATATTTCCAATAAATAGATACCACTATTTTTGTAACTTTTGAATCTCAGAGATATATTAACTAAAAGGCAAGGGACTGAAAATCCCTGTGTCCGTGGTTCGATCCCGCGAGATGGCACCATGAAATATTATTTTGAGGTAGGTTTATTTAGCATAAATAGAGAAATTACTACTCCAATCACCATTAGAATAACAAAAGAGAGAATTGAAAAGTGCATTGCCTTTAAATAGTATGCTGAATTTTCTGCAATAATTTCTCGATGTCCCATGAATAAGGATAAAAAGATACTTATACAGATCAAACTAATAACCATGCCTAGAGATCTCAGCAAAGCAGTAATTGCAGATGCCATACTTAGAAGATTTCTCTCTACGCTACTCAAAATTATTTTCATATTAGGTGATGAGAACATGGCAAATCCAACACCCATAAATACAAACTGAACATATATTACCCACATAGGAGTGGTAGCACTTACAGTTAAAGCAATAATGGTTGCTATTAGGCAGGCACTCATGCCAGATAACGATAATTTTGCAGGAGACACTTTATCTGATAGTTTACCAAAAACTGGAGCAAGAAATGCCATAATTATAGGGGATATAATCATAACCATTCCTGCCTCTTGTGGTGTCATTTTTTTTATCGTCTGTAAGTAAATACTAAAAAGAAAAGTTATGCCAAAGGTTCCGGCATAGTTTATAAATTGGGCCATCAGTGCCGTTGTTAATCTATTATTTATAACGAATAAATTTAAATTTATAAGTGGATGCTTCGATCTCTTTTGCTCATAGATAAACATCATCATCAATATAACACCCAAACAAAGTAGTAACGGCCCTAATAGTCCTGTCTTTAATAAGGAACTTCCCGCAATTAAAGATGATATAGAAAAAATAATCAGCAAACTTCCAATTAAATCTATTTTAACAAATTTAAATTTTTTATCATGTGGAATCTTGAACAATGAGATAAGTGCAACAAGACTGATAAGGCTACCGCCCATGAAATAGACATACTCCCATCCCCAATGAGTTGTTATAACTCCCGCAACTAATGGTCCCGTAGTCAGCCCCATGTATACCGATCCAACAGCAATGCCAATTGCCTTTCCTAAATGTTCTTTTGGAATTAGTTCCGTTAATATGGCCATGTTTGTAGCGAGCAATACTGCTCCTGCAATACCTTGCAGAAAACGCATCCCAATAAATAACTCAATATTATGTGTTAAACCCAGTAGGAGCGTCATCAAGGCAAAAATAACGAGACCTGCCTTAAAGAGGTATTTTTTATCAGTAAGATCTGCCAACTTTCCTGCAGGCAATAAAAAAGCTGCTGCAGCTCCAAGGTATACAGATTCAATTAATCCTAACTCAACAGCACTTGCCCCAAGGTCCTTCCCTAGTGTAGGAAGAGTTATACCCACTCCTGAAAACATAAATGGAATTGCAAACTGGCTTAAAGATATTGAAAGTATAATACTCTGTTGAGTGATTTTATTTGTCATTTTACTTTCCTCTTTAAAAGATGAAACTAATCAAAGGGTATACTAAAAGTATTACACCGTCATTTCTAGACACGTATCATAGAATACTAACTACTCATTAAATTATCACTATTTAGATAGTTTCTTAAAAAAGTTCTTGACCTTCGCACCATGCGAGGCCTGATAATTAATTAACAAATAGTTGATTAAAAGTTATAAATTAAATAAAGGAGTAGTAAATGTATAATATTAGTGACTTTGCACAAATTTCAGGAGTAAGTACAAGAATGTTAAGATATTTTGAAGATATCTCTCTTTTATGCCCCTCTCGAAGTATAAATCAATATCGACAATATTCGGATGAGGATCTTAAGAAAACAAAGCAAATTACTTTCTTTCAAAGTTTAGGTTTTTCTTTGAAAGATATCAAAAACACCCTTGCTCTTGGACAAGGAGAATTTGAACAAAAGCTAGCAGAGCTCTTAAATAGAAAAATTGAGGAAAATATTCATGTTGAATCACAGTTAAATTCAATACAAAACCTTTTAACAACTATCAACGACAGCTCAAAAAAAATAATTAACTGGGAAAAAATAACTGCATTATCTCAAGAAGATCGTAAGGAGTTCCTAGAGGGCTCTATATTTAGTGAAGGGCGGATGGTAGATAAAGTTGATTTAGATAAGCTACAACTTGTTAAAAATCACTTCGCAAATAGTATTAAATACAAATTAGGAAATATTAAAATTGAGCCAATCTCAACTGAAACTATGAAATATAGTGAATGGACTAAAAATATATCAAAATCCTTAACCTGCATTTATGAATGTTCTCAGTGGCATTCCTATTTAGCCATTGCCTTTCCTGAATCAGCAATAATTAATTGTTCTGATCAACTTGAACTTGATAGTGTTGATATAATTTTATCCAAGTCCTCAACTGAAATAAGTTTTGTATCAACGATTATTAAAACTTACACAAAATCTCTTGAATACTACTACAGTACAATGAATTTTGTGTTTAAATTTAATACTACCTTAACTCATTGTTACTCAGATCTTTTTGGGTGTAATGACATAGTTGTTTTACAAAAGTTTAAAATTTCTACCGATGATTTTACAGAATATTTCTTAATTGCCATGCCATACCTCCCAATTCATGTCCTCAGTATGCATTCAGAACAAATGATCGATCAAGGTTCAATTTTAATCCATTTAAATAATGTCATTGAATTTGCAGTACACGATGGGGCCAACAGCATTGAAATAAAAAGGAATGGAAATCACATCTGCTATCGTTATATATTTGATAACACATCTCATATTATTTTGAATCTTTCATCTAACGTATTCCCACTACTATTATCACGCATTAGAGAAATGAGTAAAATTAAAACATCTGAATGTGATGGCATTATACCAATTTTAGTGCGTGGAAAACCATATGATATAGTAGTAAATCTTCATAATGATAGTATCAATTTAGTAATAAAAAACGTGAAGGAATAAGCTAGTAGATTGTACTAATGACCAGGCGAAGATCAATTTACTCATCACTGTTAGATAAGCCTACAAGGATAATCAAGTCATAGTTCCATGTAATTTAACTATTAAGTTCATATCGCCGATAAGATACTTTATATTATTAATCTAACTCAGGAGTTTGAATGAAACTACTAGCAATTTTATCACTATTTTTATTAACCTCATGTGGATCTATCAAAGAGACTGCTAATATTGAAAAAAGTATGAAGACATATACTTTTAATGCATCAGCGACAAAAGTATATGCTGCTGCAAAAGGCTACTTTAATAAAAAATATGAATTATTAGCTTATCTTGGAGATAAAGCTGAAATTATTGATGCTAAAAAGTACCATGG
This sequence comes from Bdellovibrionales bacterium, assembly GCA_030638415.1. Lineage (GTDB taxonomy): Bacteria > Bdellovibrionota > Bacteriovoracia > Bacteriovoracales > Bacteriovoracaceae > DAOWEO01. The sequence continues at coordinate 3,498 of DAOWEO010000153.1, read as the reverse complement.
CAATGGCACCTGGCTTGAAAAACAGTCTGAATTAGGTGGAGCAAAATTTATGGAAAAAAGTAGAATGATTATTAGAGTAAAATCAAAAGGAAAAAACAAAGCAACACTAGTTATTTCAGAGCAACGTATGACTAAAATATCTGGCGACTGGACAGATGCAGGAACTTTTAGAATGCCAATTCATGAGTACAATGTTTTGAAAGAACTAGATACCACGGCAGCAGCAACTGTTCAAAAAGCAGCAGCAGCAAAAAAATAAAACAAAGGATACAATGTCTAAATTAAGCATACAGTACATCAAAATAGCTTCAGTATTTATACTAGGAGCTGTCATATATTTCTCACCCGTTCCACAGGGACTCGATCCCAGGGCATGGCACCTATTTGCGATATTTATCAGTACTATTTTTGCAGTCATTATTAATGCGCTGCCTATTTTAGTTGCTTCAATATCTGCGTTAACTATTGCTATTTTTACTAAAACACTAGTTCCTATTGATGCCTATTCTGGATTTTCCCAAGGCTTTATTCTACTAATTCTCATTGCATTTTTAGTGGCTAAGGGTGTGGTTAAATCAGGACTAGGGACTAGGTTTGCATATTTAATGATTAAAACTTTTGGCAAATCAACACTCGGACTATCCTACTCCATTATGATAACTGATTGCCTGATTGCACCAGCATTTCCAAGTAATACTGCCCGTTCAGGAGTTCTCTTTCCAATTGTTCAATCATTGGCCATCGATAGTGGTTCAACGACAGACAGTGAAGAGAGTAAAAAAAAGATGGGAAGTTTTTTGATGATGTGTGCCATGGCAAGTCTCACGATCTCTTCTGGATTATGGCTGACCGCAATGGCCGCAAATCCATCAGGGGTTGCGATGGCCAAGGAATTAGGAGTAAACATAACATTCGGATCATGGCTTTTGTATGCTTCTGTTCCATCACTAACAGCATTTATTTTAATTCCACTAATTCTATATAAAACATTTCCACCAACCGTCAAAAATACCCCACAAGCTCCAGTGGCAGCAGCTAAAAAGCTTAAAGAGATGGGTCCTCTAAGTAAAGACGAATGGGTTATGGGAATAACTTTTTTTATGCTGGTACTTGGCTGGGGGTTTTCAGGTATTCTCCATATTGATAAAACGGCTATTGCCTTTTGTGGTCTTGCAGTGCTCATGATCTCCAAAGTATTTACCCTCGAAGATCTAAAACACGAAGGAAGTGCACTAGGAACATTTATCTGGTTTGCAATTTTATATACGCTAAGTACTTATCTAAATAGGTATGGGTTCATGAGTTATATTGGAGAACACATCAGACATTCACTAATTGGTCTTTCTTGGCCAGTTATCTATGTGAGTCTTATCACCATTTATGTTTTAATTCACTACCTATTTGTCAGCCAAACAGCTCAAATGCTGGCACTCTTTGGAGTGTTTCTAGGTGTTGGGATCAATGCTGGTGTTCCTGGAATACTTATGGCCATGATGCTACTTTTTGCAACAAATTTTAATGCCATGGTCACTCCACAAGGCTCGAGTGCCAATGTACTGTTTGCCGGTAGTGGGTACTTGAGTACCGGAGATATTTACAAGCAAGGGGCAATAGTAACCCTTAGTAATTTACTTATTTACCTAGTTGTTGGAAGTTTTTGGATTCTACTTGTCAGTTAGTATTCATAGCAGTATATGAAGTTCTTTTTTAAGGAATAATTATGGATACAAACTTACTTAATATTTTTCTACTGGCCTTTACATCCCTATTCACCATGATAGATCCATTCGGAGTTATGCCAGTATATCTTACGATGACTGCAGGTCTCGATAAAAATGTTGCAACCAAGATTGCCTTCAAGGCATGCCTATCTGCTTTTATTATTTTAGTCATCTTCTCTTTTTCTGGAAGTGCCATTTTTAATTTTTTTCATATTTCTACGCATGGACTTAAGATTGTTGGTGGTATTCTATTTTTTATTATGGGTTACGATATGCTGCAGGCTAAAATTGCACGGGTCAAGGAGACACATGAAGATATAGAAGAGTTTGCAACTGATATTGCCATTACACCTTTAGGTATTCCGATGATCAGTGGCCCCGGCTCTATAACAGTTGTTATTTTAATGATGAAAGATCTTAACGGAACAGTTGAAGTATCTGCTCTAATCTTTGCAATTTTCTCAGTGCTACTAATAACATTTATACTACTACTTAGTGCCCAAAAAATAATATCATTTATTGGCCGTAGTGGTACCAACGTTATGATGCGTATTATGGGACTCATAATTATGACTATTGCAGTGGAGTTTTTCTTTTCTGGACTTAGTTTCTACGTAAAAGGAATGCTTAATTAAAATACTTTAAAATACTTTAAAATATAATTTGCAATAGCCGGGGCACTAGTTAGCCCTGGAGACTCTATTCCACAAAGTTCAACATAATTAGCAAGAGGTGATTCTATCCAAAAGTCGCTATACGACTGACCACCTTTTATTAGTTTACTTCTTATCCCCACAAAATCTGCATGCAGCTTATTGGAATCAATTTTGAAAGCTTTAGAAACCTTCTCTTTCATACTTTGTTCATGTTCTTTATCAAATTTATAATCTATTTCAGAGCAATCAACCGTATCAGGGCCAAATTTAACAGTTCCATCAAAATCAATACAGGTATGAATGCCCAAACCTTTTAGATTTTTTTCCGGCAAGGGGTATAGTAACGATGAATTAAAAAACTTACTAAATGTTTTTAGGTAGTGCCCTTTTACCAATTCACGGCGCAATCCACTCAGACCAAGCAGTTCACGAATAGCAACAGCACCAGCTCCTGCTGCATTTATAACATATTTACTTTCAACCTCTAAATCATTCACTTCTAGTAGAAAGTTATCACTCTGTTTTTTAATATTTCTAACTTCATGATTTAACAGCAGCATCACCTCTTTTTCCACAACGGTACGTTCAAGACTCTTTAATACTGCAGAGGGATCAACAACCGCAGTCCTACTTGAAAAAAAGGCTAAATCAGCTTGAACAAACTTGTTTATCTCTTCAAGTTTTTTTTGCTCTACAAGTTCAACTTCTGCCCCATTACTCTTTGCCTGTTCAAAAAGATCTAAAAAATTCTCTGTATCATCCAGAGTCGCAACAATATATTTGCCACACTTTTTTATCTCAATACCTAACTCATCTGCCCAAAGTACCCACTGCCTTTGGCCTTCAATACATAACTTTTTTTTCAAGGAATTTTTTGGATAATATAGCCCAGCGTGGAGTACTCCACTATTTCGCCCACTAGCATGGTCACCGACATATGACATCTTATCAAATAGTGCAATATCATAGTTTGGAAATTTAAATTTTAAAACTTTTGCAATAGACAGCCCAATGATACCAGCACCAACGATTGCAACATCAATGGAGACTCTCTCTGTCATAAATTAAAAGTTATATGCTAAGCCTAGGCTTAGAGAAGAAGATGAAAAATTTCCGGTACT
>DAOWEO010000154.1 GCA_030638415.1 Bdellovibrionales bacterium | reverse complement strand
GTAGATGTTAAATGAAAATACAGAAAAAACCAGTGATAAATATCACTTTTTTACAATTTTAGTAAAATATATGGAAAATTATTGTAATGGTGGCTTTTGATTAAGTGTTTTTTTAAGGCTTGTTAGACCTTCTACAAGGACGTAATCGGTCCACACTGCATCTAATTCACGGATTGCTTCAACAATTTGAATCGCTGCTTGGTCTTTAGAGATGTGTTCCGTTTCGGCTAATGAATCAATTGCTAAAGAGAGGGCCTGAACTGCTGGACGGGCACAAATTTCCTTAAGACGTTGTTCATATGTAGCATTAATAATTTTTTCTTTTGATTTAACAATAGCAGTATTAAGCAGGCGTATGGATTCAACATTTGTAGTCATAACTAGGCAACCTCATATGAGAATAGCTGTAGGAGCTTATCTCTGTCGTTTTGGTAATCGCGAGTATGCTTAAAGTTTTTGATTTCGTAAAGGGAAACTTTAGCTGCAAGTCAAAAAATTCACTTAAGTTTTCTTAACTGATAAAAATAAAACGAAAACCATTTATTTTTAAAATTCTTTTTATTGTTTTTGAAAAAAAAAAGGCCCAGTGGGCCTTTTTTACTTGACTTGGTTTTGTGTAATTAGTGAGATGCTTCGCAGTGAGCGGTGTACTTCGTAGCATCGAGTAGACTACTTTTATCTTCTGCATTGGTCATCTTAATTTTTAACATCCATGCATTGTCAAAAGGAGACTCGTTACAAAGTTCAGGTGTGTCTTCTAGGTCATCATTACGCTCTAGAACTTCTCCAGCGACTGGAATCAATAGGTCACTTACAGACTTGATAGACTCTACAACACCAAAAGTATCATTAACACTGTAGCTCTCACCGACGTCTGGGAGTTCAACAAAGACAATATCTCCTAAGGCTTTTTGGGCAAAGTCTGTAATACCAATTGTGGCGATGTCACCATCAATTTTAATCCACTCGTGATCGACAGTATAAAATAGATTTTCAGGTACATTACTCATTACTTGTGCCCTCCTGTTATAAATGGCTTGGTGTGATAGTTTGCTGGAACAATATTTTTTCTAATTTGAATAAAAAGTTTTTTGTCTTTGGGAAACTTAGCCTTCTCAACATGACAAAGGGCAATACCTTTTCCTGAAATAATGGACATGGTTCCAGAGCACACTTTTCCAATAGTCTCATGCTCTTCATTTAAAATAGGGTATCCCTCTCGAGGGATACCTTTATCAAGTGATAGTTTTACCAGGCGATATTTGGGGGTGTAATTTTCTAATGCCTCTTTACCAATAAAGTTATTTTTTGAAAATTTAACGGTCCACTTAAGTGCACTATCTAATGGTGTAACATCATCATGAATTTCATGTCCGTATAAAGGATATCCAACTTCAAGACGTAAAACATCACGTGCAGCTAGTCCGCAAGGTATAACTCCTGCATTTAATAGTTTATCCCATAAAGTAGTAATAAATTGGTTAGAGCAAAAGAGCTCAAATCCATCTTCTCCGGTGTATCCGGTACGGGCTATTATTAGTTTCTCACCGTGAGCTTGTATCTCTTTAGCAGAGTAATAAGGGAAATCCCCAGTAGGATAAATTTCAATTTGCTTTAGAACCTCTTCAGACCTTGGACCTTGAATTGCCAAAAGTGAGTAGTTAGAAGAGTGGTTTGAGAGTTGACAGTCAAACTCTGTAACGTGACTTTCAAACCAGCTATAATCTTTATCAATATTAGATGCATTTACACAGATTAGAACTCGTTCAGTACCAATTTTATATGCAATGAAATCATCTATAACTGTACCGTTTTCACGACATAGCGGGGAATAGACTGCTTTGTACAGATCAGCTCCCATAAAATCATTAGTCATCATATTATCAATAAACTTGATTGCCTCTGGCCCTTCGGCGAAAAACTCACCCATGTGGCTAACGTCAAATACTCCAACATTTTCTCGAACTGCTATGACCTCTTCTTTTATAGAAGTATATTGAATAGGCATCTCAAATCCAGCAAATGGAGCCATTTTTGCATTTAGTTTCATGTGTGCATCGTAAAGTACTGTTTTATCACCCATGGGACCTCCTTAAAATAGTATGAAAATATGTGCCACTATACGCTTTTTTCAGCAGCTAGTAAAAGGTTTTGGATAAGAGAAAAAATTGTCATGGGTCCGACTCCACCAGGAACGGGAGTAATACCTTTGACCATCTCTTTTACATTTATAAAATCTACGTCACCACATAGTTTGTCTGTTTGGTCTTTATTGATTCCAACATCAATTACATATTGGCTTTGATCATTACGAAAATACTCTGCTCCGAAAAAGCGAGGGGCTCCAGCAGCAATAATGATGATATCTGCCTCTTTGGTAAATCGCTTAATATCTTTAGTGTGTAGATGACAAAGTGTGAGAGTGGCATTGTAGTGTTCTAGTAGCTGAGATAGTGGTTTTCCTACAATCAAGCTTCGACCAATAACAACAATATCTTGACCTGTTATAGGAATCTTATAAAACTCCATGAGGCTTAAAATCCCTTTTGGAGTACAGGGTATTAGAGAGTCATGGCCTTTGTCTCCTTGTAAAAGTGAGAAAAGATTATTGGGGTGAAATCCATCTACATCCTTATGAGCTGGTATGAGGTGGGCAATTTTCTTTGTGAGGTGGATTAAGTGCTCAGGAAGTGGCAGTTGAACTAGTATGCCGTGAACGCTGTTGTCATTTGAGCATTGCTCTAGTTTTGCTAAGAAATCTTTTTCTGATATGTCACTGCTGAGATGTATAATATCGCACTTCGCTCCAATTTTTTGCGCAAAGATTTTTTTGTTACGTGTATAGATAAGGCTTGGTGAATGATTACCAACTAGTAGAACTTTTAATAGTGGTGTAGTCCCAGAGAGTATGAGTTTTTCACATCTCTGCTTTAATTTGGGAATACCAGAGTCAATAAGATTTTTTGAGGTTAAAAGTTGCATATTAGAAAAATAGCTATTTTTGATGGTTGAGTCAAGACTAGCTCAAATAATTGCTTCGCCTTACTATCTTCGCTACAATGAATTGATGTCAGATAAAATAATTTTAGGAATTGACCCGGGATCTAGAACGGCTGGTTTTGCAGTTATTAAAAAAGTTGGTCGAAAATTGGAGTACATAGACTCTGGAGTTATGAAGTACGCTCAGTTAGGCGAGTTTTTACTTAGATTGGGTGAGATTTCTAGGTCTTGTGAGCAGTTATTAGCAAAATACAGTCCAGATGAAGTAGCCTTTGAATCTTTGATATATGTAAAGAGCCCTACAGCATTGATTAAGCTTGCTCAGGCCAGAGGTGCTATGATTGCAGCATTTTTGCGTGATAGTGAAATACCCATTTCAGAGTATTCACCTAACTTGGTAAAGTCTACAGTTGTTGGACACGGTCATGCAGACAAGGATGCAGTTAAGAAGGGGTTAGGACTGATATTTAAAGGACAAAAGATTAAAAAATTTCAAACACATGATGAGAGTGATGCTTTGGCAATTGCAGTATGTCATGCGCTTAATACGAGAAAAGGTGGAGTTATCACTTCATCGAAAGGTGGTTCCCTAAAGCAATTAGGAGAGCAGATTTTACGTGAGAGGAAGAGTGTATGATTGGGCATATTCAAGGAGAGATTCTATTTAGTGATGGGGCAGAGATTATTTTACTCACTAGTAGCGGTATTGGTTACGAAATAAATTTTCACAAAGTGTTAGCTGAGGGCCACTACGCTTCTCTGTATATTTCTCATATTATTAAGGAAGCTGCACAGACACTGTATGGATTTGAGACTCTGCGGGAAAAAAAGTTATTTGAACTACTAACTACTGTAAAGGGAGTTGGCCCTAAGGGTGGCTATTCCATGGTTAGCCACTTAGGAACGGATGGAGTCGTACAGGCAATTTTATTTGATGATAAAAAATCTCTGTCTAAGGCTCCAGGTATTGGCCAAAAAGCAGCAGCTCAAATGGTTTTAGATCTACAAAAAAAGATTACTAAAATTAAAATGTATTCTAACTCATATCGTGTATCAAAGCTTAAGCGTGGAGAGAGTGTTTGTGATATTCCATTGGAAGAGATTAACGAGATAGAGGTCGCTCCTGATACTGCTTGTGAATATCATATTTTAGAAGATGCTATTTTAGCTTGTAAGGAGCTAGGATTTAAAGAAGATAATATTCGCACAGTTGCACAAGAGATTTTAGAAAGTCATGAAGTTAATAAGGCTGAGCAGCTAGTACACCTAGTATTAAAAGGAATTTAGTAGATGGAAGATAATGTATTTAGCTCCGATACTGATGAGCAAGAGTACTCGCATGAAGTACGCTTACGCCCCGAAAATTTTCAAGAGTATATTGGTCAACGTGCTGTAGTAAAAAACATTTCAGTTATGGTGGAGTCAGCAAAAATTCGTCATGCGGCAATGGACCATGTTTTATTGTCGGGCCCTCCAGGACTTGGAAAAACATCACTGGCAATTTTACTGGCTAAAGAGCTTGGTAGTGAACTGCATGTTATATCAGGTCCTGCAATTGAAAAGAAAGGTGACCTGGCCTCTATCGTAAGTGATTTGGAACCTCGAGATGTGCTATTTATTGATGAAATTCATCGTATGCATATCTCGGTAGAAGAGATCCTATATTCAGCAATGGAAGATTTTCGTTTGGATATCATGATTGGACAGGGGACTTCTGCTAGGACGATGCAAATTGATCTGCCACCTTTTACTTTGATCGGTGCCACCACTCGTTCAGGCCTCTTGTCTAATCCACTACGAACTAGATTTATGGCAAATTTACATTTTGACTTTTATGAGCATGAAGATCTAGAGGTCATTATTGCTAATAATGCTAAAAAGTTGGTGATTGAAGTTAAGCCAGAAGCGTTAGGAAAGATGGCAGAATGCTCAAGAGGTACTCCACGTATTGCGAATAGAATTTTACGGCGAGTTCGTGATTTTATGCTCGTGACAGGGAAGGAGTTGATTGATGATATTGAGGTAAAAAAAGCTCTAGAGATGATGGAGATTGATCGTTATGGGTTAGACAGTATGGATAGAAAGATTTTATCAGTAATTTTAGATTACTATGATGGTGGGCCAGTTGGTATTGATGCTCTTTGTGCTACTTTGAGCGAAGATCGCAACACTGTTGAAGATGTGTATGAGCCATTTCTGCTAAAAGAGGGATTTATTGTTCGTACTCCACGCGGACGGATGATTACTGAGAAAGCAAAAGATATTATAAAGTAGTTATTTCTGGAGGCATTATGGGTAATGAATTTGGGAAAAAAGTAAATTATTTATTGCAACAACTTTATGACACGCAAGACATCACTTGTGATGGTGATGCTCTAGATATCGGATGCGCTAATGGAGCCAATTCTATTTGGTTAGCAGAGAAAGGTTTTAATGTTGTGGGAATTGACAAAATTCTTCCTGCTGAATTTGCTGATCATAATGATGTTAAATTTTTGACGACGTCAGTAACTGATTTTAATTTTCAACCTGATTTTTACTCTCTTATTATTGCAGCAAATATATTGCAATTTTTAATTCGTAGTGAAAAATATAAGATATTGGCATCTATAGAAAAGTCACTCAAAGTCGGTGGAATATTTATATGTGAGAGTTTTACTGTAGAGGATGAAAGTTATAAAGAAAGTGTTAAACGTGACTCCTATGGAAGCTATTTTGAGCTTGGAGAGTTAGAAGCTTGGGCAATCAAATGTGGATTTGAGGTCATCTTTTCTAACGAAAAAGTGGTCAAAGATAACCATGCCCCTATGGGAGAACATTCCCATGGGATTGTGTCACTTATTATCAAAAAAAATAGTTAACCCATTTAGCTTACTTTGAATAAGTGGTATATTATATAAAATATGAATAATGAAAGCTTTAAAACTCTCTATCTTTGCCCAAATGGATATTTAGGAGGAGCAGAGAAAACAATGATTGATTTTTGTGTTGGACATCAACAGAGGGATTGGCCAGCAGAGATTCTCTTTTTCAGTGATGGGCCAGCATTTGAAGTCGCAAAGTCTTATGGTATAAAATGTCACCTACTTCCTTACCCCTTTAGATTATCATCTCCCTTTAAACTACTAAAGGCATGCCTTT
>DAOWEO010000064.1 GCA_030638415.1 Bdellovibrionales bacterium | reverse complement strand
AGTGATTTTGGCCAACGAGAGGTAATGAGTAAACACTATTCAAACATTGCCAAGTACATGCCAAATGCAGAGATTGGCTATGATTCGATTAGTCAGGATATAACACTGGAAGAGTTTATTATAAGATTTGATAATGCACTGGTGGGAACAGTCGATGCCGATAAATTTACTGAAGAAGAAAAAGAAAATATTTTTGACTTAACACTAGATAGTAAACAGGTGAATAAATTGTACAACATGAACAATGTTCTTGCAGTTCAGTTTAAAGATAAAATTCCAGGTTTAGACAAATTTTATATGTCATATCTAAACGGGTACGAAACCTTAAGAGACATAAAAAGTTTTTCAGAGTACAAAAAAAACTTTTTTCAAATATCAGGAATAAATTCAAAAGATATTACTGATCAAGTATCACTTGATCAATTTTTAAAAGAAAAATATAAGCTGGAGATGGATAACTTTGAAGTAAAAAAACTTGCTGAAATGGCAAGTATAGAGCTTGATGAAATGTTACTACCTGGGGTCTATGTACATACGTCTAAGATAATTAAAGATCCGGTTAAAATTTTAGAGAAATTTAATATACCTAAAACAAAAAATAATATTCAAGAAGTTGAGGAAATTTTAGGATATTTACTTGGCACTTTGGAGATGGAAGATCTTCTAGCAGAAGTAACTAAAAAGACTGATTACAACAAAGTTATGAAGGAGTATTTTACTAAGGTCTACTCTTTAAGAGACACTATTGGTAAGGCGTCTACTTACCCTTTTAGAAAATTTACAGATAGTGAAATCGATAAGCTGGCTAATAAAATGAGTGCCAATAACTCAAATTTTGAATAACTACTCTCCACACAAAAAGATGGGAGCAATGAGGTGCGACTTAGCACACATTACTGGCCAATCTCCACTATCATATAGCGCATAGCCATAAAACCAGTTGATATGATCGTCTGCTTGAATGTTATACTCACTTGGAAGCATTGTGAGGTTTTCACCATTCACTTCATAGCACCAGCCATAAAATCTAATTTGATTAGGGCCTAGAGAAGGGTCGTCTTGCATGGTTTCCATCACTCCTGATGAGTCTAGGCCAAACATGCTTTGCAGGGAGTCGTGGTCTGCACTGAATCTAATGTCGTGCTCATTGAGTACATCAGTAGTTGCCGTGATGATATTAGTGTCACTATTGATTTCAACTGATAGGTATGGTTTTTCGGAGCATGCCCCAGTGAAAGAGATAGTTGCACTTTTAATTTGCGCAGAAAATGTCAGCAGCAAGCTGGTAAAAATTATAAAAATCATGTCCACTCCAATATCTTTATACCAGAAAACTTCTAGCATAAAGATGGAGTATTTGCTTAAAAAAAGTGGTTATTTTTGTTCTATGCAGTAAGCAGCATCTAAATACTGCTTGAAGGCCGGAGTAATTCGTTTATCTACAATGGTTGCAGTCATAATTTCATCGATCTTATATTTTGGTAGATCTTTAAATGTACTTTCCGCTCCCCAACAATTTATATCATCACTAAAGCATGATTGCATAGAAACGAGATCAGATTGCTGTTCACGTAGTTGCTCTATTTGTTTTTTCACTATCTTACTTTTGGCATCTGCTCTTTTGGCGAGCTTAGCTGATCGTTTAATAATTTGATCTTTGTGGTATGAGGCGTTAAGTAGATGGTATGAATGAGTTGCATATAGTGCAAACTCAAGATTAGGGTAGTCTTTCTTTTTAATGCCAAAATCTTTAAAGCACTGAGTATAATCAATTTTTGAAGGCATAGAGATGGCCCTGCTATTGTTTTGTGCAATTGATGAGAGTTGCTTAAGGGTAAGCATATCTGGACGGTAAGTATTTTTAAAGCATTGCTGGAATTTTTTTTCACTGTTAAACCAACCAGTAATTCCATAATTTATATGTTTAGAAATTAGTTTTTTAGCGTAGGTAGGACATTTTAATGGTGCAAACCCACCGCCACTGTCACTACAAAACACTCCACATCCACCTGGTGAAAACATTCCATTATGGGCAATGTCTAGTACTTGCGATAGGTTTCCTAGAAAACCATTGTTAGTGGCAAAAGAGTTAATGGAAAAAATAATAAATAGTGTTGTTATCAGTATTTTCATGACTACTTATCGGTAGATTATGGGAGAAATTTATGGGTGTGTGCATTTTTTTTAGAGTAGTGTTGTTCAAAGCACTACTCTAAGTAAAATCGGTTACTTATAGACGAAAAAAACCAGTAATTACTGTTCCCATCTGCTCACCCTCGATAGCATAGATATATTTATATTCAGATAAGTTGTTATCGTAATCAAGATTAATGTTGGTTATTGTTCTTTCAGAATGACTATCATAGCGTCTTTCATTGCGCCCTTCGATAATAAGAGTTTTTCCATTTATAAATGCTTTTTCATGCATAATGGTAAATCCATCATCAAATGATAGTCTCTCTACATTATCTAAGCGGTAAGTTTTAGCAAAATTGTGACCTCCGGGAGGATAGAATTTCAGAGTGATCTCTTTACAACCATCTTGGGTGACAACTAAATTAGATATAACGGTAGATCCTTGAGTGCTGCCACGGTTGGTAGCATATTTTCCACTAAAATCGGCACAAGTAGCATAAATGGTAGTAGTTAAAAAAAGAGATAGAATGATAATAAGCTTAGACATTAATTCCTCCTGAATTTATATATGTAATATTGTAGCAGAAGTGCTATTTATTTCTATATTTTTTTATAAAGTTCACCATTAAAATTCCGACAGGTAGCCTTGTTGTAAAAGGTTATTTTATTGTGCACTGCTCCTAGCCGCTTTTATTTCAGAGGTTTAGTATGGGGCACTTAAATAGCTGTAAAATTATAAGTATTAGTTAAGGATATGTAGCCTTGATTTAAGGTTCAATTTTTTAGGAGATGATTTATGAATGTTCACGAGTATCAGGCAAAGAGCATTATGCGCAAGTTTGGCATTGCTCTTTTGAAAGGTAAAACTGCGAAGAGTGTTGATGAGGCAGTCAAAGCAGCAGAAGAGATGGGTGGAAAAGTTTGGGTTGTAAAAGCACAAATTCATGCTGGAGGTCGCGGAAAAGGTGGCGGAGTTAAGCTAGCAAAATCTATCGATGAAGTACGTAAATATGCAAGTGAAATTCTGGGAATGACTCTTGTAACGCACCAAACAGGACCTGAAGGAAAGTTAGTTAACACGCTTTTAATTGAAGAAGGTTGTGAGATTGATCATGAATACTACGTAGGAATTGTACTTGACCGTGCAACGGGTAGAGTAACCATGATGGCATCAATTGATGGTGGAATGGATATTGAAAAAGTTGCAAAAGAGACACCTGAAAAAATTATAAAAGGTGCAATTGATCCAGCCGTTGGATTTACTCCTTATGTAGGACGTAAACTGGCACATGGAATGGGAATGACTGGAGATACAGTTAAAAAGGCTTCAAAATTTATGAAAGCTTTATATGATCTATACATGGAAAGTGATTGCACAATTGCTGAGATCAATCCACTGGTTACAACGAAATCAGGCGATGTTCTTGCTCTTGATGCAAAACTTAACTTTGATGACAATGCCCTTTTTAGACATCCTGACATTGAAGAGATGCGTGACATTAGTGAAGAGAGTGAAAAAGAGTTAGAGGCAACAAAATATGGCCTTAACTATATCTCTTTAGATGGAAGTATTGGTTGTATGGTCAATGGAGCTGGTCTTGCGATGGGCACCATGGATATCATAGAGCTTAAAGGTGGCTCTCCTGCAAACTTTTTAGATGTTGGTGGAGCTGCTACAAAAGAGACCGTTCAAAAAGCATTCGAGATTATTCTTTCTGACGCTAACGTAAAGTGTATTTTAGTAAATATCTTTGGTGGGATTATGAAGTGTGACATCATCGCAAACGGTGTTGTAGGTGCTGCTAAAGACCTCGGAATTAAAGTTCCTTTAGTTGTAAGACTTGAAGGTACTAACGTTGCATTAGGTAAGAAGATTTTAAATGAAAGTGGATTAGATATTATTGCAGCAGAAGATCTTGGTGATGCTGCTGATAAAGCTGTTAAAGCTGCGAAGGAGGCGTAATATGGCCATCTTAATAAATAGAGATACAAAACTTATTACTGTTGGATTTACTGGAAAGCAGGGAACATTTCACTCTTTGCAATCACGTGATTATGGAACAAATTTTGTTGGAGGAGTAACTCCAGGAAAAGGTGGAACTATTCATGAAGGTTTTCCTGTATTTAATACTGTAACTGAAGCTGTTGCTAAAAGTGGAGCAAATGCTGCCATGATTATGGTACCACCTCCATTTGCAGCGGACTCTATCTTAGAGTGTATTGATGCTAAGATGCCTTTGGTAATTTGTATTACAGAAGGAATTCCAATTACTGATATGATTAGAGTAAAAAAAGCTATATCAGGATCTGAAACACGTTTGATTGGACCTAACTGTCCAGGTGTTATAACTCCAGGTGAGTGCAAAATTGGAATCATGCCAGGACATATTCATATGCCAGGAAGAATTGGAGTTATCTCTCGTTCAGGAACTCTTACTTATGAAGCAGTTTTTCAACTGACTCAAAGAGAGATTGGGCAGAGTACATGTGTTGGTATTGGTGGAGATCCTGTAAATGGAACAAACTTTATTGATATGCTTGAGTTATTTGAGCAAGACCCTGACACTGATGGTGTAATTATGATTGGTGAGATCGGTGGTAGTGCGGAAGCAGATGCTGCAAGATGGATCCAAAAAAATATGAGTAAGCCAGTGGTTAGTTTTATTGCTGGAGCTTCTGCTCCTACAGGAAAGCGCATGGGACATGCTGGTGCAATTATTGGTGGAAGTGATGACACTGCAGAAGCAAAATTTCGTATTCTTGAAGAGTGTGGAATTGCAATTTCAAAAAGTCCTGCGGACCTTGGTGTTGTGATGGAAAAATTATTAAAAGAGAGAGGACTACTTAAATAGTAGTTCGTTTTAAGGAGAAATTATGGAAAAGACATTTAGTATCGTTAAGCCAAATGCAGTTGGTGACAATAATATTGGTAACATTGTAGCTCGTTTTGAAAAAGAAGGGCTACGAATTTCTGCAATGAAAATGGTTCATCTAAGTAAAGAAAAAGCAGAAGGATTTTATATTGAGCACAAGGAACGTCCATTTTTTGGATCTCTTGTAAACTTTATGACTTCAGGACCAGTACTACTTATGGCACTTGAAGGTGATAATGCTATTTTAAAAAACAGAGAGATCATGGGAGCTACAAATCCTGAAGAGGCTGACGAAGGTACACTACGTAAGCTTTATGCACAGTCTCTAGAGGCAAATGCAGTTCATGGTTCTGATTCAACTACTTCAGCAGAGCGTGAGTTATCATACTTTTTTGAGTCAACTGAGATTCAAGATAGGTTCTAATTCGTTTTTAGATTTAATCTTAAGCCTCTTCCTTGTAAGAGGCTTTTTTGTTTTAGAGAGGATGTTATGAAGTTTATTTTTTTTATGGCATTTTTTGTTGTTGGTTGTAGCTCTTTAAATGAGAGTGAATGCCGTAATGCAAATTGGTTTGAACTTGGTAAAAAAGATGCCTTTGACGGAAAGCGTGAATATCGTAACAATACTTATAGAAAGGATTGTGAAGAATTTTCTGTAGTTGTTAATGATCAAAAATATATCAATGGATTTAAGCAGGGGTTAGAGACCTTATGTACTAAAAGTTATGGCTTTCAGTTAGGAAGGTGGGGCATTAGAAGGCACTTATTATGCGAAGAGCAAAATCCTAGGTTTGCTGCTGAATTTTTAAGAGGTCTTGAGAAGTATAAGCAACTTCAACAAGAAAAAGCAATTGAGGTTACGAGGAAAGGGATTATTAGAGATTTCGGTGGAACCTGTCGCTCTAACCGTGACTGCAGACGGCACCATAGTGCGTGTTATTCCCAAAAGAAATGTATAACAAGCTCTAAGGCCAAGTGTCGTGTTAAAAGAAACTGTAAAACTCATGGAGTTTGCGAAGCGGTATTGAGAGTAACAGAATTTGGTACGCGTGTTGGTGTCAATGTTTGTAAATATGGAAAGTGAATATGAAAAAAGTTATACTTAGCGGAAGTACTGCAACCGGTGACCTTACAATTGGTAACTATATAGGTGCAATTGGAAACTGGAAAAACTTACAGACCGAGTATGACTGCTTTTATATGGTTGCAGATCTACATGCTTTAACAGTGAAACAAGATCCCAAAGTTCTGCGTGAGCGTCGATTAAGTTTCTTTGCTCAGTATATTGCCCTGGGGTTAGACCCAGAAAAAAATACTCTTTTTATGCAGTCAGATGTACATCAACATGCTGAGTTGTCGTGGGTTCTGACTTGTTTGACTCCTATGGGATTTTTAAATCGCATGACTCAGTTTAAAGATAAATCGGCACAACATGCAAAAAATATAAATGCTGGACTTTATACCTATCCAATTCTTATGGCCGCTGACATCTTGCTTTACCGTGCTGACTTAGTTCCAGTAGGTGAGGACCAAAAGCAGCACTTAGAATTATGCCGCGATATTGTTGGATTTTTTGATCATAATTATGGAGAGGGTATTTTAAAACTGCCTGAGCCATATATCGGTAAGCAGGGGGCACGAATCATGTCACTGCAAGACCCAACAAGAAAGATGAGTAAGTCAGATGAAAATCCAAAATCATTTGTATCAATTTTAGATCCTCTAAAGAAAATTCAAAAAAAGATTAAAGGTGCTGTGACTGATTCTGGTAGTGAAATTATTTTTAACCCAGAAGTAAATCCTGGAATTTCAAATCTTATAACTATTTATAGCTCATTCTCTGGAAAGGCTATTTCACAGATCGAAAAAGAGTATGCTGGAAAAATGTATGGGCATTTAAAAGTAGATCTTGCCGATCTGGTTTGTGCAACTTTAGATCCTGTACAAAAAAAATACAATGAACTAATGAATGACCAATCGGCGTTGGTGCAATTTATGTCAGCAGGGGCCCTCGCTGCTAGTGAACGTGCACAAAAGACTCTTAACGATGTCTATTGTGCTGTAGGTATTCGCTAGGGTTTCTCTTAGATTATAGTTGGGTAAGTAACAATCGCATGCTGTTACTTACAAAATCTCTTTACTACTTTTTTTAGTTTTCTCATCTCTCTTTTTTGACCAAGATAAGGAATTGTGTTGCCATACATAGTATGAATAGTTGAATCACCAAATGTGTAGCTTACGCTTGATGAATAATATGAATTGCTATCAATAATTTTGAAATCATATCCATCAACTCTTTTTGTCATACTATAAACGAGCCATGCGTGGGCATCAATTCCTTTTAACTGTATTTTTTGATAAGCGATATTATCGTCAACTGTCACATGCTGGTACAGCTTGTCCATCCAGCGCCGTAGTGTCTTAGCTGCTTTAGTTGTTGTACCCCAAAGTCCTGTTATCCACTGTTGCCTAATGACTCCGTCTGTTAGTTGCCAGCGTTCAAGTTCTTTTTGAATAAGTGCTTTATAGTCAGAGCTAAAGTCAGCCAGGTTTTTGTACCCTGGAATATGGGCCATTCTATTTCCCTTTTTTATTTTTTTTATAAGAGCGATTGCCTGCTCTTTACTTGGTTTTGGACTATTTGGATTAAAGGTGGCTAAGTATGTTGCATTACGGGTAAAGCGGGAGTGCCACCAACATACTCCACCGTTTAGCAGTCCGCCTCGGTTGGTAAAAATTAAGCGATTTTCGTTATTACTGATTAGTTTTTGAAAATAGCCCTTCTCTTTGTAGTTACGGCAGAGCTCGTTTGATGTCGTAGCTCCATGTATCGAAAGAGAAAAAGCTGAAAGGCTGATAATTACAAGTGTTGTTTTAAGCATTATTAGTCCTTAAGTAGTTTTGAGTCACTATATATCACACCAACGCTCTGCGCAATAATATTGAAAAAATGACAATTTACATTTTTTGAAAAACCACTAACCCATCAAAGATATAAGGAGCTAACTATTAGATAGACCTAATACAATAATTAGCTTGACTAATAGTGTTGGCTATTAGATATTGGACAAAATCTAAGAAGGAGGACCGTTGAAGTTAAGTTTGATTGTTATTACTGCTATCTTATTATCACTCACTGCCCATGCACAAAATAAAGTTATATACGGCAGCAACGGGCTACGAACTCCACTCCAAATTCCTATTTTTCCAGATCTTGTTGATGCTACGGCTGGTCTAGTTGCTAATTACCGACTTCAAGATGCCGATGACCATTATAAGCTACTTACTAAAAAAACTAAATTTTGTGCAGGAGAAGTACTTAATAACCAGGCTAGACTAGCTAAATGTACAGGATTTTTAATTGCTGATGATATCATTGTAACAGCAGGCCATTGCGTCGCAGATCAGATTGAATGCTCTAATAATAGTTGGGTATTTGACTTTACTTCAGATGTGGCGAAGCAGGGATTTATTAGTAAAGATTCTGTTTATAAATGTTCGAAAGTTATCTACTCTGAAAAAAATATGCAGACTAAAGCAGACTTTGCTATTATTAGACTTGCACGCAAGGTAGAGGGCAGAGTGCCTATGTATCTTAATAAAGGGGAGCTTGAAATAGACGAGCATCTTATGACACTAGGGTTTCCTTTTGGTACTTTCTTAAAACTCTCCATAAATGGGACAATTCGTAATAACTCTAACCCTTATTTCTTTTCAGCAAACCTAGATACCTTTCATGGTAATTCTGGAGCTCCAGTTGTTAATCAAAATAGTGGAGACGTTGAAGGTGTGCTGGTACGTGGTGAGAGTGATACCTACTTTGATGATGTTAAAAACTGCGTTAGAATTAAGAACTGCGAAGATGATTCATGTCGTGGCGAAGACGTCACTAGAATTTCTAATGTTATAAATAAACTTCAAGAACTAGGTATTAAGTTTTAAAAGCTAGTATCTGTAGTCAATAGTTTTGATACCTACCAATTTTCCCCAGATTTTTTTAGCCTTAAAGTAAAAGCTAGTGATGGCCCTATTATTGGTATCCGTAATATACCAAGTGTTCTCATCTTGAACTATATCAAATCTTGTAGATCTGTACTCATTTGATAGTCCACTATAGAGATAGGTCATAGTTATTCTACCACCAGCATAAGTTGCAAAGTCATCACTGCTTAGAGTAACAACATCGCGATTACTAGCGTGATAGATAACAAAACCACCTGCAATATCATCAAATTTATATGCCCTGCGCTGATAAAAAATATTGTTTTTGTAAGTATCACTATAAAGTGAAATGAGCTCATTGTGCTGGTCTACATCGACAACAATTTTGATAATATCTGAATCAATATCACTTGTAACAGTTGATAAAACAATCTCTTTTGCTGATAGACTGGTTGCAAGTAGTAGTGTGGCAAATAAACTCAATAGGTTTTTCATATAATTCTCCTGGTATAAAAATATAACTACCTGCGTAACGGAAAATTTTGCCTATCAGTTGAGTGTTTTTTTATTTTTTTTGCCCTTACCTAATTTTTAAAATCATTTCGATATAAAAGAGTAACCCTTGTAATCTTTACACGGGCAGTTGTTTCGTACGATGCTTTGCATTATTATAGTGGTAGTTATTGCATTGGAGGAATAATGTCTTATAAATTTGAAATTGGAGATTTCGCAGTATGTTCTGGACATGGAGTCGGGCAAGTATGCGATATTAAAGAGAATATAATTGGTGGTGTAGCTATCTCCTTTTATTCTGTAAAGATTATCTCTAACGGCATGGTAGTAATGATTCCAACCAGTAAAGTAGACGGTATCAGGCATCTTATTGAAAATGAAGAGATGGCAAAGGTATATACGTTACTTGCAGACCACGATGTTGAAGTGGACCAATCTACATGGAATCGTCGTTATCGCGACTATATGGCCAAAATTAAAACAGGATCTATTTATGAAATAGCAGATGTCCTGCGCTCTCTTTTTATCTTAAAATCTCGTAAAAACTTAAGTTTTGGCGAAAAAAAGATGTTTGATCAATGTAAAGATATGCTTGTAGAAGAGCTAACCATTGTAGAAGGTGGCGATAAAAAAGTAGTAGATCAGCAAATTCAATCCTGCTTTGAGTAGCTTTATGCTATTCAAATCCCTGTAAACCTAGTAGTTTAGTAGCTCAAATCTGTTTTAGGAGCTACTATGAGTGTTCGAGTCCGTTTTGCCCCCAGTCCTACGGGATATCTTCATATAGGTGGAGCAAGAACTGCGTTATATAACTATCTTTATGCTAAAGCTTGCGGAGGTAAGCTTATTTTGCGTGTGGAAGATACTGATCTTGAGCGCTCTACCAAAGAGTATGAGCAGCTACAGATGCAAGACTTAGCATGGCTGGGTCTTGAGTACGATGAAGGGCCTGAAAAACCTGGCGAGTATGGCCCTTACCGCCAATCAGAACGAACAGATATTCATAAAAAATATGCTATGCAACTTGTGGAGCAAGGAAAAGCTTATTATTGCTTTTGTAGTGATGAAGAGCTGACTGCAAAAAAAGAGCTAGCAGAAAAAGAAAATAGAGATCCTCATTATGATGGAACTTGTCGAAATATTACTTTAGTCGAAGCGCAAAAACGTATTGAGCAAGGAGAGAAACCACTTGTTCGCTTTAAAGTGCCAGAGAAAGCTTATACGTTAAAAGATCATGTTCGCGGTGAAGTTACCTTTCCAAAAAATATGGTAGGTGACTTTGTAATGATCCGCAGTAATGGCATGCCAGTCTATAATTTTTGCTGTGTGGTTGATGACTATTTGATGAAAATTTCGCACGTAATTCGAGGGGAAGATCATCTAAATAATACCCTAAGACAGCTTATGATCTATGAAGCTCTAGAGGCTCCTCTGCCAGAGTTTGCCCACGTCTCACTGCTAGTAGGTGAAGATCGCCAAAAGCTCTCTAAGCGTCACGGTGCTACGTCTGTTAACATGTATAAAGAGGATAGTTACCTGCCTAGCGCGATGGTTAATTACCTTACACTTTTAGGGTGGTCACATCCTGAAGAAAAAGAGTTGTTTAATCTAACGGAGCTGGAGAGTGTTTTTGCTTTGGATCGTTTTTCAAAATCTCCAGCAGTATTTGATCTTGAAAAATTTCGTTTTATTAATGGCCAGCACCTGCGTGAACTTAGTGATGAAAAATGTGTTGAAGCCGTGAGTGAAATTTTGGGTAGTGATAGTAACTACGCGGCCCAAAGTAGTGAGTGGAGGAGTGAATTTATCTCACTATTTAAAGAGAAGGTGCACTTTTTCTCTGAGTACAAAGGACATCTTGAAGATATCTTTTCAACAAAATATGAGAGCAGTGAAGCACTAACTGAAATTCTTGGATGGGAGTCATCTCCTATAATCCTAACTTACTTAAAAGAGCAATTAGCATCTTTTGATGGAGAGATTGTAGGCAGTGATCAATTTTCTGCTTGGCAAGATCATGTAAAAAAAGAGCTTAAAATTAAAGGTAAGCCTCTTTTCATGGGGATGCGTGGAATTTTGACTGGAAAAAATCATGGTTCAGATCTTAAGAGACTGATTCCTCTTACTCCTGTTTCTGTTCTTAGGGATAGATTACAAAATTTGTAGCTTTTTATGTAGGTTTGCATTTTGTACGATATTTGAATATCATTGTAAGAAGGGAGTTTGAACATATGAAAAGATATTTGTTTATTGCTACTGCTTTGCTATTTATTTCTTGCGAAAATCCTGATTATTCTACTACTACTATTGCTGAACAGGAAGATAGGGAATTGCATGATTTATATAGTGCCCCAGATGATCATTATAGCTATGATCCTAACTCTATTACTAATCTTATTGCGAGTAGAAAGCGGGCAAGAACCTACAATGAATATGTAGGTATTAGAGATGACTTTTCCGGATACGTGAATGGAATGGTCGATCCTCCTAAAGTTCCTTGTCATAACTATACAGAGCCTAAGGCTGAAGCTGCGGCAGAATCGGAAAATGTTTTTACTACAGCAATCAAAGATGGGTATAGTGCAACATATGATTGGATTGCAAAAAATCTAAAAGGAGGAGAGTATAAATTTACTACTGATCCTAAAAAGATAAAGCAGAAAAAAACGGCAGATGATCACGATGATATATGTCGTGTTATTAATACTATTATTGATGATAAAGATTTTGATAAAAAAGGAAAAAGTTTAGTTCCTCAGGTTAGCGATTGTACTTATGCTTCGTATATTGGCATGATTATTATGTTAAAAAAGAATAATCCAGCGGTTTACAACAAGAGGAAGAGCCACTTTCGCTGCAGCTTAAAGAAAAACTGTGATCCGGCAAAATCAAAAAGTAGATGTTATAGCTATAGTAAAGATCTTAGAATATTTGCGAGTAATGAATCTATGAAACCTAAGACATTTTATCCAAGTTGGTTAAAAGAAAATTTGGGCAAAGGGAATTATAAAAAATTTACAAAACATAATGTAACGGCAGGATATAAAAAAGGTTTTCCAAAGAAAGGTGATCTTGTAAATCTTTGGAGAAGTTCAAGGAAAGGCGGAAGTCTGCATGGGCACAATGTTCTGTTTAGTGGCTTAAAAGATGAGATTCCTACAAATAATTTAAATATAAAGGGCAGATCACAAAAGAAAGTAAAATGTCTTTGTTATTGGTCCAGTAACTACAGTCCCAAACCTGGTCAGATGGATGAGAAATGTGAAGATTTAAGTCTGATGCATACAATT
>DAOWEO010000041.1 GCA_030638415.1 Bdellovibrionales bacterium | reverse complement strand
GGAGCAGTTGGAGCAGCGATGGTTGCTGGAAATACTGTTGTTATGAAGATTGCTTCTACAACTCCTTGGACGGCACAAAATCTATATGAAAGTTTTCGTGACGCTGGACTACCTGAAGGTGTTTTACAGTTAGTACAAGGAAGTGGAAGCAAGATTGGTAAGGCACTTTCTGAGCATAAGCTAACTAAAGGAATCGTTTTTACTGGAAGCTATGATGTAGGAATGGGACTAATTCGTAACTTTGGTGTTGGCGGAAGTTATGTGAAGCCATGTATCGTTGAGATGGGTGGAAAAAATCCTGGGATAATTTGTAAATCAGCTGATATTGATAAAGCAGTTTTTGCTACTTGGAAATCTGGTTTTGGAATGAGTGGCCAAAAGTGTAGTGAGCTTTCAAGAGTTTACGTACAAAAAGATATTGCAGATGAGTTTAGAACTAAGCTTGTTGATGCTGTGAAAAATTTTGTAATTGGTGACCCAACAAAAAAAGAGACTTTTATCGGTCCTGTAATTGATGGACGTGCCTATAAAAAATATGAAGAGTCGATGAAAAAAGCCACTGTTAACGGTGGAAAAGTTCTTGTTGGTGGAAACACTCTTCGTGATAAGCCGGAGTACTCTAAAGGCTACTTTGTAGAGCCTACAATTATTGAGGTTCCACATGATCACCCACTGACTCAAGAAGAGCTCTTCTTACCAATTGTTACCTTATATACTTTTGATACGATTGAGGAAGTTATTGAGATGGCAAATGATGTTGACTACGGTCTGACAGCAGGAATTCACTCTAAAGATCCAAAAGAGATTGAGTACTTTTTAGAGAATATTGAGTCAGGAGTAACTTATTGCAACCGTCCTACAGGAATTACAACTGGTGCATGGCCAGGAGTAAATCCATTTTGTGGTTGGAAAGGAAGTGGAGGAAGTGGAAAAGGTTTTTGTGGACCATACTATGTCTCGCAGTTTATGCGAGAGCAGTCGCAGACAACGCATCCGTACTAGATAAATATAAAAAAAAAGGAGCTAACTTAGCTCCTTTTTTTTTACTTTTTTAAGTTCATTTCATCAAGTGTAACAAACGTATATCCAAGTTCAAGTAGAGCGGGAATATACTTATCTAATAACTTTGCCGTTTTGATATTTATATCATGCATCAGTACAATTCCACCATCAGTACGCTTAGTCCTATTTAGGTATCCCTCTAGACACTTATCAACACTAACGTTTTTTGACCAGCAGTTCCAGTCTGCAGCGGAGGTATAAACCCCGTTGCTATTTTTAGATAGTTCACCTCCAACATTCCATAAGACAGGTCCAATGTAGTCTTGGCCAATTTCAGATTTATTAATAATTCTCGCTGCCTTATCTCGCCAAGATGCTCCTGGAGCGCGGTAGTATAAGTTTTTTCCGTTACCCATATAAGGAGTAATTAGGTCATGACATTTAAAGAATTCATTTTTTACTTTTTTAGTAAAGCCCCAACGTGATTCCTTACCTAAGTACTTATGTGAGTAGGAGTGGTTGGCAACAATATGTCCTTCATCTAGCTCTTGTTGAACAATACTTTTTTGATTTTCTACATTTTGTCCAATTACAAAAAAAGTTGCAGGGATATTATACTTTTTTAGAGTTTTAAGTATTGCCCGTGTTGTTTTGGGTGTGGGGCCATCATCAAAAGTTAGAGCGACCATTTTATTATTAGCATTTATAGGTAGTATATTGCTTTCACTGAGTTTTTTCTCCATAGCGAATGCAGATTGATTTAGTAGTAGCATTGTTAGTGAAATTTTTATAATGTTTAACTTCATAAGTGCCTCATATTGTTTAACTTTTGGCGAAATATAGCATGCAATATTCTTAGAAGTAACACGGCGTGTAGTTTTTACTACTTAGGTAGAAAAAAATGTGGTGAAAGGTATAATCAGCAGTACAGCTACTAGGATAAAGGAAGTGCAAGATGGTTAAATCTTTGTTGACGATAGTTACTATTTTATTTTGTAGTATGCAAATTTTAGCGAGTACTGTTAATCGAGGATCACTGAATTTTAGTGTAAATCCAGAACGTCTTAGATCAAATGTGGAATATGGATTAGAGTTTTTTTCCTATAAAAACCGGTTACCAACTGAACTAAAAATATTTGATGTTGAAGATTTTAAAAATGGAAGCAATGAGTTGGTGTACTCAAAGTCAGCATTTATTTTAAATAAGGGAATTGATAAAATTAACCGAGCTGAATTTTTAAATGGGAATAGCCTTGCCACTGTGTTTAATGCCAAGCTACTTTCTGGTAATGGTAGCAGTGACTTTTATTATAGTATGAAGGTTGTGGTAAAGCGGATTCGTTTTCATATGAACGCTGTAGTTGATAGTGAATTTCCTGCAGACTCATTGGTGGCTCCATATGTTGAAGCATCTAAGAATTTTGATACAGAGCTTGGTATGACTGGATTTTATGTAACCCAGATCTTAGACCAATTTAGTGAAGGAATAAAACGTATGGTTATTATCTCTAAAGTGATTCCTTACGGGGAGCAGACTTTAGTTGTTAATTACCATCTTTGTGCACTTGATTATAGGTGGTTCAAAAGATTGAATATTTTCAATGCGGTTAAAAAAGTGTTTAAAAAGAGAATTTTACAGACGTTAGAGAAAACCCGAAGGACTATGGATTAAGCAGGATTGTTTAGTTCAATATAGGTGGTCTGAATGTTAGGAAACTGAAGTTTTATTTTTTCTTGCAAGGCCAAAATACCAAAGCGTTCGGTTGCATGGTGCCCGCCTGCAAACATCGAGATGCCATACTCTTTCGCATCATGCCAGTCATGCTCTTTGATTTCACCAGTTAAAAAAGCATCGAGGTTTTGTTCATAAGCATCAAGCCAGCCGCTATTAGCCCCACCAGTAATAATTCCTAGTGTCGAAATAACTCTTTTTTCATCAACAGATGAGCAGGTTATTTCATGGTTTAGTAGGGTTGCCAGTTTTTGTTTTAATTGGAGCTCATTTAAAGGAGTGGTGAACTTACCTTTGATTCCGGTAGGGGAACGTTTGAACTCACCAAAGCTTTCTAACTCTTCTAAGCCTAGCTGCTTAGCAATTACAGCAGCATTACCTATTTCGGGGTGTCCATCTAGAGGTAGGTGGTAGCCGAAAAGATTTATACTATTTTTAATCAGAGGAATTACTCGTTTGGCAAATGGACCAGTGATAGTACGAGTGCCATGAAACTTCCAAAAAAGTCCGTGGTGAACAATTAGAGTATCAGCTTTTTGCTCAACGGCTTGAGTAATAGAGTCTTTAGTTGCAGATACGGAAAATGCAATTTTAAAAATTTCTTCACTGCCTTCAATTTGTAGTCCATTAGGTCCATAATCCTGAAATTGTGCAGGAGTTAACAGAGTGTCTAGAAAGTTTTCGAGATCGGAACGCAGCATATCTATTTAAACAATAGTAGGAGAGAAATTGCTACTAGGACGTTTCTCTACATGGAGTAGGTGTTGGATCTTTTGAATCATTGACTGTAATTCTTCATGGTATGGAGCAATGTTGTGAGCTTGCTCTAATTCACTCAAAGCTTCTTTATAGTTTTTAAGAGTCATATGGATCTTACTAGAATTTATATATGGATACTCTCTATTTTGATAGTGAGTAGCTTTCTTGGCCATGTTAAACCACTTGAGTGCTTGGTCAAATTGCTTTTCAGCGAGGAGATAGCTACCGAGATCATTGTAAGCTGCACCATAGTCAGAATCAATTTTAATTGCTTCTAAACAAGCATCTTTAGCCTTCTCAACATTACCCAACTGAGCCTGTGCCCAGCCAAGCATTGTAAGGGCTTCAGCAGTATTACTATAAATTGTTGCACGTTGAAAGTGCTCCAATGCCTTTTTAGGATCTTTATGAAAGATCGCTTCATGGCCTAGTTTTATATGGTGTGTATATTTTTTATCACGCTGCCCTTGCAGGGAATTTACATTATCAAGATCTGAACTAAATAGTTGATCCAACCTTGCTTGATCTAAGCAAAAAAACAGAGGTCGTAACTTTTTTTGATCAAGGGTACGCTTCTCTCCTGTCAGTAGGTATGAGCGAGGGTACTCAATTTGCGCACTACCTTGCTGCATAATTAAAGAGTGCAGCTCATAGCAATGTGACAGTGTTATATTGATAAATGTGGCAGTAGTTTTTGCCAAGGCTTCTTTATTTGTGGGTAGAGTAAGCAGTGTTGAGAGAATCTTTGATAGAGCTGAAGCTAGATCAAAACATTTAAAAAATATTTTTGGAGAGTTGAGCACCATGAGGTTTTGCTCTGTCGTAGTTAGTTGCATTGAGCTTAAAAGTATTTCACCATTCATAAATTCATGAAGGTCATAATATAAATTTGCACTAATTTTTTGGGCATCTGGATGCGCCGACATTTTTTCAATATGATCGCAAACAGTAAAAAGTCGATCATAATAACTGATAGTACTAAAAAGCTCACTTTCTAAAATAATTGAAATATTTTGTTTCACTTTTCTATCCTTAGAGGAATCACATATCATCCTGACATGTTATAATTTTTGAACTATTTTTTCAATAGAGAGCTATTGTTTAGGCGCAAAGCATAAATCCTATTGAAATGGTTAAAGCAGCTGTACATACATGTTTGAGAGTTTGAGAGCTGGGGAGATGTTTAAAAATGTAAGAAAGTGTTGTATTGATGTACGTCCGTTTGTTCATCTTTACTCCTTGTTACACTTTATAATACAAGTAATATGCCAGTTTTTAAGATGATAGAAAATGTCATTTCAGTATGTTAAAAGAAAGCACCACTGCTTAGTGGTGCCATTTGATTTAATAAGTAGTGGCAAAATAGATTATTTTTTATCTACAACGTCATAAACGACTAGTCGGTTTGATTTATTTACACTTGTATAGCGACTAGAAATACGTTCAAAAAGACCTTTGCCTGACTTTGATATTTGGTCAGATGCTAGACCTCGAAAGTTGAGGCTACTATTAGTTGGTTTATTTTTTCCAAACATTTTAGCAAAAGGATTTTCATCTCCCTTAGCCCCACTTTTTGTCTTAGATCCTCCACTACCAGCATATAGCGCTGTATTACCACCACCACTGTATCCTAGTTTTGAAATTTTAGCCCCACCTACTGCTGACTGTCCATTTCCATCAGGTGCAAGGTTCCCACCACCAGGAGCTGATACTCCTCCTGGAAGACTGCCGCCACCGCCGCCACCGCCGCCAGCTCCAGAACTTTTAAGTGCTGCAGCACTTCTACCGGCACCATCCCATCCAGCAGATTGAGCAGCTTTTGATGCAAAGCCAGGAGCAATATCTAGCCCCGCAACATCACTACCAATTCCATCTTGGCCTGTATCGGCACCTTCATCAAAATCACCAGGAGCAAAAGTTGTTGCTCCACCTGGATCACCAAATTCAATATTCATTCCACCTGTTCCAAATTGAGATGCTCCTAATGGCAGACCTCCAGCACAGCGTGGATCATCTGGGTTCTCTTCACAAAATTTTGCTAGCTCTGCAGGTAAAAAACTTACAGTGTCAGCAGGGTCGTGGTCATCAAATTTATCTTTAAGTCCATCAATTTGGTCTGCTTG
>DAOWEO010000125.1 GCA_030638415.1 Bdellovibrionales bacterium | reverse complement strand
TCTCTGCATAGTCTAAAGCTCTATAAAGTGGCAGACTTGATCCATCTTTAGAAACAAGAAACTCATAAAGATTAATATAAGGCTTCGCAATAGGATCCTCAAACTTCTCACCAACCTTGACCAGTCGTTTAATCATATTGGCACACTTAAGCTTTGATAAATCCAAACCTTCATAAGATAGACAAAATGTTGAAAAGACATCAAAATTTTTCATTGAAATATCAATGTCACCTGCATATTCAATTGCCAAATGATAGGCTAACTTCAGAGAGTCATTTGCCGAAAGATCGAAATCATTAGAACGGTAACCTCGACGAAAAATTTTAATAAAAACTTGATTAATTTTATTACTTTTAAGTGCAATTTCTTTTGCAATTTTGATACTACTCGCAGTATCAATAGATGCTTTTGTCAGTAAAGAGGTAATGTTAATAAAGCGCTGTGCAGCTCCTGAGCAGCCTTTTGAAACTTCAAAAGCTAATTGTCTTGCCGCTGTTTCTTCAACTTGAAAATTAGTACTTTTTCTCAAAAATGTTAAAGTTGTCACATACTCTTTTGTGGAATCACACTGAATTATTTTCGACTTTTCAATTCCCGCAAAAATAGGACTGTTAAACGAAAAAAGAAAAAAGAAAAATAGAACAACTTTGTCGGTTTGCATTTTGGAACTCCATACTTAAAGCTTTAATCACTAAATTATAGTATGAAATTAAAAAAACTGCATTGAGGCACAAACAGGCATTACTCTAGTCTTTTGATTTAATTTAACCTAAATTTGACCTTTAAGATACATCTGTAGTCGTAGCTCTGAAAATCGCATAACTGCGTACCTAAGTATATGCTGTCAGCTATTTTTTTGCTTTCCCTTGCTTTTCAATTTTCTTACGAAGCTTATCATGCTCTTTTTTCTTCATTTTAAGCCACTCATCAAGAGCTATCTTAACTTCTTGTAACTCTTGAATAAGTTTCTTTTTACGCTGAGCAGGTGACTTGGCAATCTTTTCAAAACCTTTTAGAGCAACCTTATCGTCTTTAACCATCAAGGCACGCTTTGCAACTTCCTCTTTAGTCATGCGATAAATTGGCATATCTGCAAGATAATCAAAGTACTTATATTTTTTAGATTTCAAATGATCCACAAAGCTTTTTCTATTTTTGCTCTTAGTTGCAACTTCGTACTGCTTCTCTTTTATAAAACGGATCACTTCACTGTTTTGGTTAATTCGAGCTTTATACTCTTCACAAAGAAGTTCGTAACGACGTTTTACCACTTCAAGGCGTTGCCCAGTAAAGATTTCAATAATCTCTTGTACTTTGGTAAAAATCTTTACACCCTTTTCAGAAATGAGAGTGTAATTAGGAGTAAGACTAGTCGTAATACCCATCTCTTCTTGAACAGCAGCGACGGTTGGAACTTTTCCACGCTTAAAAATAAGTTCAATATTAATATCATTATCAACAGTGCTATCAATATAATCTTTTAGAAAATCTTTTTCGATAAATTTATTAAGATAACGATAAATTCTTGAAGCGTCATACCCTTTAGGAACTTCTGTAATAAAAATTACTCCGCCCTTTTTTTCAAACTTCATGGAAAACATCATCTTTCCACTACGCTCAATTTCAATAATATTGCTGTAATTATGCACATAAGGATTAATTTTTTTCGCCTTACCTGTTTCAATAAATTGAATCATTGAAGCGACAATATCCCGGTGGTGAAAACTTGGAATAACTGAGCTAAATCCAGTTCCAATTCCCTCTGCACCATTAAGTAGCATCAGCGGAAGTTTGGGATGAAAAAAGAGTGGTTCAACATTTTTCTCATCATAATTTGGAACCATCTCAACCTGATTCATATCTCCAAAAAGTAGCAGGTCTGCCACGCTACCAATTTTACACTCAATATACCTACTCGCAGCAGGCTTGGTTTCCATCCTCTCACCAAAATAACCTTTCTTTTCGACAAGTGGATAGTTATTAGCAAATGTATAATCCTGTGCCATATTTACAATGGCAGACTCAACAGAGGCAGGGCCATGTGGATGTAGAGATAGTACCAAACCAGTTGCTGAGGATACTTTCATTAAACCTTTTGATCTGTTTTTCCAAAGAGTATATAAAATTCTACGCTGCCCAGGCTTTAAACCATCTCGCAAGTATGGAATAGCCCGATCCATCAAAGTATAAATTTGATAAGCACGGTACTCATTTTTAACAATATCCTCTAAAGGAATCTCACTCATGGAATGGTAAAATTGTTCTTCTTGCACTCTTATATCCCTCTATTCGTCTAGTAATAGCTCTTTTCTATGAATCGTCTCTTTGCCAAAGCAAACATGTAGCATGTCTTTTGCTCTACTAATGTCTTGAGCAGTTATTTTTGTAAAAACGTCACGACTAAGTACATGCTTAAAAGCTTCTGGAGACATCTCTCCCAAACCTTTGTTTCGCTGAATCTCTCTAATTTTTACTCCACTGGCCTTAATTGATTCCAGCTCTTCAGGAGTCTCTGCATAGAGCGTCTCTTTTGCAGTAATAACTTCAAAAAGTGGAGCTTTGGCCAACTGAATCATGCCATTTTCAAAAAGTTCCGGCCAGTAGGTGTAAAAGAAATTAATCAGCAATGTATTAATATGCCCTCCATCAACATCTGAGTCGGCAAGAAATACAATTTGTGAATAACGAAGATCATCTAGCTCAGCTGGCTGGCCTAGAGTAAGCCCAATAGATGCCATAATATCTGAAAATTCTTGATTATTTAAAATATCCTTAATAGAAGCCTGAGTCACGTTCATAGGCTTACCTTTTAGGGCAATGCCACCTTGATAGAGCTTATTTCGTGAAGAACGCAGGCCACCGATCGCAGAATCTCCCTCACATATAAAAAGAGTACATTTGGAGCGATCTTTTCTCTCATTTGCATCGAGCAGTTTTTCTACCCGCTGCTTTTTCTGCTTTTTACCTTTTTTTGCAGCATCTTTTAGCACTTGAAACTTATGACGACTTTTAGCCCTATCTAAAATAATCTCTAAAAAGTCTTTATTTTTACGTAAAAATTTATCCATGTTCTTATGCATGAAAGTCTCAATACCTTTTTCAAGGTTCAAATCACGCACGAGCTTTCTTTTAGTCTGCGACTCAAAGCGAGGATTTGGCATGGTAATACCAATCAAAAAAGTCACTCCAGTTAAAATATCATTATCAACAATAGTTAAACGCTCTTTTTTTGCCTGCTTTTCCAACTTCTCTTTAATTGCATTAATAAAGAGCCGGCGAAAGCGGTCTTGGTGAAACCCTCCATCAAATGTTGGAGATGAGTTTACAAATGAGATCACCCGTTCACGATCTTCATTGAAGGGATCATAACAAACAGAGAGATGTAGATCTACCTGCCCTTTTACTTTTTGGCCTCGAGGAGTTTTTGCCTCAAAGATATATGCTTCATCACCAATATTTTGCGCTGTAGTGGCATCAATTCTAGTTGCGAGCTCAAAAAGCCCCTTTTTAAAAATATATTTTTCTTTATTAAAAAAGAAAACAAGCCCCGGATTATTGTAGGCTAAATCAATAATTCTCTTGCGTAAGAGATCTTCGTCAACTACATCGTTTTTATAAACTTCTTTAGAAAGAGTTACCTCAACACGCACACCCGAGTGCCCTTTAAAGTCTTTCTTTTTGGACTTGGTAATTTTCAAAGCACCATCAATAAATTTAAAAGTCTGCTCTTGCTTAGAGTTATAGTGCCTTATTCTGGCACTAAAAAGATCACTAGTCAGACAAGTTGCTGATGCTCCTAGTCCATTTTGCCCCAAAGTTCGGTTTAAAAACCCTTTAGAATCTGTCTCTTCATCTTTAAACTTCGATCCTGTTCTAAACTCACTATAAACTTGCTTAGCCTTACCTAATGGAAAACCAATACCGTTATCTTCAACAACTACCGTTTTTCTGTCTTCACTAAGCTCCGTATGAATTTCAGTCACGTTGCCACGGTAATATTCATCAATACAGTTATCTAAAATTTCTTCAATTGCTTTGGATTTTGCCTGGTGAAACTCAACTGTTTTAAACTCAAGCCCATTTTCTCTATAAATATAAGTTTCTAACTCTTCAACATCATTACTACCAAATACTAAAGTCAGTCTATTACGGCAGTGCCATCGCTGATCTTTACTTTCAATAAGAGCATCTTTCGTCTTTCCTCGCCTCTTGACCGAGCCAACTTCCGCCATGAAATAGTCCTTTTTACATGTTTAGTTTTCAGGTATGCTATACGTGTGTGCGTACTGGTGCATGGATTTAGTTTAACGAGCTGCAATACATTCGGAAAGACGCTATGCAATATTTAAGACTTTTAATTCTCAACTTCCTGCTACTAAGCTCTTTCAGCCTCAGCGCCATTGAGGCTATCAATTACGATAAACTCCCCTTTACTCCGGCACTTAAAAAAAAATTATTTAAAAATCACACTATTCTAAACTCTGATGTTGATACGCTTAAAGATTCCAAGCAAGAATTTCACTTTAAAATGGCAGCACTTCATCCAAAAAGCTGTCAAATTGCACTACGTAAATTATCCCGCTATGAAACTTTTCACCAATATATCGATTTCATTGAAAACAGCAGCTATGATGAAAAAAATAAAAAAGTATACTTTCGCCTGACATCCGTTCTGCTACCATTCAACATGGTGCTACAATTTAAATTTGATCGCATCTCAACCCCAGGACTATACCCCTTTGAATTTA
The DNA here is from genome assembly GCA_030638415.1 of Bdellovibrionales bacterium. Taxonomy (GTDB): domain Bacteria; phylum Bdellovibrionota; class Bacteriovoracia; order Bacteriovoracales; family Bacteriovoracaceae; genus DAOWEO01. The sequence continues at coordinate 7,544 of DAOWEO010000125.1, read as the reverse complement.
ACCACGGATTCCTAAAAGGATTACAAGGCAATGTTCATATTTCACAAAAAAAGAATAGATGCCTATTCTATGTCAAAGCAGACTGGAAAGGTCCCGACTCACATATCCCAGATCTAGTTTTTGAATTTTTCACTAAAGCACTGTCTAAGATTCTAGTCGAGAAGATGTTCTCTATTTCGAGATTCTAATACTAAAGTAAAAAGCTCATCCATTTATTAGTCACATACTATCTATTTTCTTCCCTGTATCAATAAAATAAAATAGTTACATACTATTTATGCACTACTTCATGTTGATACATGCCACAATGACCTATTTTCAACGCAATGCTCCTTGCTCATTGCGACAAAACTACTAAAATGAAAAAAGTTAAGTTATACTTACAAGATCAATTAGGAATACTTATGAAAGTTTTGCAAATTTCAAAAAAGGATACGATTCAATTAAAAAAGAATTTAGGAAAATCCTTTGTTGCAAGCTCTCAATTTGAAGATGAAGATGATGACTTCCACCTCGGTGGTTTTGTAGATGGACAGCTTGTTACTACTGCATCATTTCACTTAGAACGAAATCCTCTAATAAAAGAAGAGAACCAATTTTGTCTAGATGAGGTTATCACTGATCCACAACAAGAAACTTCGCAAATGACTAAAGAACTACTACAGATGGCCTTTCCAATGATGAAAAGAAATTTCACCAATATTGTCTGGTGTAGTAACAGACTTAAAAATACCAAAATACTCCAAGAACTGGATTTTAAACCCCTACTTCCTGGTGATGACGCTGCTGAAAACAGTTTGATGGTGAAAAACTTATAGGCTTAGTTTAGTTTTTTGTGGCATTAAAATATCATCCAATACATCACTACTAATACAAAAATATTTTTCAACTGGAAAATCAACGAGCTCTCTCTGTCTCACAAGACAATCATTGTAAACTTCAAACTGCTTAAGTGGTGCACATTGTAGAACTTTGTGTCTCTTATTTATGCTCTCCTGCCTGATATCCTTACAAAATTGAAAACTATCCTTATGCACACAGGCATAGTGTCCCTTAGTACAATCATAAATAAGAAAATTTCCAGATCTATAGACAGCGGAAATATAAAAACTCTGTTTCGAGCGTTCTTGCAGCTCACCTTGCATCTTATCTCTTTGTTCACTATTAAGCAGTAACCCAAAGTCTTCAGCATGGCCAAAATGAGTCTTATTACTTGGCTGCTCTGCCAGACCAACTTGGACAATAGAGAACAATATTAAAATATAAACTACAAATTGCTTCATCATAATATAATATACCAACTGCTTATCGATAGCATCATCTTTTCTTTTAATCAGTTACAACCTATGCTAATTTAAGCAAAACAGTAAATTTTCTGGTTAAAAAAGGAACCATTATGGAAATGCAACATAATTTCATCAAACACGAAGTCGCCACAATTCTTACCGAGGCAATTAAGAGCAGTTTTCCAGACCATAAAATCTCACTATCAGATGTCTACCGAGCCTTCAATAAAACTCCTTCATTAAAAGCAGGCCACCTCGCATATCCTACTTTTTTGCTGGCCAAGCCACTGAGAAAAGCTCCACCAGTGATTGCCCAAGAAATTTTAAAAAATATTACACCTAGCCCATTGATTAAAAGTATTAAAGCTCAAGGGCCGTATCTAAATATTTTTTATAACCTCTCAGCTGTTACGAATCTACTCTTAAGCAGTATCAATTCAAAACAATTTTTCCAATTAGATATAGAAGATAAGCCACAGACCAAGATGTTTGAGTACTCTCAACCTAATACCCATAAAGAGCTACATGTTGGACATATGCGCAACATTTGTCTAGGTAATGCACTAGTCAGACTAAATGGCTACCTTAAGCATAAAGTTATTCCAGTAACCTATCCTGGTGACATGGGTACTCACGTAGCAAGATGCCTCTGGTTTTTAAAATATCACAATACCCTTGCTGCTCCAGAGGGGGATAAAGGGACATGGCTAGGTGACATCTACGCACTAGCAACTAATAAGATCTCTTCTCTACCTGAAGATGAAAAGTCAGCAGCTCTCCAACAGTTGACGATGATTTTAAAAGAGATAGATGCCCAAGATGGTGAGTTTTTTGAGCTGTGGAAACAGACCAGAGAGTGGTCAATTGATCTTTTCAAACAGACCTACAAATGGGCTGATGTAGATTTTGACCAGTGGTATTACGAATCTGAAGTAGATGCTTCGTCACTCCAAAGAATAGAAAAACTATATCAAGATGGAAAGCTCATCAAGGACGACAATGCTATCGGCATGGATCTGAGTGATGATGGGCTAGGCTTTTGTATGCTTATTAAATCTGATGGCAATGGACTATATGCCACAAAAGATATCGAGCTAGCATTTAGTAAATTTGAAGAGTTTAAACTTGATGAAAGTATCTATATTGTAGACAAACGCCAAGCTCACCACTTTAAACAAGTTTTCAAAACACTAGAGCATATCGGCTTTCCAAAAGCTAAAAACTGTTTGCACTTAGAATACGACTTTGTTGAACTACCAAGCGGAGCCATGAGTTCTAGAAAAGGTAATATTATTCCCTTGATGGATCTTATTTCAAAAATGGAAAGTACCATCAAGGAGAGATTTCTTGCACGTCATGAGGACTGGCCTAAGTCTGAGATTGACCAATTGGCAACCATAATTGCCAATGGTGCAATAAAATATGGAATGATCTGTATTGATAACAGTAGAAAAATCGTATTTGATATGGATGAGTGGTTAAAACTAGATGGTGAAACAGGTCCATATCTACAGTATGTACATGCCAGAATTGCGACGATGTTAAATAAGTTCCCAATGGATGATTCAACTGATGTAAATTTTGAGCTACTAACAGCATCTCAAGAAGAGGCATTGATTATTCACCTCTCCTCATTTAATGACATCGTCTACCAAGCAGCAAGTCAATATAAGACCAGTGTTTTAACTAGCTACCTTTTTGATCTAGGAAAACTGTTTAACTCGTTCTATGCAGAGTGTCCTATTGGTAAGGCTGATGATCCAAAGCTTAAAAAGGTACGCCTCTACTTAGCTGCAAGTGTTAAAGAGACAATGAAGGTGGGTCTAAGCTTATTAGGAATTCAAGCACCAGATAGAATGTAGAGCTAACGTAAAAAAGGATTGGATGCTACCTCTTGGCCAATCGTCGTTGTCTCACCATGGCCACAATATACAATAGTATTTGGTGGCAGCTGCTTTAACTTCTCTAATGACTTTAAAATAGTTTCGTGATCTCCACCAGGAAGATCTGTTCTTCCAATGCTTCCAGCAAATAGAGTATCACCAGCTAATAAAATCTCCTCAGTAGGACAGAAAAAGCATATGCCTCCCGGTGTATGGCCAGGAGTAGAGATTACTTCAAAAAAGAACTCTCCAACTTGAAATTTATCACCATCTTTTAACTCTCCGCTAACTTTGGGAACACCAGCAAAAGGGAAATTATAAGTGGCTGCACTAGTGGGAGCATAATCAAGTACCATCTGCTCGTTGACTCCCATGTAAAATGGAACATCAAATTCATTTTGAAATGTTTTTGTCGCACCTATGTGGTCAATATGGGCATGGGTATTATAAATGCCAACCATTTTTAGCTTTTCTTGATTAATAAACTCTACAATTTCACCATCATCATAACCTAGATCTACAAAAAATCCCTCTTGTGACTTATCATCAAAAACAACTAATGGATGTTGAAAAAACGGACCTTTAGTAAACTCTTTAACCTGTAGACTCATTTTGATCCTCCTAAAATTACGACACCCAATCCAAATCCTAATATTAAATTTAGTGCTAAAATCATTAATGCCTCCCAGTAACGTCCCATTTTTATATATGACACAACTTCAAAGGCGAAAGTACTAAATGTAGTTAAACTACCCATCATACCAGTCAAAAGAAAGCTGGAAAGCTCCTTAGGAGCATGGGTAATTAAGCGGTGGAAAAGAAAAAAGATGAGACAGCCAAGTATATTTGCCACCAGTGTTCCCATCCAAGGTCTAGTCACTTGAGAGAGAAAAAATGATAGCGAAAATCTCAAGCTTGCTCCGATTCCCCCTCCAATAAATACGTATGGTAAATAACTAATCATTCATGACTCCACAAAATTTTATTTGGATCAGCGCTAATTATAATCTGATGATTTAATAAGGACAATAAATGCTCAATAAGGCGAGAATCATTCGTAAAATGTGCTAATTTTGTTAAAACTTTTGGAGAGATCCCAGGTAAATTCATCTCTACGCTAGCATCATGATATGTCACCTCAATATTAATCACATGCTCGTTCATGCCATGCTCACTAATTAAATTTTCATGGTTAAAAAGAGTGAGCAACTCTGAAAAGATAAGATAAAATAACATTGTTACAATAGGTCCTTGCAGATGAAGTGGCTCCTCCGCAACCGTTTTGAATTGCAAATTGATTCTAACATCGAGCTCTGCAGAGCGAAACCTAATCAACTCTAGCGACTGCTCTATCAGCTCTTGCAAAAAAAATGATTTTGTTGCTGGCAGAGCACTTCTAGAAAATCCCAAAAAAGTCTCTACAATTTGCTTACTGCGTATTGCAGCAACACGTATATCATCCAGACATTCCTGATCATCATCAGACCAAAAAATCTCAAGCTTTAATACCGTCACAGCAGATAGAATCCCAGCTAAAGGATTATTTAATTCATGTGCAATGGAGCTCGTGACTATACCAAGCTCTTGAGAAGATATATTTTTTTCTCTTTTTTCTAGAGTATAAGGATAGAAAATATAAAGTTGAAAGGGGCCAAAACTACTTTGTAAAACTGTAAACTTCTTATCCTGCCGTTCATATAACGAGAGATGATCCATCTTTTGCAAGTCTCGTGATGATATATTTAGCTCAATCAACCTCTTATTATAAAAAACATTTTCATCTTCTCTTAGTAAACCTAAAGGAAATGGAAAGCTCTCTAAAATTTTGTAACGAGGAAACTCCTGTTCATATGCACCTTCAAAAGATCTAAAAAACGAGAGTAAAATACGTAGTTTAGCCAAGAGTAAAAATGGTATTTCACCATCTGCCATAATAAGAGCACTGTCTTGTTCTGCCGTTTTCAAAAAAGGCAATAAGATTGGAATAAATTGTAAATTTTTATGAGAATCAGCGATAGTCGTCTGAATACTTTGGATCGAGCACTGCCCATCAACACAATGAGAGAATAGCTCTTGAACAATCTCTAAAGTAAGTTTTTCCATATTAATAAGTTTTGTATGGAAATAATTTAAATTTTCTTTATCACTATTACTTATCTCTTCTAACTGTGCAGTAAACTCTTTGGACATACTTTTTTTCATGACTCTTTTTAAATTAGTTAAAGCACTCTGTTTCACATAATCTACGTACTGCTTTTGAGAAAGCCCCACCATTAACTCAAAATTATTAAAAAGCTCATCTAAACTTTTAATCCAAAATACATTTTTACCTAACGATTGTACTGGAGATAGTGGAGTGGATAAGATAAAAAACATCACATTAGTATGCAAAAAGGCATCTCTAATATCATCAAGCTGTCCTTCATCAACTAGCACAACTGTGAACTCTTCTTTACATGGTGAATATAAATTTACAAAGTCTCTACACTCAAATCGCTTTAACTCTATAGAGTAATTCTCTTGATCACGTAAAAACTGCTCTGCATGTTTTAGTAATCCATCAGATGTTAGCCAAAACTTAAGTGAATAAAAGGTAGTTAAAACTAGATTCACATCTACCTTAGAAGGTATTTACTTGTGGAAATAAGGCTCATACCATCAATCCACTCTCCTTGAATTTTAATACCCCAATGTAAATGAGGTCCAGTAACGCGCCCAGATACTCCTGATAGTCCAACAAGATCACCCCGATTTACCAGATCACCTTTAGAGACAAGTATTTTAGACAAGTGACCATAAACTGTAAATATTCCCATACCATGATCAACCGTTACCGTACCTCCAGTAAAAAATAGATCTCTGGCTACAACAACTCGTCCTCTATTTGTCACTTTTATATCTTCCCCAATCTTAGCTCGAAAATCAGTTCCTAGGTGCTGTCCCTGCTTATGATTATTGTAAATTCTACGGGCACCATAAATACTTGTGACCTTACTATTTATTGGCAATAAAAAAGGCTTTGAAAAGTATGGACGTGGATGAAAACTTGCATAAATCTTATTTAACATCTTCTGTTCTTTAGCAACCCGTTTTAAACTTTTTTTACTTAAGGTAACCCGTTTTTTATCAACCATAAGTCGCTCTGATGGAAACTCTTTAGCTGCAATATTAACTTCGATAATTTTTATCTGTTTGCCGGTACTATTTTTCCATTGACATGCATACCCTTCCTGTTTAGAAAAATACGTCTCACGGATAAAAAAATGTGTTCCACTGTCATCTTTATATGATGGAATTGCTTTTCCTTTACAAATAACTTCTCCTGCAGAAAATAAGCTAATGAGTGGCAAAGTTATATTTCTTACTTCACCAACTTTTACTTCCACATGTTTAACATTAAAAGTGGCTATTTTTTTTTCAATACTCTGCTTAACAACATTTTGCTTTGGAGTAATGTTAGAACATGCTGCCAATAATAATAGAAGAATTAAAAATAGATTTCTCACTTTGTGACCTTTTGAACTTTTCCTATTCCATCATAGAAAACTACATCAAGGGTACCCTGTTCTTCTAGATTGTTGAACTGTTTAAACGACTTTATAATATTTTTTTTATCATCATTAACATAGCAAAACCCACGCTCTAAAATATTATGAGGGGCATAAGCATGTAGTAACTCTTTAGTATGCTGTAACCGTTTTTGCCTTGAGCTTAATTGCTCCTGCTGTACACGTAACATACGTCCAAAAATATCATCAAGCTTGTAGGATTTATCAGACAATTTTAGTATGTTTTGACCATCTCTAATCTTACTGACACTATCTAATCGCTGTTTTTGGCTTAGCAGTTTATCGTATAAAGTTGTAATTATTTTTTGTGGCGACTGACTTAACAGTTTACTCTGTCTCTCATGCAGTAAATTATCTGCTACGACTTGTAAGCGACTACCGTAAGTACCTACCAATTCTGTTAATTTCACTTGATATTGTGTTAAATCCTGTGCGGCAGCAGTTGGCGTTTCACAGCGCAAATCAGCAACAAAATCAGCAATCGTGTAATCAATCTGATGGCCAATAGCACTGATAATTGGAATAGGTGAATTATAAATATCCCACGCCAATCCCTCATCATTAAAGCACCACAAATCTTCACTTGCACCACCACCGCGGGTTAGCACAATGACATCTAAATCCCCTGCCATTCCCTGTTTAATAGCAGCCTCTAAAGCTTTTCGCAGCTGAGCTGCTGCAAGCTTCCCCTGTACCAGCGATGGAAAGACAACAATGTCCATCATGAAACTTCGACGTTTATAAACATTCAAAAAGTCTTGTAGTGCAGCGCTATCAGGAGCCGTAATAACTCCGACTTTTTTAGG
>DAOWEO010000074.1 GCA_030638415.1 Bdellovibrionales bacterium | reverse complement strand
GCTCATGATCAACGTGACTGGGAATTTGCAACAAAATTTTCTATTCCAATGATACAAGTTCTGGAAGGTGATAGTATTGCAGAGAAAGCTTATGAAGGTGAAGGCAAACATATTAATTCAGATTTTATAAATGATCTCGGTAAAGAAGAAGCGATTGCTAAAATGATTGAGTGGCTAGCCGATAAAAAGCTGGGTGAGAAAAAAATAAATTATAAACTTCGTGACTGGATATTTTCTCGTCAACGCTACTGGGGAGAACCATTTCCACTTCTAAAATTTGAAGATGGCACAGTAAGATGCCTTGAAGAAGATGAGCTTCCAGTAGAACTACCTAAAGTTGAAAAATATGAACCATCCGGAACAGGAGAATCTCCTCTTGCTACAATTGATGAATGGTTATGGATAACTGATCCAAAAACAGGAAAAAAAGCACGTCGTGAAACGAACACTATGCCTCAGTGGGCCGGAAGTTGTTGGTACTATTTGCGTTTTATCGATCCACGTAATGAGCTTAAACCTTGGGATGAAGATAAAGAGAAGTACTGGCTTCCAGTTGATCTATATATTGGAGGAGTAGAACACTCAGTACTACATCTGCTATATGCTCGCTTCTGGCATAAGGTACTTTTTGATCTTGGATTTGTTTCCACTAAAGAGCCTTTTCAAAAGCTAATCAACCAAGGAATGATCTTAGGAGAAGATGGCGAAAAAATGAGTAAGTCCCGTGGTAATGTTATTAATCCAGATATCGTAGTTGAAAAATATGGTGCCGATACACTCAGACTTTATGAAATGTTCATGGGTCCACTAGAGCGTGTCAAGCCTTGGTCTATGCAAGGAGTAAAGGGAGTTTATAACTTTATTAATAAAGCTTATAAATTTTTTAATGAGCAATCTAATATCTCAGGAACGACTGAAGATAAAGACATTGAAAAACTACTGCATAAAACTATTAAAAAAGTTACTGCTGATATTGAAAACTTTCGCTTTAATACTGCGATTTCACAATTAATGATCTTTACCAATGCTGCAGTTAAGCAAGGTAAGGTTACAAAAGATACTGCTGAACGCTTTACAACAATACTAGCTCCTTTTACTCCTCACGCTTCTGAAGAGATTTGGAAGTCACTAGGTCATGATGAAAGTATCACCTATCACCAGTGGCCAAGTTTTGATGAGCAACTTACAGTTGATGATCTCATCACTGTTGCTATTCAAGTCAATGGGAAAAAGCGGAGTACTTTAGAGGTCTCTACTGATATTAGCAAAGATGATTTCTTGGCCCAAGCTAAGGCAGATATAAAAATTAAAGCTCTCCTTGACCAGGGCAACCTAGTCAAAGAGATTTACGTCCCGGGACGAATTTGTAACTTTGTAGTTAAGTAATGAAATAAAAAAGAGCTTCAATTGAAGCTCTTTTTTTATTTAATATCATCAACGTAATCAGTACCATCAATATTTTTACAACTGATATGCTTACCAGCAAGTAGACGGCGAATCGCCTCTTTTTGATCAGCAGAGCCTCTATCTTTTACAACTCCTGGATCATTATAAACAATTTTAGTTACTCCTGCTTGCATAAGATGTTTTAGGCAATTTTCACAAGGGCCATGAGTAACATAGGCATGACATCCTTCAAGATCACGGTGGGCAAATAACACAGCATTCATCTCTGCATGAATTGTAACATGGTACTTCATCGGTCGCTCAAAAGTCATCTGCTCTTCATCACAGTTTGCGACAAATCCGTTGTAGCCAAAAGAGATCGGATGGTGCTTTGCTGTAGTAATAACGCAGCCAACTTGTGTTGAAGGATCTTTAGATTTTTTTGCTACTTCATGTGCAATATTTATAAAGTACTCATTCCAATTCATGCTCTTACCCACTTTAAATCTCCCTAACTTAAATCTTTAAAATCTGCATCAATAATTGTCTCATCCTGCTGAGCTGAATGAGTTTTTCCAGACTCATCAATCTCCTGCTGATTTCCAAAAGGCTTGTGCGTCGGCTGGTCAAAGTAACTATATGAACGCCTTCTAACAAACTCTTTTTCTGAAAACTCTCCACTAATAGCAATCATCCACGCCACAATAACAAGAAAAGGATTTGTCTGTAAATAAGACTCTGTTGCTAATATTGCCACTAAGACTCTAGGTGCAATCAACCATCCTAACCACCACAACAGCCCTCCTGATGCAATTGAAGATAGAAATAGTGCTAACCTTGGAAACATAGTTAAAAATAGTAATAGAAAAATACCATGATTCTTCCAGTAACTAGTCATAACGAGCTTGGGTCCATCACCTAGGTGCTCCCAGAAGGTCTCTAGACCTAATAAAATAATGATAACTAGGTATATAACTGGTAAATACTTGGAATTACCTTTAAATACAAATGATCTACTCAAGAGTACTCCTTGAAAGAGAAACGTTAATTAAGAGATAGTATGAATTTTATACAAGAAGTCTTGACGCTGCGCAGCTTGAGTACTAATTTGTTGTCAGATTATCAATAATATTACACGCTGTACGTCCGTTCACGTAGTTATAAACTGAACTTTTTTCATACTTTGAGTTTTCTTAGTAGATGACTCAAAATTTGCGGTATAGGAAGCTATGAACATTAGAAATAGTATTTTTATATTTTTACTCTTAGGCCTGAACTTCTCCTGTAAGCTCCGGGAAGAGACCATTATCCCTTTTGCTGAACCTCAAACTATTTCAGAAATACAACAAGCTATCTTTCAAGCAACCAGTGGTCGTGATTTTGATGCTTCATCAACTCACTACTATACTGTGGAGGGAGATAATGAACATTTTTATCTAAAACTACGTTACCAAATGGATAAAATATCCAACGAAGATTTAGATGATGCACAAGATGATCTCGCACGTGCCAGTAAGTCAATTCTTAGTATTTTTTCTAGAGTATTTTTTAAATTTGGTGGTAAACATAAAGTTGATATTCCACCTATGACTTTTACCATTCCTACCATGGAATACGATCGAGATATTATTGTCGATGTAACAGTAAGTAAGGTCCACCTCGAATTTCTAAATAAGCTTCCTACTAATAGTTTTGAATTTATAAGAAAGCTAGATATTTCAACTCCTAATCCCCAAACTCAAGTTAATGAAATCATCATGGGATATAACAATAAAAGTGATACCTGTGGATACAACTGCATGGATTTCACACTTTATAAAACGAGTTTAACTGAAGTGATTGCCAGCCAAGATACTATGACAGTAAGCACTACGATGAAAATAAGTAAGCTTCCAAGTAAGAAAATAGAACTAAAATTTAAGGGCTATGTGGAACTATTTGTTAAATTAAAACTACCTTTTTAAAAAAATAGTCTAAATTCAAAATCATATTGAGAGTAAAAAGGTGTATTTATTCCTGCATAGTTTCGCTTATATGAAAAATATAAGGTCAATGGTACCCAGAAAATTTCTTCTTTAAATAACTTCACTGTCGTTGTCTCTAGAGTTAGCTTGTAACTTTGAGCAAACATTTTAGTATTGCCTTCCCAGTATCTATCAGCAGCAGCAAAGTTGCTCTCATAGTTATCCTTCCCTTTGTAATCTAGAGTGTGTAAAATAGACAAAGTAAGAATAGGGTTTAAGATAAAATGCCCTTGCAGATTCGCCGATAGTTTATTTCCCAACTTCACTCGAGATAATCCCTTGCGATCAGTAATAGGAACACTTTCACTTTCTGGTAGACGAATTATTTTATTCGTTGGAAATTGATAGGTATAGCGGCTCCAAACATCAAACTCAATAGTTCTCCATGCAAAACCCCAACCAACTTCCAAAAAGGTGTCCCACTGGCCATCACCAAAAGCAAAATCCTGTAAAATATCTTGATCATCCTCTCTACCTGTCGGGATAATCACTCCAGGAGTAACCAATAGACCCCATTTTTTTCCACTTACCGGCCGATACATAAAACCTAACTCAGTGTCTCCAAACTCCTTACCGTGCCATGACCCCAAAGGCTTATAGCCATAATAATTTACAAGTACTGACTGAATCATTCGGTCATTAATAGCAGGAAGATTCTCTGCTGAGACACCCATCGAGTCTAATATTGCATCATAATTTTCCACCTTGGTTTTTGTAACATTCACATTTACATCAGCAGTAAAATGAGGAGTAAAAACATAGGCCGTTAGCCGATCCGTAACACCATAACCAATTGCCAGTGCATTAACATGAACTCTAGCCGCAGCATCAATATCGTAAGTACCTAATGAAAAAGCGTCATAATCGGCTGGATGATTTAGGGCCAGATCATTTAGGTAAGCATCAATAGATATATCAATGCCATATAGAGCATCAGCTCCAATATCTGCAGACATCTTTAATGAATTATAGGCACCATTCATATCGAATGTTCCTTGAATCGTATCTGTAAAAAGGTGGTGATAAACGAGTGTCCGCACTCCTTTAGGTAAGGTGGCAAAGTAGACCGCTTGCACAGAAGCGCTCGAAAATAGTAAAAGTAATATTAGGCTAAAAAGATAATTAAATCTTATCAACCCCATATTTTTTTGCAATTTTGTCATAGTATCTCATTACGTCTCGAGCGTACTCTCTCTTTTCAACGTATGAACCAGGATAAAAATTCTTTTTAAATCCATAGGCAATATAGTCTTTTAAGGTTTTATTATTAAAATCAAAATTATCTAGGGCCAGACGCCACTCTTTAGAAACAGTCGTGTTAGATATCAACCGATTGTCCGTACAAAATGTTGCTGCAACTCTGCGGTCCAACATTTTTTTAAAGGAGTGTTGAGTAATATCTGTCAGCTCTGGATTTGTCTGCATATTACTCGTCAAACAAACTTCAATCGTAATACGCTTGTCAGCAATATATGAGGATAGATCATTAACATAGCGATCTTTGTCCACAATTTCTGTATCACAAATTTTATCTGTATCAAATAGGAAATATCCATGTCCTAAGCGATCTGCATGTAACTCGGTAATAGATTGAAAGATACTTTCTGCTCCATATGCTTCACCAGCGTGAACAGTCTTATGCATAAAATTTTTATGAATATAGTCATAAGCTTCTTTAAAATCTGATGGTGGATAGCCTGCTTCTTGACCTGCAAGATCAAAACTTACAATTGGAATTCCCATATCATCACGAATAGCAATAACAGATTTCGCTAGCTCTAATGCTCCCAACTTAATTACTTCCATAGGAGTAGAGAAACGGTGCATAGAGAAAAATTTTGTATAATACGGAGAGAAACTACTCTTGCCAAACATTCTCATGGCACAAGCAATTATTCCATAATGAAAACCAGGCTCTTCCTTATTCATTACTTCAGGACGATTATTAAACTCTTTTTGTGCCTTTTTTAAACCATTATTTACGGCATCTAGCACAACTTCCATAGTAATAGACTCGCCATCCATTAGAAGTTGAGGAGCAAAACGTACCTCAATATACCGTACACCCTCATTTTGATTATCGATGGCCAATTCATATGCACACTGCTCTAAAAACTCAGGGTTTCGTAGAATTTCACACGTATACATAAAGCCATGCAGGTATTCTCCAAGATCGCTATAATGCTCTTTAAATACCAACTCTTTTAACCCTTCTTCGGTATAAGAGGGAAGACTTATTCCACCTTGCTTAGCAAGATCGATAAGTGTTGAAAGCCGTAAAGATCCATCAAGGTGTAAATGCAAATCACTTTTTGGAAACTCTCTAATAAAATCATCTGTATAAATTACTTTTTTGCTCATGCTAACCCCAGTGCTATTTCAACCATATTACTAAATGTTGTTTCACGCTCTTGTGGAGAACACTTTTCTCCTGTTACAAAATGGTCACTCACGGTTAAAATCCCTAGAGCCTCTACACCTTTTTTAGCTGCAATAGAGTACAACGCTGCTGTCTCCATCTCTACTGCTAAAATTCCATGACGCTTCCAAACATCCCAGTATGAATCCTCATCAGCATAAAAAATATCTGTAGATAAAACATTTCCTACATGTGTAGAAATATTTTTTTCTTGCGCACTCTGATATGCCTTTAAAAGTAGATCAAAAGAGGCGATGCAAGCAAAGTTACCTTGGTTAAAATTCACATTATTCAAATTTGAATCTGTTGAAGCACCCTGAGCTAAGATAACATCTAAAAGTTTAACTTCTTTAGGAAATGCCCCACAAGAACCAATTCTAATTAGTTTTTTAACTCCATACTCATTAACGAGCTCATTGGCGTAGATAGAAATAGATGGAATTCCCATACCTGATCCCTGAATAGAGACTCTTTGGCCTTTATACTCTCCGGTAAAACCATACATGCCACGAATTTCAGAATAGCACGTAACATTATCTAAAAAATTTTCTGCTATATATTTTGCTCTTAACGGGTCCCCTGGCATTAGAACCGTTTCGGCGATGTCACCCATTTGTCCACCAATGTGAATTGTCATAAACTCTCCTTAATTTATATCGATCTTCTAATATTTATCTAAAAATAAGATATATTAAAATATAACTGGATGAAGTCTACATCAGAAAGTGGCTGCCGGCAAAAAAAACAATAGTAAAACTAAGGTATTAGAAGGTATTTAGCGAACGCCTAACCTCACGTAAAGAGCGCTTTTTCTTTTTTTTCTTCTCACCTGAAGAAAAATAATCATCAGTGGAGCGATTCTTTTCAAATAGCTCCGCATTTATTCCAGAAGAACACACCTCTTTAACCAACGTATTTTTATAATTCGCTACTGAGTTGATGCGAAAAGGAGAGATACTGGGAATAAAAAAAGCCTTATAATTAAGTGACATAATACGATTTTAGCACATTTGTCGCACTGCGCAAAGCTTTTTCGCTTTACTTATATGAGGAGATGCCGTTAAATAAGGCAATATTTAACTTATTTACTAGAGCAAATTACTTTCAAGGAGATAACTATGCCAAAAATTAACCGTTACGTTGACATTGACCAAGTAGAAAAAGAAGCAAAGAAAGATTATATCGATCGC
>DAOWEO010000118.1 GCA_030638415.1 Bdellovibrionales bacterium | reverse complement strand
TTTATAGAGTGCATCGAACATTAGTTATAAAGAGGGAAAGGTTCAGTATCACTGGCGAAAGCCATGGTCACTACTGCCCGAAAAGGGCAAAATTGAAATATGGTCGGGGCGAGAGGATTCGAACCTCCGACCCCCTGCTCCCAAAGCAGATGCGCTACCAAGCTGCGCTACGCCCCGACTATTTTTAATTGAAAGTATTTATAATCAAATTCACTCTAAATATCAAGGTCTTTCTTGTGGCCCTGTAAAAAACTTTCCATCTGTTTGCATGCTTTAGCCCGGTGAGAGTTTTTAGACTTCCACTCTGAAAGTGTGGCCAAGCTAGAGCTCTGTCCCGTAGGAATAAACAGAGGATCGTAGCCAAAACCTCCATCCCCCGAAGCCTCATCGGCAATTTCACCATGCAATCTTCCTTCAAAAAAGAAAATCTCTTCATCAGACAGGTACAAACATATTACACATATATAATAAGCGTTTCTCGCAGTAACACCTTGTAATTTTGTTAAAAGTAGCTCGTTTTGCCACTGACTAGTCAACTTCTGACCACCATTTTTTTGACTAGTCAGCTCTTTTTGCCCAAAACGAGCACTATAAATACCTAACTCATCAGGAAGTGCTTCAACCACAATACCTGAATCATCTGATAGTGATGGACTACCAAAACAATCAAAATATGCCTTCGCTTTTTTTAAGGCATTCTCATGAAAATCCTGTCCATCTTCTATGACATCTAACTTTTTATCAGGAGTTAGTAGAGTTAAAAGCTCTGGACTAACTAGCCCGCTAATTTCTTCAACTTTATGCTGATTAGTAGATGCTAAAAACGCCTTAACCATTTATTGCCTGATTTTGTTTTTCAAAAACTGTTTTAAGCGATATTCCAGCACAATCAAGCAGAGCATCCATCTGTTCACGAGTAAACGGAGTTCCTTCAGCAGTACCTTGAACCTCAACAAACCTTCCATCTGCAGTCATTACGATATTCATATCAGTATCACATGTAGAATCTTCTTCGTAATTTAGGTCTGCAATAATTTTTCCATTTTTATTAACACCAATACTAATAGCACCTAGTTGCTGATTAATTGGGTTCTCTTTTAGATCACCGCTGGCCATCAATTTTTTAACTGCCAAGCTAAGTGCAATATACGCTCCTGAAATAGATGTAGTACGTGTCCCACCATCAGCAACTAAAACATCACAATCAAGAGTTATTGAGCGCTCACCCAATTTTTCTAAGTCCATAACAGAGCGTAAACTACGTCCAATCAGGCGTTGAATCTCTTGTGTTCTTCCAGAGACCTTGCTTCTCTCACGACGAGATCTGGTGTGAGTGGCAGACGGCAACATATTGTACTCAGCAGTAACCCATCCTTGTCCCTTACCTCTTAAAAAGCTTGGAACGCTCTCCTCTAAGGAAGCTGTAATATGTACTTTCGTATTACCAAATTCGGCAATGACACTACCAATCGCATATGGATTAATATCTGTTGTAAATTTAATTTCACGAGGTGTTTCTCTTTCTATCAGTGACATTTGCTCTCCCTATAATTAAGATATATTTTAAAAGATAGTGCCATAAAGCGGAATCTTTTAAAAGTAGGAAAATTATAAAAATGACTTTTAGCCACATCAAGCTTGAGACAACCACATCAACTCAAGATCATATTATTAAACTGGAAAATCCAGAAACGCCACTGCTTTGCAGTACTCTCTCACAAACAATGGGCAGAGGCAGAGGAGATCATGTTTGGGAACACCTAAATAATAGCCTAGCATTCTCCTTTACCGTTCCCCCTTCCGAGGTACTAACATTGACCTCACTAGAGATTGCAGTACTGATAAATATATTTTTACGAGATAGTTATTCACTTACAACGCAACTAAAATGGCCAAATGATATCCATAATGCAGATGACCAAAAAGTTGGAGGAATAATTCTACATAATGGAAGCAAGCTAGTTGTTGGAGTTGGTATAAATTGGTCTTCTAATCATCACCAGTACGGATCACTTTTCACTAACAATCACCTTACCACCCAGCAACAGCACCAAATACCTGCCGATATTTATGCCTTCGTTCTTAAAAATCGCCTCAGTAGTAAGAAAATTATGAATTTATGGAATTCACAATGTTCTCACCTAAATAAAATCGTTAAAATTTCCGATAATAACTTTATAGTGCATGGGAAATTTATTGGAATTGGCCCACTTGGTGAAGCCATTATTGAAAAAGATGGAAAACATTTTAAATATTATACCGGCTCTCTGGAGTCAATAGGATAACAATGGCACACGGACTTCTTGTCACAGATAGCTTCATATTAAAAGATATGTACAATATTAATCTTAAAGCATACCTAGATCTGACTTGTACAATTAAGGATAATTTAGAAGCATGTATCCAACTACTAGAAATTGGAGTTGAGGTTGATGTCATTATTATCCAAAATCACATCAATCAAGAAAAAACTGCTCAAGGAATATACAACTATCTACTAGCAAGAGACTTTGATGATATTCCCATAATTGTGCTCGGTGAGGAAAAAGAGATTAGCAAGTACTCCGGAGTGCAAGTTATTAGTAATTGCTATGAAGTTAAAAATGTCATTCAAGCTACCGCAAAGGTTCTAGGTATTTCAGCAAAAGACATGGCAGAAAAAAATATGCCTGATTTTTTTCCTATTCCAATAAATATTTTTTCTCACCTTGATTATACTGACTTTAATATTTATCACCTAACTGGAAAGATGGTGGATCCTAGATACCTAAAGGTAATTGAACAAGGAACAAATCCACGAAATAAAGTTAAGCAGTATCAATCAGAAGGAGTATCACAGCTATATATCAAATCTGAACACCGCCTAAAATTCACCAACGTCTTTTCTAAAAATATTACAAGGAGACTTCAAGATACCAAAATGACAACAAACCAACGAGTTGAAAGTACTCAAATTGGCTATGACTTTGTAGCTCAACATATAGAAGAGATAGAAAAAGTAGAAGACCTAATTGAAATATCTAAGCAGTGTGTAAACTCCATGAATCTAATTATTGATGATCAACCTATAATTAAAAATTTACTGCAACAACTATTTAGTAACCAGACATCATATGCATTTAAACATTGTCAGCTGAATGCTTTTATTGCTGCCCACATTATTAATGAAATCGACTGGGGAACCAAGGAGCACATTGAAAAGCTTACCTTCATTGCTTTTTACCACGACATTCATCTCACAACAAAAGAGATGGTTATAATAAATAGTGATGAAGAACTTAAAAACTCGGCATTATCTGAAGAAGATAAAGACACTGTACGCCAGCATGCCTACAAAACATCATTATTAATTCAACAAGTACCACGAGCTCCACTTGGAGCAGACACAATTATTAAACAACACCATGGAATGATTGGTGGTATTGGATTTGAAGGTAAAAAGTTTAGTAATAATCTCTCACCACTTGCCATTGTATTTATCATTGCAGAAGAGTATGCCGCAGCAATTTTAAAAGTAGAAAAAATTACAAATAATGTTCCAAGTTATGAAGAATTTAACCATGCTAAGACCTTAGATTATCTTTACGCAAAATATCCTAATTCGAACTATGTAAGATCAATTGAAACGCTAAAAAAAATAAAGCTATAAATTTTCTGAGATATTTTTAATTTCACTACGAATTAAATTTTCTGCCAGATCGGGTATAACTTCCCATGATATTTTTTTCAAATCAGATTTTGCTAAATAGATTATCTCTTCTTTCATATTTGCAATAAAATCGCGTTTGATCTCTTCTCTAAAAGAGTTATCATTTAATATCACACTAGAAAGCTCTTCTTTAATGCCTTGGATGAACTCACTATTATGTAGCAAGTCATTTTTGATTTCATTTTTTATCTCTTCTAAAAAGCTATCACGATTAAATGAGTTAAAGGCAGTCTGAATGGTTTCATCAACTGCAGCATCAATAATTTCATCATTAGGAAGCTCTTCAAGCTCACTGCTTGGTGAAAGTTCTTTATCCACATTATCCTCTTTCACTTCTACTGCTTGTTGTTCCATCTTCAATCCATCATCCACAGACCAAAGATCATCACTATCACCCTCTTCATCAGAAACTAAATCGTCAAGACATCCCTCATAATTACTGATTTTGATATTTGGGTCTGTATCATCATTTAGTGTACTCGCATCAATTTTATTTAAAGTATCAACACTGATTAAAGTCGATGATGTTTTTAAATCTTCAATGTCTGAAATTTCTGGATAAACTAAATCATTGTCTTTAGGAAATTTTTTATCATCAACCATCTCAACCTCTTCATAAGCATATTTATCGTCGGCAATTTCCTCTACGAGATCAGTTAATATAACCTCTTCAACGGTCTCATCAACGGTCTCATCAAC
>DAOWEO010000012.1 GCA_030638415.1 Bdellovibrionales bacterium | reverse complement strand
GAAACAAGATCCGCAGTCGTCCAAAAAATGGTTTTGTCTGATACTGAATAAGGGCTGCTTAATGCTACATTAGGCCCGACAATAAATAGCATGACTAGCAGTGTAACCAATTTTTTCATAATTTTCTCCGATCTTTTTTTTTAATAATACTTCATTTGAATCATAGCACACTGCGGCAAAAGAGAAATAGGTACAGTGAAATAATTACACTGGTGGGCGGGTAAGATTAGCTAGCTTTGGGGAACAGCCTCTTTTATAATATTAGCGAGTTGAGGGATTTTGTGAGTTCTAAGCTCTCGATCTAAGAGAAATTTATAGAAACTTACTCCATTTTTTCTGCAAGTTTGCTTTAGGCTGATGTAGAGATCTCGAGCCCTAACTCCTTCCCAGGTACTGTAAAAAAGTGAAATTTTTCTTTTTATTGCTCGTCCTCGAATATCTCTTTCTGATTCATTGTTTGTGAGAGGGACATTTACTGAGGTCCAAAGAAGAGCCAAAAGCTTGTCCATCTTTTTGAAAGTTTGTGCTTTTCTAATATCTAATAATTTATAACCTGTCTGCTTACTAAAAAATTCTGTAAACCATTTTAAAATGTAATCTCTCAAGTTATTATCTCTATTTTTACACCACTTTTTAAGGATTCTAAATCCTCTTTTACTTCACTAAAAAATAGTTGTAGCTGAATCTGATGATCTTTTAGCACTGGGAAAAGTTCTTTAAAGTGCCGAAGCTCATGATACCAACACAATACGTGATCATCATAAAGATTATTAAATTGACCAGCATCATCTGAAACAAGAGCACTGCCTGTAACTCCAAGCTCTCCATCATAAAAGCACCAACTAACATTGCCGTCTTTATATTGTCTTTTACTTTAAATTTAAAGTTTTTTAAATCATTATGTTCTAAAAACTTTTTAATTTCAATTTCGGTATAAAGTTTTTCATCTTGATATTTTTCTAAAACATGCTGAATCTTAAGTGACTTTAACGTTGTAAAGGCAACTATTATTGCTTGCTGGTTAAGCTTGTATAACGGCTCTTTCGCTCTTGATAAGAGCCATTGCAGCATTACTTCTATTTTTAGAAAGAGAGGTGTAAAGACAAGTGAAAAATGGATTACAAGTAACAGTCGTCACAGCACTACTGTAGCCTAGTACTCTGGCACCAGTTCTTCAATCCAATCCTTGAGAGATTGAGGTGATGCTATCTCGATAAATGATTTAATAGATTCTTTAATATTCACTCAAAGAAAATACTAATTTTTTTACTTCTGGCCAAATGAATAATGCTTACATGGCCTTACATCTGAGATTTTTCCCCAAAGCTAGCTAATCTTACTTAAAATACTGACGATGCTGACTAGTGATCAATATACTCCGTATAACCTTGACAGATCAAGGCTACAAAAGTGTCAAAGTTGACACTTTTGTAGCTATTTCTGTCAACTGAAAAGAGTGATTTTTTTCTGTGGTGTGCTAGAACTCAGCTAACACACAACACTTCAAGGAGAAGTTATGAAAAAGACACTTACAACTTTATTTACATTATTAACACTTACTTTTAGTTTTCAAAGCCACGCACTAGTTGGAGGAATTACTGCTCTATTTAACCCAGCTGCTGGAGGATATACCGCTCTTGCTGGTCTAGGACTAATGGGTGCAGGAGTCGCAAGCATTAATAATAATTCTGATGAAATGCCAGGAATACTTACATTCCTATTTGGAACTGTTTTACTAAGCGGCGATAATGATCAAAATATAGAATTTCAAGAACTATCAGCAGATAAACTTACTAAGATGGGACTTAATGCTGATGAGCAAGTTGCATATAATGACAACGTAGAAGAGCTATCACTCTCATTTGAGATGGTTGCTAATGATAGTGCAGACAAGCAGGATGCTCAAACACTATGGCAAGATCAAGAATATGTTCTTGGTAGTGATGCGATCAATGGAATGAAAAAGGTTTTGGAGAATAGCTTAAACTAAACTACGTATCATTTTTATTTATAAATAATATAGCCCCATGTTGAATAATGGGGCTTTTTTTTTGTTAGACATCTAGTAGTTAATATTTGCACAACGATCAAAAAAGCTTTTTTCCATTTTTTTGTAGCTTTTTTTGGTAGTTGCAGACGCCGGAGATCTTCCAACTTTTTGTTGCATATAGCTCAGCCGTTTTTCATCATTTTTGCAAACTCGCATCATCATACTACGATATTCAACAAGTGTAGCAAGAGGATATGGCAGACTGTAAGCAGATGAGATAAATACTGCTTGCTCAGAACTAATAGCAGGAAAATCACTCTTTTCAATTCCATAGGCCCTTGAGTCTTCCCAAAATTTACTAAATAGTGATCCTATTTGATAAAACTTTTGCTTAGTTAGCTTTCTAGATAGTTTCCCAGTTGAAAGATCTGTAATTTCACTACATTTCGAGTCATTGTAGACTTGGCCTCCGAATAGGTTTTTCATCACACGACACTCAGTCATAAATGCATCAACTTCTCCACCCTTTAATTCAATCGTACTTTGTAAAAAACTGACAAAATTAAAACCATCTCTATAAGGATTAAAAGTATTTCTCAATGTATAATGAGTTAACTCATGAGCAAGATCTAAGACTGCATCTCGAACACTCAGATTACTATTTATAAAGACCTGTGATTTATCCTCATATTCAACCCGTTCTGGATTGCTTTTAGAGAAGCGCCGGATCAAGGTAGTATCAGTAATTGACCCCTTACCAATAACCAGAACATCAGCTAAAGTTTTACCGGTCTCTCCTGCTTTTGCCTTAGCCGCTTTTAGTATTTTTTCACCCACAGATGATTTGGCTAAAATTCGCAAAAGCATCAGTTTTGACACCTCTTCACTTTTGGCCAGCTTAGTCCAAGGCATCTCATAATTAACCTTCCCGACGATAAGCTCACTCGCCCCTAGAGAAGAGATAGTAAAAGCACAAATCAATAAAATAGTTTTGACTGTTTTCATACCTATCTCATCGGTCAATATGTCAAAAACAGCAGATAATATTCACCTAGATGGCATTTTTTTCTTCTTTTCACCTCCCTCTGATGATAAGTAATAGATAGTACGAAACTGTTAAATAAAAACTATGGATATATAATGATCAGACGACCTGCATGGCTCAAAGTTAAAGCTCCTATGGGAGATGGCCCAACCCAAATAAAGGAGATGCTATCCTCACTAGGACTGCACACTGTTTGCCAATCTGCGAACTGTCCAAATATGGGTGAGTGTTGGCAGGGTGAAGATGCTACTGCCACATTTATGCTATTAGGTAATATCTGTACTAGGGCCTGCAAATTTTGTGCGGTACAAACAGGTAATCCACAAGGTTTAGTAGATATTGATGAGCCACAAAAAATAGGGCAGGCAATTGCAAAGATGAATTTAGGCTATGTCGTCTTAACCAGTGTTGATCGTGACGACTTAGAGGATGAAGGGGCTGGCCACTTTGCCCAAACAGTCGATGTTATAAAAAAGAATAATCCCAAAACAATTGTGGAAGCACTTACTCCTGACTTTAGTGCTAGGTATGAACTTCTTGAACAGTTGATTAGAGTTAAACTAGATGTATTCGCCCACAATATTGAGACAACTCGTAGCCTCACTCCCAAATTAAGAGATCGACGTTCCACTTATGACCAATCTCTACTCACTTTAAAACGCATTAAAGAGATCAAGCCCGAGCAATATACTAAAAGTTCAATTATGTTAGGGTGTGGTGAAACCGAAGCGGAAGTTATAGAAACACTTCATGATCTGCGAGAAGTTGGTTGTGACATTATAACTTTTGGTCAATATCTACAACCCACACCAAAACACCTTGAACTTGTAGAGTACATCCATCCAGATCAGTTTAAAAAATATGAACAGGTCGCCCAAGATTTAAATTTTCTCTATAGCGCAAGTGGCCCTCTAGTACGTAGCTCTTACCGTGCAGGTGAGTTTTTTATGAAAAAGATGATTGAAAAAAATGGAAATTAAAAGACTTGGTTTAATTGATTACCGACAAGCTTACAAGATCCAAGAGGCAATGCGCGATGAAGTAATTTCAGGTGCTCCAGAAAAACTTATCGCCTGCTCACATAACCCCATCGTCACCTTAGGTAGGCAAAGTAGTGATGCCGATCTTACAGGTTGGTCGGGAGAGACTCTGAAAGTATCAAGAGGTGGCAAAGCTACCTACCATGGACCAGGACAGGTAATACTTTATCCAATTATTAACCTTGCAAAACGTAATAATGATATTCATAAATATGTAAGAGACCTAGAACTTGCATGTATTAATACTCTAAAAGAACTTGGGATCAATGCTATTGGCAATCCTGATGGAACAGAAAAAACAACTGGAGTATGGGTTGGTGAAAAAAAAATTGCTTCAATAGGAGTAGCGGTAAAGAGATGGGTAACCTATCACGGTATCGCTTTAAACGTTCACCATGATCCTCTCGCTTTTTCAGGAATAAATCCGTGTGGGTTTTCCACTTCGACAATGACTTCATTAGAAGAGATATTAGGAAAAAAAGTAGACTGTCAGGAAAGCTTTATTAACTATGCTTTGCAGGTATAGAATTATTTTAAGTATAGCTCCATTAAACTAGCAGCAGTGTTACGGCAGTTAAACTGCTGAACATGTTCATATCCAGCGCTAACTAGCTCTTGGTGTACATCACGATTTTGTAAGACACGCTTCATGGCCCAAGACAGTTTTGCTACGGAATATGGATCGATATAGATAGCCCCCTTGCCTCCAGCTTCACTTAGGCAGGTGTTACTAGAACTAATGACAGGAGTCTTAGAAAACAGTGCTTCAATCACTGGAATACCAAAACCTTCATACAGAGATGGATAGACAAAAAGGTATGCTTTTTTATAGAGCTCTTTTAGTTTTTCAAATTTAGGCGATAAGATAATTTCTACTCGGTCCCTCAAGTTCGATGTTACAATAAGGTCACGCATTTGACGTTCATATTGTGACGATCCACCACCTGCAAGTATTAAACGAAACTCAGGACATTCATCTTTAATGTCCGCAAACGCACGAATTATATTTAAGACATTTTTACGCTCACGAAATGCACCAACATATAATAAATATTTATCTTTTTCACTCGTAGTATTCGTGAAGTAATCAGGATGACAGCTCTGATAGACTACCTTGATTTTCTTCTCATCCACACCGAGCAGTTCAATTAAATCTTGCCTAGTCTGCTCACTAATCGCCACGATCTCGTCTGCAACTTTCACCGCATACTTAATTTTACTTTTATAAGAGAGACGGTCCATTAACGGAAAAGACTCAACATTTTTTAAAAAAATCAAATCATGGATGGTGACAATTTTTTTACATTTAGCAAGGTGAATTCCATAAGGAAGTTCATGGCTTAGGCCATGATAAACATCCAAAGAGGAAAAACTGCTATCGCGAGTAATTCCTGCAGTTCTCCACAGTGCGCGAGGAAGACTCTGCCATATCCCGGTTGGTAATACCTGTCTATAATTTGCCCCCCAGGTTTGATCACTAGATTTAGTATTATATAACAAGTATTCGTGGTCAGGGTACTGCATAATAATGTTATCTATCAACGTTCTGGAATAATTCCCCAAGCCGGTAGTATTATGAAAGGCACGTTTGGCATCAAATCCTATTTTCAAAGGTAATCCTCATTTTTTTACTTTAATAACTCTCTCTGCTAGAATCCTAGCTTAATATAAAGGATACGACATGAAAACTATTCTACTTATTCTACTTTTGACTATAACACCTCAGCTTTATGCTAAATTCTATATACAACACTCTGTTGGATATGAGTCATACTCAGAAGATCTCGAAAATACCAAATTTGGCTTTGTTAATAACTACCTTTTTGTTGGCTCATCAATTGGTGGAGCACAAAAATTTTACTTTGGACAAAGTCTCTATATGCACAGCTTCACTTTTCATGCAGATGCCACCAATACTGGTACTCTCTCTATTACTGAAATTGGCCCACGCTTTATCTATTTTTTAAATGACCGTATGACATGGAATTTTAGTTTTGCTTGGCATCCATATGCAAAAGGAAAACGCGTTTTAACAACGACTACTGATAGTACAGATACTACTGGTAGCTCAATGGTTGCAACTCTTGCTTACCAGCTGCCTGTCTCAAAAACTTTTTATCTGGGTGCCTCACTAAATTACTACGCATATACTGTTATCAAAGATACCACCGCTGCCGGTGCAGCTTCTGAAGTAACCGAAAAATACACTCACATTGTTCCAATGTTTGATCTTAGCTTTAGATTTAAATAACGGTTTATAATTAAGTAAAACAAGGGCATGAGTGCCCTTGTTTATATGATATAGAGGATTAGACCATTTACAACACAATGAAAAACCCTCGATTCGTTCTTGATTATTTTTCTTGTCCAAAGATTGATGATGCGAAATATAAGTATGTCTTTTTTACAATATTGAAATAACCCCGATCAACTGAAAAACGAACACTCCTAACGTATGACAGCACTACGGTATTAGTTTCAGAATTATAAGTACCATAGTTATTCTTAATACTATTAATCTTTTTACAACGAATATTTACAACCTGATCTCTGTTAAGAAAATTACGAACCATGGGGCTATTTAAGCTGTTCACTCCTCCAAACAAATTAATTCGTATTTCAGATCCTCTAATTGTAAATTCCTGTGCTTTCCCTCGAAGGTTATCTCCTCCTCTTGTTTTACAACTCTTATCATCAACATCACCACCTCTTGAAGAAATAATAATTGTTCCGTCTTTGTGGGTTACATCTGTTAAATCATCAATTTTATACCCACCTTGTAAATCTGTCCCTGCAAAATAGCTGCTAAGTACTGCAAAGTCACCAGGAGATAGAATAGACTCAGACAGGTTTGCTAAATATACAGAATGAACAGTCTGTTGTTTCAACTCTACTATGATAGAGTCTCTAAGGTCTTTTGTGTTTTCTAACCAAACCCCTCTTCTTTCATATTTACTTTCAAAAGGGCCATTCATTATAGAAATTAGTTTATCTATCTTAATAATTACCGGTATCGAATTTACATAGTTTAGTTCCAGTGATTCACGTTTTTTATGTAGTGATCTAACATACAGGTCTCTAACTTCTGTAAGTCTTTGACTACAATTAGTTAAAGTGCCACATTTTTTTATTGATTCATTTAGAGTTTTTGTTCCCGAAAGTGCAAGTGATACAACTTTATCAATATGTTCACCTCTTTCCACTCGGTATTCCAGTAGCTGAACCTTAACATCTTCAATCTCTTGAATGGTTGGATTATCATCATCATAAAAAACCCATTGTGCTGCATTTGCAAAACCAGAAGTTAATAATGTTAGAATAGAAATAATTATAATTTTTTTCATGACTTTCTCCTTAACGGTTAATTATTGATTAATATATTTTGGACATCTATTTTTTATTGATTCAATTAAAGTATTGATCATGTCTAGCCTAGATTGCATGTAATTTTCATATGAAAGATTATTTTCTTCTTGATAATAATGCTTCTTTTTTAATATAATTTTACTATTACCTATCGCTTTAAAAACTCTTACTGTTCCCTCTCTTTGCAAAACTTTTCCCTGTATTTTTTTATTTTTATTTTTAAAGTGAAAAAAACTTGTTTCGATCTTCATATCTCCCTTCTCTATTTCAGTATCATGTTCAAATACGTAAGAGAAGATACCGCTATTCTCGAGGGACTCAATAATGAGTGGATGATCTATAGAAACGATAATTCTTCCACAGTGATTCTCTTGTGAATGAGCTACTATACTTAATGTAAATAAAACTAAGATTGTTAAAATTTTCATAATCCATCCTTTGTTAAAGATAGATTACCACTCCACTGCGCCCTGTTGCACCGCAACATTCTGACTTTTTGACTTTTCTGGGTTTAATCCCGCATGGCTACAGATAAGAAGTATGATATTCTGACTATTTCATAAAAAGAAAAGTAATTGTCGTTTGAAACACCTGTAACAAAAAGTCAGAACGTCAGCTTAAAAACTAAGCTGGAGGATACTTTGGGAGTAGATACAATCAATGGTGCCCGCAAAGTTCTAAAGTTTAATATTAACAGATCAAAATAAATTAAGGTTTCTTACCTATTTATGAATTCTCCATAATGGTACTGATAGGTGCCATTGTCATTACGTGTAGAATATTTATAACCAAGTTGTTTCTTTAATGTATTAATCATTGAAAGACTGAGTGCTATGTTTTCACCTTTACAAATGAGTTTGTTTAGACTTTTATTTTCACATACAAGTCGATCACCTTTATTACTAATTAAAACTATTTTCTTTTTATTGTTTACATATTTTATTTTAAATTTTATTTCTTTCTTTTTACCAAAATGAAGATTTATTGAATCGTTAGTTATCTTTATTTCATCGTACTGATTTATGGAGTCAAGCTTTTCCATACCATCTATCGTTGAGTTATTAGGTTTCATCGTTAAAACTCTTCCAAAGTAGTCACTTTTTGAATAGTTATACTTTCCTGTCAAATTAAGAAGTAGCTGTCCTCTATATTCTTTAGGGACAAAGCCATCTTTATCTGAATAGATTTTATCTTGACTACTAAGTTTTAACAGGTCATCACACTTATAAATGTAATCATCGAAACCATCTATCTGTTCCCATGCTTTTCCATTACAACGGACTCCAAGAAGGTTGCGCTTCTTACTATCATTAAAGTCGGCAATTCCCTCGTGATTATCCATAAACTTTTTCAGTTCTTTGCGCCGCTTGAGTTCAAGGTCTGTACTTGGCATGCTTGCTGTGTTGTCTCCAGGCATGCTTGCTGTATTGTCTCCAGGCATGCTTGCTGTATTGTCTCCAGGCATGCTTGCTGTATTGTCTCCAGGCATGCTTGAGGTATTATCGCCAGAAGTATGACTTCTGGCCTTCGAGGTAAAAGATGAAGTACTGTATAGCTTTAAATTTTTTGTTAGTATTTCTTCTTTCCCATTTATAAACTCTATAACTTCACCAATTGGAATAATCCATAACGTGTCTTGATAAGGAATGTACCTTGTTGTAATTCCTAGTAACTCTGCTTTGGAATTAATAACTCCGCCGCCACTCATTCCAGGTCCAACATCTAAGAGTCGATATTCAACAAAATTATCTACATTTTTCAGAGCTGTTTTTATCAGACGGCCCTTAGGGAGAACGTTCTGTAACATCTCCTCTGTGCTATGCAGGTTATTTTTGTAATCAATATGCTTCCCACTCGTATAACCAATTGCTAATCTTTCAGAACGATATTTAACCAACTCGCTCACCGGAATATTTCTAATATTTGCAATTTTCCCACAATATCTTAAATTAAAAATGTCTGGAGTGTTAAATAGGACTAGTTCATTTTCTTTATCTACTGTTTTAATACTAAACTCATATGCGCCCGCATTTACCGGTTTAATATCATCTTTAGCTTCTGGAAAGACCCATGTAAGAAGATTATTTATTTCACTAACGCAATGTTCATTCGTTACGGAATGACATTTATCCTTATACTTAAAATAAGTCATCGTACACAAACGTTTTTGTCCATTAGTACCAACAACCTCAATTTTAAAAAATTTTGAATATGGATATGTTTTTTTTATTGTTGAAGATTTCTTTTCTTTTTCTCTATGCATAAAAACTATTATATTTTTAACTTCACGATCAAGTTTTTCATCATAGACTCTAGTAGAAGGATTTTTTTTACATACACTAGCTGTATCAACAAGTTTCAAATCAATTTTTTCAATCTCATTCACAAAAGTATTTATGATACTTTTTCTTTTTGTATTTTCTATCAAATTATATGTAACAGCTTCAACATACTCTTGTTTTATTATACAAATTATTTCATTTTTTTGGTCAGACCCTATGCCACATTTTTCCATAGATTGAACTATGTTATTATCAATACGGGGATCGCTAGTGTTTTGCGCGACCATCATCCTCTTATAAGCCTCGTCAAACTTAAAACTTCCCCTGTAATAATTTCGAAGTCTGTCTGTAAGAAGAGTAGATCTATCCATCATTCTCTTCGGAACTGTCAGGTCTGTCTTTTTAAAATATAAATGCTCAAGATCTCGACAGTCATTGCGATCTTTTTTACAGCGATAATATTCATTACTATCTGTAAGCTCAATAAGGTTACGAGTGTACCATGCATTATAAAATAAATTGATTAGTTTAAATTGATTTTCTTTAAAGTCGCTAAGTAGATTCGCTGGGTCCTCTTTTCCGAAAAGTTGAATATTATATAAAAAAATGAAAAAAAGAAAACATACTTTTATCATATCTGCTTATCGTAAACACGGCTTAAAATCTTAGTACTTTATTATTTTATGCATGGTAAACGCATAAAATTATCCAAAATGCTGCACCGTAACTTTCTTTTTTTATTATTTTGGCCATAGATCCTCTCTTGTTTTTTTAAAAAACTTAAAAGCGCCCAGCAGTTCATGGCCGATAATGCGGTTT
>DAOWEO010000102.1 GCA_030638415.1 Bdellovibrionales bacterium | reverse complement strand
TTTAGGCAAGTTTCAGAGTCGGGGTTACTTACAAATAATACCATCATTGAAATTCAAAAAATGATTGAAGAAAATAGAGCTGGCTTTAGAACACAAGCTGGAACATCACTTGTTAATGGTTTAACAGGTGAAGTGATTTTTACACCTCCTCAAAGAGCAGAAGAAGTTATTCAGCTTATGAATGATTTAGAAAAGTTTATAAATGATAGTGAAATTTCGGATTATGATGATCTTATCAAAATGTCCTTGATTCACCACCGCTTTGAGACAATTCATCCTTTCTATGATGGCAATGGAAGAACTGGCCGAATTATCAACGTACTATTTTTAACAAAACAGCAGATACTAGACAGTCCTATTTTATATCTATCACGGTTTATTAATAAAAATAAAGATGACTATTACAGATTGCTTCAACACGTTAGAGTAGCTGATGAGTGGGAGGAGTGGTTACTTTATATGATGAAGGCATTAGAGCAGACAGCTCTTTATACATCTCATATGATACGTGAATTAGTAGTATTAATGAGCGAGTATAAGCAAGAAATCAAATCCAAGCTGCCAAAAATATACAGTCATGAACTCATTAACAACCTTTTTAAGTATCCATATACGAAGATTGAATTTCTTGTAGAAGATTTAGGACTACATCGAAATACTGCAAGAAAATATCTTGATCAGCTTGTAGAAATAGAGCTGTTGGAAAAACACAAAAAAGGAAAAGAAAATTTCTATCTGAATAAAAAACTCTTCAAGCTTCTTAAAGAATAATTAGAGTTTTGATAAAAAAATTAAAATATTTTTAAGAATCTCTTTTAATGATGGTCTTGAGCTATAATATAGGCTTTCTGTATTTTTAAATACCTCTTCAAGTTCACTTTTTGTCATAAGGTCTGTAATGATAAATGCATCATTTTTTGTCAGATCTCTCTCTCCCTCTTTGAAAAAGGTATTTTTATGCTTGTGGTATTTTTCACTACCTATGAAATCTATAACTCTCTTCTCATGTAATAATTGGTGTATATCGTAGTAGTGGCGTAAGAAATTAGCAGGCTTTTCTTCTTCAAGTACGTATTTTTTATATTTTGTAGATATTGCAGATAATTTTTCTATAAAAGTATATTCAGGGTTGTAGCACCTTACGTTGATGGCCCGATTGTCTTTAAACTCATTAAATTTTTTAAATGCAATCGTTTTTTCAACTAACCATGATGAGATATCAAGAGGCTCATTTGGGGTGATCTTTGCAAAACCCACCTCTAGTAATATACCGTCTTTTAACCCTTCAATTGGATCAAAAAGAGATTTGTAATATAATCTTAATCCACCACTTCTCATCTTCTTATCATCAAACTCACTATCCCTATCGACTGAAGTAATACCTTGAATTTTAATTTTTTTGGCAAGGTAGTCGTAATATTTTGCTCTTGAGTCAATATGAGCTTTTTTATTATGATTTTTTCCTGTCATGACCTTTAGCTCTTTGGGAGGAGTAATTAAAATATCTATATCCTCAGAAAAACGATCAATGATTTTAAATCCTTTAGAGAGAGAGGTTCCACCTTTCATGAAAAATTCAAACTGCTGATGTTGTAGGCCCCAGAGGCAGTGCATAATCCAGTAATCCTTTTCAATCAAGCTAGGACTTAAGCCTTTCATCTCTTTTGACGTAGCTAAAATGAACTCTTTAAAATTTTTCATTTCATGCAGAAACATAGTCTTCCTTTGCGAGATTGGTAAATAGTTTTCTCGTTGCAACTTTTCCAAACAGAGAAGAGAGTTTTAAAACTCTTTTAGAATCAAAATTTTTCCAGTTCTTTTTTAATGACACTAGAACAAGATCGAAGTCTTCACCAAGCTGCTTAAAGTTATTTATCATATCAACAAGGAGAAATTCCTTGTCCAGCTTCTTAGGTAGCTGAGGTACTCTCTTAAATTCATATTCAACACCATCTAAGCTGAATTTTCCGTGTCGCTTGTGATTATAGACAACTTGCTTATTATGAAGTTGAGTAGTGCCTAGGCCCAAAGCATTATATTTGTTAAAATCGACAAGTATAAATAGATCACTTTTTAAAAATTTGGCCAATAGCTTTTGGGTATTAGCTGGCAAATCTCCAAACCATGTGGTTTTGGACTTATAGTATATTCCAGGGGAGGGTTGTTTTAACCAACCCTGAGTAATCATTTCTGATAAGTCTCGGCTTAGGTTGTTAGATAGGCCCATCAGCTCTGAGGTTCGATAGAGTTCTCCCAATCTAAAAGAGCTTTTAAACTTTTCTAAACGTTCTCTTCTATTTTGGTTCACTGTTACCTCCTACTATTTGTAGTATACCATATTATCGGTATAATTACATTTATTTTTAATAAAACTAAATGTAGTTTGAACGTTTAGTATTTGTTGCTCTTTTTGTGGGGGCAAAGATAGGTAGGGTTACTCCCTGAATCTATAAAAAATAATACCATTGTCCTTAATGCAGAAACTCATTTTCAGGTATTTTTGACTATATGCTCCACTTAAGTACTCAAACTTCGGTAAAACTGAATTAAAGTGACGAAAATTCGTCAGAGGGAGAACTTACGTCCAATTATAGAAAATAATAGGATTTTTCAATAAAAGTAAAATAGTTATTGATATCAGTAATTATTTTACTTTTACTGTGTATATGTTAGATAAACTATTTGGAAATGAGACATTAGCACTAATATTTTTAAACCTATTTCACTATGGTGAGGTTTACTCCAGTTTGATTGAGAAAAATACAGGCACAGGAAGTAGGGCCATCTTAAATCAATTGAATAAAATTGAAGAAGCTGGGTACTTTGTGTCAAGAGAAGTTGGTCGAACAAGGTTGTATGCGTTTAACCCTAAAAATCCAGCTGTTAAGCATATAAAGGAAATTATCAATATAACGTATTCGAACCTAACGATAGAAATGAAAGAAAAGATGTTCAAAGAGAGAATGAGGCCGCGTGCTAAAGGTAAAGAAGTAATGAAATAAAAAGTTAATTATGCAGCTAATTTTATAATTTCAGACTTCTTAAAGCGATAGTCTTTTCCTTCTTTTATGAATTTAATCTTATCGGCTTTAATTCTTCTTCTCATGGTTGATTCTGAAATTCCAAGTAGTGCACAAGCCTCTTGAAGAGTCATCAGATCACTACTTGCAAATAGTTTAATTGAGTCAGTAATATCAATTCCTATAACGGCCCCTTTTTTATTATAGCGAACAATTATTCCATCTTTATATTCTGATTTTGATTCAATTTCATCAGTAAAGTCGATAGATAGGTAATCAATAGTTTTATCATGATGTATTTTCATTATTTCACCTCAAAGTTAATCATTACCGTGATGATTTCAAATTCTACTCTATTTTTTATAACTGTAACGGCAGCAATACTGTTATCTTTTCTATTTTTAAGCTGTTTGTAGAAGATATACTTATCTTTAGATTGTTTTATCTTTCCATCAGGATCATTTAAGATAAGTTCAATTCCTTTAACTGAGATTTTTCTTTGAATCATTCTCTCTACAGCATGTGAACTATATTTTATTTCCATTTCTAGAACATAGCACATAGTCATGATCTGGTCAATAACTAGTCGACGGCTGAGGTTTTGTGGGTAGGATATGGGTAAAACCATATCGCTCTTGAAAATAATAGCTAGTTCAAGACCATAGTAAAAAAAAGAGAGATACAGGTTTAAAGTTAGTGACAGTAGTGCTTTAGAGTGGTTGAATGCTACCCATAATACTTTGTAACAGCTGGTAATTATAGGCTTTATGCACTCCCTTCTTGGGCACCAAAAATTGTTTACATAAAATTAGCTTCTCTTTGAGAGGCTTTTTTTTGTTTAAAATCAGATAGTTGTAGGTGTTAACAGCTCTGTGCTAAAGTAAGCTGTGGTCTGGTTTGCTCTTGTTGGTTAGGATCTTGGTTAGGATAACTTAGATCTATCGACACTGCAGCTTAAAGTTGTAGTCATTTTTTAAGGAGAGTATTCCCTTGTCTTTTGTAACGGATAGTACTTCGGTTGTTTTATTATAAGATATTCGATGACGGTATCTTGTTATTAGTTCAGGAGCGAAAGTATTTAAATCAATATCTAGTGAGGAGTTGGTCTCTTTTATAGAGGCTGTATTTACAATGATCGTATCGTTAATAACCCTTCCACTAACCTTTTGAATATTAGCAATTAAGCCCCAGGATGTTTTACCTGGAAACTGTCCTGTGAGCTTCGTCAAACACGCATCAATTGAGGCGATCGTGTTTTTTCCAGTATCTTCGATAATCAAGTTACACTCTTTTTTCATTACAATTTTTATATTAGAGCGATTGGGCATAAAACGAAGGCAATTGTCAGTAGCAAAGGAGTGAAGGGAGATCGTAATAGTAAGTAGAGTAATGATTATTTTTTTCATTGTACTTGTTTAGCATATCTTTTTTATATTACAATAACTGTGCATTTAGTTCATACTAATAAGATATATTATAATGATCACCTGGTTTCAGTAGGTTGTGGATCCTTTTTAGTGGTAAAAGGTAAAAAAAATAACAGCAGTGTCGGTTTAGAAAGGTGGATTTAGCGTTGTTAAAATTAATGACAAAAAATAGTAAAAGTGTGACTGCGGTAGGTACAGTTGTTGTAACTATTTTATTAATTATAATTACCAGCTCATTTTATCAAACACTTGAGTTCTCTGATGGATGGGAGCGGGGTGCCCTTGGGTACAAACGTGGAGGTTTACTATCCGGATTTATATCTGAACGACAGTTATTTGCAAATAGCAGATTAAACGTAAATGTATGGCATGGATTTAACTCTATTGTTTTGAAAACACCATTTCCATTGAAAGATTATGACATTTTATTTGATAGTACAGTAGGTAATGGTAGTTATTTTTATGTCTTTTTAACGGAAAAGACAGGTTACTCTATTGGCCTGAGGATTAGTCGTAACAATACCTACCCTCCAATTTTTTTTGTTAGCGATCTAGAAGGAAAATTTATTGTAAAAAAAAATATCGATTATAAATTTAGTGAGGAGAGTAAAATTAGGATAAAGCTTACAAAGAGTGAGGTATTGCTTTATTCAAATAATGAATTATATGGGGTAATCACCGTGCCAGAAAAATTTTTAAAAGATAATGTACGATTCTCTTTTAAAGGCGGTCCAGATGAAATAGGAGATGTTTATATTGATAATTTTAAGATAAGTAAAAAAAATATCTTAGTATTTGATGATAACTTCTCTTCTGTGCATTCATGGAAATCATT
Source organism: Bdellovibrionales bacterium (assembly GCA_030638415.1). Classification (GTDB taxonomy): domain Bacteria; phylum Bdellovibrionota; class Bacteriovoracia; order Bacteriovoracales; family Bacteriovoracaceae; genus DAOWEO01. Next base: position 39,561 of record DAOWEO010000102.1, on the reverse strand, counting down.
GAGTATTGGCTTTCTTTTACTAAGTTTTTTTCTACTTGTTTTTTATTTTGTGAGTATTTCTTCTACTTTATATTTCGGAGGATTAATTATTTTTTTAACGATTGGATTTTATATCGATCATGATTTTATTGCACCAAGATATTTTGATTTAACAAATGTTTTTATAAATTTCCATGAGCGTCATAAGGAGATTATAGCGAAAGATTTAGATACTATCCTTGCTGAGGAAGGGATAAATAAAAGGCATAAAAGTAAAAAGATGGTCTGTTTTATTGGGGGTTCCAAGACTCTTGGTGTTGGAGCTAATCGTGAAAGTGACACGTGGTTTAAACAAGTTGAAAGGTATATGAACAGTGATAAGAGTCTAGCATCTAAGTATAGTATGAAAAATCTTGGAGTAGCGGCGTCAAGTAGCCAGAATATGAAAGATTATTATCAAAAAATCATCAAAAGTTTACAGCCCCAAATTGTTGTGTTTTTAGTAGGAATAAATGATCACAATAAAGATGAGCAGCTTTCGACCAATATAAGCTCTTTTACTAAATATAATGACAACAATGGAATTAGAACAATTTTGATTCCTGAGTTGATGCATTATAATATTATTTATAATACAATACCATACAGTGTGGAGGTTCTTAGAAGTATTGCTAATAAATATGACTCTGTTGATTCATGGAGTTTTGTTAGTGAATTTATGAAAAGTGAAACTTATGATTCAGGATTGTTATGGAGTGATTGGATTCATTTTTCTAGTTATGGACAGTCTGTTTTTGCACAGAACTTATGGAATCGACTTCAGCCTGAATTATTGATAAATCGTTAACAAGAAAAGAGAGAGCATGTTGCATAAATGGAAAACGATCACAAAAGAGAAATCGCGAGATGCAGGTCTTGGGTTATCTTTATTGATGCTTATTCTATTTTTTAAAATAAATTCATATTTATTTCTCATTTCGATGGGCTTATTTGCATTTGTAGCATTGCTACACCCTAAGTTTTTAAAATTATTTGCATTTATAGGATTAAATGTTGGAAGTCTGGTTGGGGCATTATTATCTAATACAGCCTTAATTTGTATTTTCTTTTTTGTAATTACTCCAATTAGGGTAATGTTTTTTTTTACCAATACAGATTCTCTTTTAGTCAGAAAATGGGGTATGAAAAATGAGTCATATTTTTATTTGAGAAATAAGCAGTTTGAAAAAGAAGAATTTGAGAGATTATTTTAAGGGGGCAGTAAATATGGAAGTAATAAAGGATATTTTATCTTTTTTAAAAACAAGAAAGAAGTACTACTTACTGCCTGTTCTATTTTTCTTATTACTCCTAGGATTGGTTATTGTTATGTCCAGTAGTTCCACAGTAGCACCTTTTATTTACACTGTTTTTTAACCAGAGCTGATGCTATGAGTAAATATTACATTCTAGGTATTTCAGCTTTTTACCATGATAGTGCCGCTGCACTTATTTGTGATGGAGAAATTATAGCTGCGGTACAGGAAGAACGTTTTACTAGAAAAAAGCATGATGACTCATTTCCGTATCATTCTATTGAATACATTATTGATGAAGCTGCAATTTCAATTGATGATATAGATCTTGTCATTTTTTATGATAAGCCTTTTTTAAAGTTTGAACGTATTTTGGATACATTTCATAGCTTTGCCCCACGTGGTTTAAAAAACTTTTTATTGGTAATACCAAATTGGCTTAAAAATAAAATATTTATAAAAAACAATATTCGTAAAGAGTTGGCCAGACTTGGTGGAACTAAAAGAGTTAAGCTACTCTTTTCAGAGCACCACCTATCACATGCTGCAAGTGCTTTTTTTCCATCTGGATTTAAAGATGCTGCAATTGTAGTTATTGATGGAGTTGGAGAGTGGGCCACCACCACGATTGCTCATGGAGAGAATAATTCCATTCGCATTATCAAGGAAATGAGGTTTCCTCACTCCTTAGGATTACTTTATAGTGCATTTACCTATTACTGTGGGTTTAGGGTAAATAGTGGTGAATATAAGTTAATGGGGCTTGCTCCCTATGGTGACTCCCTTTCGCCAGAGACTCAAAGAATAAAGAAGTTAATTTTGGATGAGCTTATTGACTTGAAACCAGATGGCTCATTTATTTTAAATTTAAAGTACTTTAATTTTCATGTTGGATTAACGATGTGTCATGATGATAACTTTTTTAAGTTATTTAATATTCCGAAGAGAAATATCACTGGGGAGCTAACATCATCGTATATGAATATGGCATTAGCAATTCAAGAGGTGACTGAAGAAATTGTATTGCGTATTGCCAAGACAGCTCAGATTGAAACAAAATCAAAAAAACTTGTTTTAGCTGGTGGAGTTGCTCTTAATTGTGTTGCAAATGGAAAACTGGTAGAGAGTCAAATGTTTGATGATATTTGGATTCAGCCAGCTGCTGGAGATGCTGGAGGTGCTCTTGGAGCGGCTTATGTTGCTTGGTACATGTATAAAAACTCTATTCGAAATACTTCACTAAGAACAGATTCAATGCAGGGATCTCTACTTGGACCTAAGTTTTGTGATGAAACCGTAGAAGATATGGCAAACAAGTATTGTGCAACTTATGAAAAAATAACTGACTTCTCTATTTTATGTAACACTGTCTCTAGTTTTATCGCAGAAGGAAAGGTTGTCGGTTGGTTTCAAGGTCGCATGGAATTTGGACCTCGCGCCTTAGGTAATAGAAGTATTTTAGCTGATGCTCGTAGTGGCAAAATGCAAAAAAAGGTAAATCTCAATATAAAATTTAGGGAAGGCTTCAGGCCCTTTGCCCCATCGGTATTAGAAGAAGTTCAGGGGGACTTCTTTGAAATGAAGCGTTCTTCTCCTTATATGTTATTAGTTTCTAAACTTTTAGAACACAGGCGATTTATACAACCTGAAAACTATAATGAAATGAGCTTGTATGAAAAATTATACTATAAACGTTCTGAGATTCCGGCAGTAACTCACTTAGATTATTCGGCACGTATTCAAACAGTTATAAAAAAACATAATCCTAAATATTGGCAGTTGTTAAATACCTTTAAGCAGCAGACTGGAGTAGGTATTTTATTAAATACAAGCTTTAATGTAAGAGGTGAGCCAATCGTTTGTAGTCCTGATGATGCATTTCGTTGTTTTATGCAAACAAAACTGGATGCTTTGGTTATTAACAACTACATTTTTTACAAAGATAAACAGACAAAATGCTTACACCATAAAATCGTAAAGCAGCAGTTTGCTGCTGATTAGTTATGGTCTAATTAGTAAAAACTGCGCATTAGATGTTGCAACTATTTTATGCATAGAATCTTTTTTTATAGAATAGTAGTCACCGTTTTTAAGAGTTATTTCTTTTGTACCACTAAAGTATTTAGCTGTTCCTTTTGTACATAGCAGGAGTGCTTGAAACGGAACTTTGTGTTCAGGTAATATTTCATTTTTATCTAAACTGATTGATACTGCTTTAAAAGAATTATTTTTATAAAATAATTTTTTATCTGGCTTAGGAGTGTTGAAGCTTTGCAGTTCTGTAATATTTTTTGCGTGGAGCTGAGTAAAAGATAGTAGCAATATTGTAAGTAGTAAGATTTTCATTTTTATTCCTAAGTTTTTAATACTTCTAGGTGGTATTTTTAGCTAATATTGCTTTTTTGTATATACTCTATGCGTTACGAGGGTGTATTTTACCTAATCTATGAAGACATAAAAATTTGTAAGAAATACTATATACTGAGAAAGTTAATAAAACTTCACTTATGGAGCTTAAGCGTAATGAATGATGCTATTTTACTTGTTGACGATAATGCTACAATTTTAGAGATTATGTCTCTTTACGTAGAGTCATTTGGTGATAATGTAATTCTTATTGCAAAGTCTGGAAATGAGGCTATAGATATCTTAAAAAGTAATGAAAAAATTAGCTTAGTTATCTCTGACTTTAATATGCCAGATGGTACAGGAGGTGATTTATACAAATTTGTTAAAAGTAATTTTCCAGACTTACCCTTTACTTTGCAATCAGCTGAGCCATTAGAGTTTTTAGATGAATTTATAGGTTTTCCTCACAGTACGAAAGAAAATTATCTGCAAAAGCCCTTTAGTATTGATCAGGTACATGGTGTTTTAGAAGCTGTCTTTTCAACTGATGTAGCATCAGATAACAAATATGTTCGCGTATTAATTTCTACCTTAAAAAAGTATTCTAAAACAGGTGTGGATGCTTTTATAAAATTATCAGAGAAAAAATTTGTAAAGCTTCATCACTTTGACGATGAGTTAGATGAGGAGTCATTAGATAAGTATTTAGCTAAGGGTATTGAGTACTTTCATATACTAGAAGATGATTTTAAGATTTTTATTAAATCTTGCCAGGATGAACTTGATCAAAAGCTGACTAGTCCTAATCTCGATGCAGCGCAGTTAGCACAAGTAAAATTTAATTCAACAGATAACTTACTAGAGGGTATGCAGGCCATAGGAATAAGTGAGTTTACACTGGAACAAGCAGAGAAAATAACCGATTCGATTGTGAGCAATATTCCTAAAAAATCAGATATTGCTGCACTTATTAAACAGATGCAGTCTGGTGAAACCTATATCTCTAGATTAAGTTTGCTTACAGGTAATATGGCAGTGGCGTTAGCCGAAAATGTTAGCTGGTCTAATCGTGGAACCTACGAAAAATTAATGACAGCAGCGCTATTTATGGATGCTGCTTGGCTTTCTCAAAAACCGGCAGAGGATAATCCAGAGTTGTTAGAAATAACATATAATGACAGCAAAGAACTAGGTCAGTGTCCTCCACTGATTCAAGAGGTGGTTTTAAACCATTCTCATAGCAGTGCAGAACTATTTGATACAGTAAAGTCTGATGGAGATATCTATAATTTAATCGTTGATCATCATGAGCGTCCGGAAGGAAGAGGTTTTCCTAAGCAGGTTCATAGTTCCCAAATTTCTTCGTTAGCCGCAATCCTAATTTTTGCTCATGAATTTTCACACCGACTTATTGGTTGTGGTGAATTTAATATTGCAGCATTTACTGAGGTAAAACAGGATATGATTAAAGAGTTTTCAACAGGAAACTTTAAGGATCCTTGCCAGAGCTTTATTAAAATATGTTCTTAGTGTTATTTTTTCAATGTCGTTTTGGCACCAGTACCATTTAGCACCTGTTCTACTTTCTGAAACCCTCTCAAATACTGGCCCTCTAATATTAAAAAGTGGCAGCATAATTGCTATAGAAAAGTTGTCATTTTATTTTACAAGGGAGAGAGAATGAAAATGAGAGGTATGTTACTTTTGTTGTTGTGTGTGTGTAGTTTTTTAGCCAGTGCAAATAATTCAAATCAGTCTACTGTAGATGTTACTTATTCTGGTCAGTCGAGTGAGCTAATAACCCTTGAAAGGATATTGGCTGAAACTAGGTATCGAGCAGAAGAGTATGAGGGTACTTGTACTAGACAGATTCCTTATACTGAATATGAGTGTAATGATGTTACGAGCTATAGAGAGGAGTGCCATCATGTACCTGGAGAGAATGAGTGCAGCACAGTTTATGAGCGTGAATGTAATTATGAGACTCGTTATAGACAAGAGTGCCATAATGGACCAAGTCGCCGTGTTTGTACAAATGGACCAGGTCGAAGAGTTTGCAGGCAAGGACCTGCTCAAGAGGTATGCCATGTAATGAATGGTAGAAGAGTTTGTAGAACGAAGCCAGGTCGACAAGTATGTCATACTCAGCCAGGTCGTGAAGTATGTAGAATGGAGCCAGGGCGCAGAGTTTGTTCTAGTCAGCCGTACCAAGACTATGTATGTAACAACGTACCAAGACGGCAGTGTGATTGGATTCCTGCACATAATGTTTGTTCTGATGTTCCTTATACTGACAATGTTTGTGGAGATGTGACACATTACCGTGCAGAAGATTATGTATGTACACAAACCCGCCAGATTCCATATGTTTTTGATAAAAAAGTTAGTGTGAAAGTTGAGCTAGGTTTTCAAAAAGATAGTGAAGAGAGCTCACCAATGACTATCTCATTTGCAATAAATGACGATGGAGAACTTGTTTCTACAATTCAACAACAGGATCAGATCCCATATTTTGTTACAAAAAGTGAAGATATTAACAGGCACGATAGTGGAGATGAAGTTGAGATTGAAGGAACAATCGATCTCAGCCTATTCAACAAAAGTGCAATTTTGAGCTTAGTAAATACTAAAGTGAAAGTTGTATCTTTTAATAGTAGTAAGCTAGTATTTAGCTTAGGTCAAAGTCATGATCTAGCCACTGAAACTATCTCTTTAGAGCTAATTCGTCAGAGAAGAGTTCTTAATGATTATACACTTATAAATAGAACTTTAAATAAGCAAGAGTATAAGCTTGAGACTAGTAATGATGGCCAGACTCAACTTATAATTGATCTGCAGCAGTTTAATATTAACGTAAAAGATAAGTCGCATAAGATTAAATTAGATATTGCATTAGACTTAGACGAATCAGTACCTAGTGAGCAACGAAGATTCACCAAGCATAGTGAATTTACAAAAAGACCATAAGTAAGTATCAAGGCCACTTTAACGAGTGGCCTTTTTTGTTTATCCTAGAAGTTTTTTAGCTTGAAGTGGTGAGACGTTAGCCTGTGCTAGAGCAGCAATTGCAGATTTATTAACAATTCTATTAGTCGCAAGTTCAGCTGTTTTTTGCGCTATATCTACATCCTCAATTTTTGATCTTGATTGGTTATGTTGAATAATGGAAACATCCAAATTATTTACAGCTGATTGCAGGCGGCTTTGCATTGCACCAAGATTAGCCCGCTGTGAGCTTAAATTATCAATAGCATCATCTATGCTTGAGATTGAATCAATAGCGTCTTCTTTTGTTGAAACACCGCTACCAGAGACTGCAAGTCCGTCTGTACTTGAATCAATTTCACCAGTTTCAAATTGAACAATATTCTCTTCTGAGTTGAAGGCACCTATTTGAAAATCAAGCGTTTCATTTGACGTTGTGGTTATAGTACTATTAAATTTGGTAGATTCTGAAATTCGGTCCACTTCTTCTAGAAGTTGTGAATACTCAAGATCCAACATGCCTCGTTCGCTATCACCAATTGTATCAGATCCAGATTGAACAGAGAGTTCACGCATACGAATAAGCATGTTGGATATTTCACTGAAGCCACCCTCTGCAGTTTGAATAAATGATATTCCGTCACTGGCATTTCTCTTTGCTTGCTCCATACCCTTGGTAAGTGCTTCCATTTTCTTTGAAATTGAGAGACGAGCACTGTCGTTGCTTGCCCGTTGTGCCCTTTTTCCAGAAGAGAGCTCTTCAAAAATATTTTGTGCTTTGGTTTCATTGCCCCGTAAATGGCGGCGAATAATCTGTGAAGTAATGTTACTTGCAATTTTTAAGCTCATATACACTTATCGGTTGGGTGATTACAAAACTTGAGCAAAAAGGTCGGACAATAAAATAGCTTGAAATATACCACCTGCTTTCATAGAGTAAGCTCTGAATTTAATAGGATTTTTATATGTATATATTACGTCTAGTACTTGCTGGTTTTTTCATGGGAATGGCAAATTTAGTTCCTGGTGTCTCGGGCGGCACAATGATTTTAGCTTTAGGATTTTATCAGCAATTTATTGATTCCTTTGCTCGTATTACCCGCTTTCAGTTTAGAAAAGGTGACCTACTGTTTCTAGTAACAGTTTTCGGATTATCTTTTTCAACCATTTTAATTTTTTCAAGTGTGATTCAAATATTAATGGAATCTTTTAGATCTCAGATGTTGGGGCTATTTATTGGCTTTACACTTGGTGGAATACCTACTCTGTATAAAGAAATTAGCCAAGAAAAAAAGGATCTGCTTTTTTGGTCTGGACTTATTTTTGGTATTACTTTAATGGCACTTGTAGCCTTTGTTTTTAAGCCATCTGCTTTATCACTTTCTTTTGTTATCTATTTTCTAGGAGGGGTTATTGGTAGTGCGGCAATGATATTACCCGGTATTTCTGGAAGTTATTTGTTACTTATTCTAGGTTTGTATTTACCTATTATCGGCTCTATTCATGATTTTAAAAATGCACTTATGGCATTTAATATTGATGCTCTGTACTCTATTGGAATGGAAGTTATTCTACCCTTTGGTCTCGGAGCTGTTGCTGGTATCTTAGTTCTTTCAAATTTTCTGCACTACCTTTTGAAGTCCCACAAAAAAATAACTCAATCATTCCTGTTAGGACTCCTCGTGGGTAGCGTATTGGGATTGTATCCTTTTGCTCCACAGCCTTTGGAAAAACTAACGAAATACCAAGTTGTAGTTAACGGAGAAAAAGTATTAAAAATAAGACTTTTTGGGGAACTCACACCTAATGATAGAGAGTATAAAAAACTGGAAGCATTGCGCTCGTTTGGAACTAAGGTTGAAATTGAGCAGATTTCGGGACAATTAAATACTAATGAGATAGCGCAGGCCAGAGAAGCAAAGCAGATGCTGGCCTTATATGCATTCTCACCAGAAAATAGATTACGAAAACTGGCCAAGGATAAAAACTTGGGAGTGGTACCGTTGGTGGTAATCACAAATACAAAATATTCTTTTTCACGTTTACTAACAATCTTGCTACTGATATTAACAGGTGCAGGTACGACATATATGATTGGAAAAATTAAGCAAAAGGAGCAGTAATGAAAATATTTTTAATGGGTCTTTTAGTTCTTTTAATGAGCTGTCAAAAAGAAGTAAAGCGAGATACACCTAGAACGAAAAATCTGGAGCAAGCAGTAGAGAAAATTAACGGGCAAGAAAAGGCACCATTTAATGCGCTTAGTGGTAAGATTTTAGAAACAATGAATGCCTCAAAATATACTTATGTTTTGATTGATAACGGACAAGAAAAGCTTTGGATTGCTGGTCCAATGACAACAGTGATAGTAGGAGATTCAATTGCTGCTACTGGTGGCATGGAGATGAGTAACTTTGAAAGTAAGACTTTAAAGCGAGTTTTTGCAAAAATTTATTTTGTATCGAAGTGGCTAAAGACTGCAAGTAGTGCAAATGGTAGTAAGACGGGGAATGACCACACTAAAGCTAAAACAAAGATTTTTGTTAAGCAGATGAAGCACGTAGCTGGGGAAACCTCAGTGGCAACTATTTATAAAAATAAGCTAAGCTTAAAAGGAAAAAAAGTTGTTGTTAAGGGAACGGTAGTAAAATTTTTAACTCAAATAATGGGTAAGAACTGGATTCACATCCAAGATGGATCTTCTGAAGAAAATGATGATCTAACTATTACAACCAGTGAAAGTGTTCAGGTTGGTGATATTGTAAAAATGGAAGGAACTTTAGCTGTGGATAAAGATTTTGGTTATGGCTATCTCTATGCTGTAATTTTAGAGGAAGGAAAAGTCTTAAAATAAGTATCAATAATAAAAAGGGGGAATTCATGTTCTCCCTTTTTACTCCGTCTCCCTGTCGTAGTCATTTCTATTGCTACGTAGTTCACGCTTTGGTTCACTAATATATAATATTTTATGATCTTCTGTAACACAGGCATGGTTAAATACATGTTTCATATAGTAATCAGCTTGATCACCTACTTTAATGTTCTCAACTAGTGGCATCATGGACCAGAGTCCCTTTAGATTATAAATATTTTTATACTTATCAAAATTAAGAGCAGGTTTAATACTGACTCGGCGATCCCTAGTTCCTTCTACAAAAAAAGAGCTAAATCCTGAGTAGTATAGAGTACATTCGTTTTCTATATCGTAGCGTTCGTAAATAGATGCTTGAGTATTGGAAATTGTTAAAATGAATATACTTAATATAAATAGTTTCTTCATAGATCCTCATTCTGATAAACGGTGCAAGGCGTCATGGTAGCATAATAAAAAAAAGCTATATGAAAAAGCTGGATTGTATGAAAAAAATTCATCAATATATGGGAATGAAATATCTAACTTACTGAAATGATAGTGTATTCTCTAATATTGCCATTGTGCTCAATTTCAAACTCATCTCCTGAGCTTAGGCCTAAAATAGCCTTACCGATAGGAGAGAAGACTGATATTACCAGTAGTGTTGTCTCATCTACTTTCAGAGCTGTTCCCCCGGCTGATGAGGCGAGGAAGTAAAATCTCTCAAGGCTATTATGCAGTATTTTTACTAATGCCCCCATTGTAATGGGATGGGTTGGGTCAATTGAAGTTGTATCGACCTCTTCTAGTAAGCTTTGTTCAACTTTTAACTCTTCAAGGCGTTGCTTTTGGGCACTGGCCAGATAACCAGCTTCAGTACTTCTAGTATCCCACTTGCTTTCTGCTTTAAAATCAGAACTTTGAGTTAACTGCTTAGTGGAATTATAGTTTTGCTCAGCCTGGGCAATCTCACGTTTAACTTTATCAATAAGTTGCTTTAGTACTTGTTGTTTATCCATTATCTGCCTCGTAAGAGTTGTATAACTAATTTCAGGTAGAATTATTGTAAGGTAGTTATATGGTTACTGTCTAATTAAAGTTTTTTACTTTAGTACCGTAAAGGTAGTATATGAAAAAACTTTTATACTATGTCATTATTGGTGGGATTTTAATCTCTATGTCTACTCAAGGCTCAGAATATGAGCAAAACATTTTACAGATGTGTACTGTGATTAAGGATGAGTTACCTCGGGTGAATAATGATTGCGTGGGTCCATGTGACGATAAGGATAATAGTAATGACCAGAATAAGAATATAGATGATTTTTTTGCCAAGCTAGAAGTTGATGGAATTAAAAAAGCTTGTACTCAAAAAGTGCGCACTAGAACGAGGGTTAAGTCTAGTGTACAGAAAAAAAGATTAACTAAGCAAGATCGTGTTGAGCAAAACAAGCGTACGTGTAGATGTGAGATATTACAACGTCACAAAGATCAATTAAATAAAGCATGTAATCGTGATGATTTAAAAATATATCTGGTAAAAGATATTGAGGATGAGCAGAATAAAAAATTGCAAAAAGAGTTAAGATTAAGGTTTCATAATCGTTACGAAGTGACTGCCGCCGCTTTCAAGCTTACTGGCGTAGATATTCCAAAGTGCAGAAAATATGTTAAACAAAAGTTTTCGGTGACTGAACGAGATACCATTTTTAGAGGAATTAAAGAAGCATCAGGACGTCCAGAGAATGATCTGGACGATTATCTGGGTAAACTTTTTAATAATGAGCAACAGTATAGTAGCAAGAGTGATAGTAATAACATTAAAGAGTTAGTTAGCGAAATGGCTACGAATAATAAGTTTTGTAAGGTATTGGTAGATGATTTACAAGAGACCTTACTAACTGTTCAGGATATGGCAAATACTTCAATAAATAATAATCATCTGTTAGATGTGTCTTTTATCCGTGTTGATAAATGTTTAAATCCAGATTCGGTATTCAATAAAATGAAGAGAGAGGGGAATGATAAGGTGATTAGCTTGTCTGATCCATCTGCTATCGAAGTTCTATTCACAAAATTAGCTGGGGTGGAAATTTCAGCTAAGGTCGAATTATATGATCCAACAGGAAAAAAGATTAAAGGTGAAAATAATACTGAAATATTACGTAATCATCGTCAAAGTTGGATAACTCACTCTCTTGAAAGATTAATCCCCTATGTAACAGAATTAGAATATGAGAGAGATGAGATACGTCAGGAACTAATTACAGAAACTGATCCGCAGCGGCGTCAGGAGTTATTGGCAGAACTAGACGATATTGAACAGGCGCGTAAAGAGACGCAGAAAGTTATTGCTGAAACAAAATCATTTGAGGATATTGATCCTATCGAGAAAACGAAGGTTGCTTCTCAGCCTAAAAAAAGTAGTCCAAGTCGTAAAGCGGTTACTCACTCTACAAGTAACGAAGGTATCAAAAAATCACAATTTAATAAAGGCTTTAATGTTAAGTCTGCTTTTGATGGAGGATCTTGGAGGAATGCTACCACGAGTGTCTATCCCGATCATAGTAATAAAAAGGTTACTTCTAAAAAAGCACCAAAGCCTAAGATGGCCAGTTCAAAACAAGTTAGTCGTACACCTAGTTCTGTGAAGTCATCTGTTGGTAGTCGTAAGAGTGGTCGCAGTAAAAATAGAGTAGCCTCTAATCCTATTGGCAGCAGTGGATACATTTCAACAACACCAAAGTATCTATTTAAAGATGTAGAAAGGGATGATCCCAAAGTTGTTACAATGGTTAGTAGACTTAGAAATGGTGAGTTATACGCTTTTGTTAATTCTAATAAAAAGAGTATTGCTATTTTTAAAAATGAAAACTACAAGCAAGTCTTTGTTGCTGAAAAAAGTGTTAGTGAATTAAGCGAGATGGGTATTGATATTGATGAAAGTAAAATTGAACTGCTTGCAAAAATTACATTTAAAGATAAAAAAATATTTTTTGAATATGAAGATGGTTCCTATCAAGAGGAAAATCTGCGTGATGTGACCTCTTCTAAAGGTCTAGAAGCCCTTTTTTAGTCACTTGAAGTTGTAGTTTAGTGGAGAGTCATATATTCCCCAAGCCATTTTTAAAATGTTACTTTCACCATCAAATGCGACTGCACTGTACTTACCGTAGTGGATTATCTTTTGTGCGACTCTTATTTCCATTCCACTTTGCGCTTGAATGTACATGACTTGTTGGCCACTTTTTGAAGTCGTTATCATTGCAGCACTTTTATCAATATAGGAGTTGTTAGCAATCTCTAGCTCAGTTGAAATACTGTAATCAGGATGGTCGCTGATGGTAGATCGCAGTTTATTTGATTTCCCTAAAATAATGATAGTTCCTGAATTTATATAATTTTTATCAGAGACAATTTTTACCTTAGAAAAATTCTTACTTAACTCTTGAGCAAGGGCTTCGTAGCGGTTCTCATCTTCTGGAGTAATAATGGTTACTAGCTCTTGACTTCCAAAAATCTGACTCAATCCTGGAGCTGACTCATTGTTGCTAATTGATCTAAATACATCAATGTTAGGATCAACTTTTAGGCTGGTTAGATTTTTTGAATAAAAGGTATAGCTTTTGGTAGATTGATTTAAGGTAATCGTAGTTTTAACAACTTTGTCATGACTTATTAGTTCAATTGGAATTATAAGTTCATATAGGTGCTGCTCTTTTTGTGTAAGAGAAAATGAAAGTAGGTCATCTTCATATTGCACATTCTCTAATGTTAATTGTGGAACACCTGGAAGATCAATCCATTGGTGAAAAAACTGATTTAAATTTTGACCAGTGATTGTTTCAAATGATGTTTTAATATCATCAAAGCCTGCGGTTTTGAATTTGTAATTTTGGTAGAAGTGTTGCAGTGATTTCAAAAATTGCTCTTCACCTACTCTTATTTGCAGCATATGAAAAAACATCATTCCCTTACTATAACCAATAGCCTCAGCTCTATTATCTGCTTTTGTTACAAACTGTCTTAGTGGGTAGTCGTTGTCACTAGAGATAAAATCAGCAAACTTTTTGAGAGCACTTTGTCTGTACGCTGCATCTGTTTGGCGATGAATTTGTAGAAAGTGGTCTGCGAGATAGGTGGTTAATCCTTCACACCAGTTGCCATTGTCGTAATCAACATAGACGCTATTTCCCCACCAGTTATGGAGTATTTCATGTGGATAGGAAGAGTAAAAAATAAATGGAAGATGTGCCACAGTCGTTCCGAGTAAGGTAAATGAAGGCATACCAAATCCTGTCTCCCAAAAGTTCTCAACAAGGGCAAACTTCTTATAGGGGTAGCCACCTAGCATGTCCGAATATAGTGCAATAAACTGATGAGTGGAGGCTATAAATTTCTGTGCTAGTTCTGGTTCATCTTTTAAGAAGTATGTTGATGCCTGTATTCCATTTTCTTCTAGGTGTGTTTGTTTAAAACGGTTTGCCATTAGGTATATTGTCTTTTGAGGTAGGTTTTCTTGCCACATATCCATTGAGGTAAGCTCGTTTTTTACACCTTGTGAGACACTTGACCATCCTTCGGGTAAGTGGACTTTCATTTGAAAGCTAACTAATTCGTTATCAATTACAGGATACCAGTAACTACTACCAAAAAGTGCGACTCCACTATCAGAAATCAGGCCTTGGCTTTGATTATCATCAATAGGGTCAAAAATAATGCCACTATATTCAATAAAAAATTTATTGCCGGCTGGATTGATTGTAAAGAGAGTAACTTCACCTTGTGGTATGACTGTTTCAATTGTAGCACCAACAATAGCTGTGATTGTTAGTGCTCTATTCAAAGAAAAGGTAACTGTTTGCGAAAGATTATTTACGGTAATTTCATCTTTTACACTGATTGAGTGCTCACTAGGTGAAAATGAGACATCTAGAAGATGAGTCACGTGGGCGAAAAGGCTCAGTGGGATGAAAGAAAGCAGTCCTATTATAATGTAGTATCTAAAGTTTTTCATAGCGCTCTTTTATTTATAAGGGTTTTTTCCCGAATGGTGGTCAGTTAGGTCTACAACTTCAGTTATTTCTGGATAGGTAGCACGGATAGCCTTTTCAACTCCATCTTTGAGAGTTAATTTAGAAGCGCTACATCCTTGACAGCCACCTTGAAGAATTACAAAGACTTTATTGTTGTCTACATCGACAATTTCAATGTCTCCTCCATGGGAACGTAATGAAGGGCGAATTTGGTCATCAAATAATTTTTCTAGTTTGCGTATCATAAGTACCTTCTAATTGTTATTGCTACTATTTAAAGGATTTATTAATTGGTGGCAAGTTTTTTAAAGTCAGCATGAAAAGATGTTATATTTCAGACACTTATAAAACCTCTACATGCGCAATATTGCAGTAGTAGCATCATATGTCTATTGGTGATCTGCTGAACATTCCATCTCTCTTTACCTTGCTGGTTGCCCCTCCTGCTTGGGGCAAAACACGCAGGCTTGTTGAGTGGTATGATGGGGCATCATTAACATTGTTGGTGTATATCTCTCCTCTGCGTGCTCTGGCAGATGAGGTTGAGCAATCTTTCTCATCTTTTGATGTATTGAATCTTAAAAAAAAAGAAGAGTTGGTGCCATTTTTAAGTCGTAACAGTAAGAGGGTCTTAATTATAACTCCAGAGCGTTTTAATGGTTACCTACATAATTTTCTCCAACAGCAGGCTGATACATTAATTTTTTTAGATGAATTTCACCTCTTCTACAGATGGTCTAGTTTTCGTCCAAAAATGTGGGAGTGTCTAGAGGAGGTTAGTACTTGTGAATGTTCAGTTATGGCGGTTACCGCTACTATGAGTTGTGATATTTTAGCAGATTGGCAGAGACATGCACTTAGAAACTTTGAGCAGAGTGTTAAAATAGATGTAGGGAATTACGCTCTAAAGAACTATCCAGTAGCGATTAATATGCTATTTGGAGGTCAGGAAAAATATATCTGGTATTTACTCTTTAGTAATAGATCAAATAAGAGAACAGTGTTGTGTTTTTGTCGATATCGTAATGAAGTTAAAAGACTTACTGCGTACTTTAAGCTTTGCGGAGTATTGGCACTTGGATGTGTAGGGGGTGAGACTGATCGGTTTCTAGGGGAGTTGAGCAGTTGCATAAGGGTAGATATTATTTTTTCTACCATTGCTTTGGGACATGGAGTAAATCTGCCAGATATTTCTGATGTTATGTTTACTTATAAAGAAGATAATAGAGATTACTTTTTACAAATGGTCGCCAGAGCTGGTAGGCGTGGGGAGAGATTCTCTATTTGGATTGTTGGAAAATTTAATTTTTATAAAATAAAAAGCTCTTTACTTTTTTTTTTGATATTCTTAGGCAATGAACTTTACTACTTTAGAAGGTCTTATTATAAAAAAAGTTGCCGTGAAAGATAATGATCTTTTGGTATCTGTGCTATTACGTTCAGGTGAAAAAGTATCGCTGTATTGTCATGGTGGCCAAAGTGGTAGAAAGGGAAAAGCCTCTCTATTAGAAATTGGTATGATGAACCGATACGAAGTTAGTGCGAAAAGAAAAGACGCATCCGTACTTCGTGTTAAGGAAATTCAAAGTATCTGGCAGCATCAAACGATTAGATATAATTTTAAAATTTTTGCAGGTCTCTGTTTTGTTGTTGAAATAAGTGAGTTAATAGCAGTTTCATATTTTAGTGATGGAAGTGAAAAAGATGAAACAGCAAAGCTGTTTAATATTATAAGTAATACGCTATTTTATTTAGATCATGCCGAAGATAATCCTCTTTTTTCTATACTGACTCTTTTTCTCATTAAATTAATGCAAGAGCAGGGAGTATTTCCATCCTTAGATCGCTGTGTATTAACAGGAGAGCAAATTAGAGCTGAAAGTATAGTTAGCCTACATCCTGCTGAAGGTGGGTTTTGTATGCATGATGCACTATCTGTTGCTGGTGAGAAAAATATTAGAGAGAATGATATTGCTCTTTGTTCACTGCTTCGTAAAAGTCAGTATTTATCATTTAAAGACATTGCACAAATGGATGAGCAGAGCTTTACTGTGTTTTATAAAGTTCTATCTTTTTTTTGTTACCAGCTACATCAAGACATTAATCGTTTTAAGAGCTTGAATTTATTAACTAAATAAAACCAAGCAAAAAGATCCATTAAGTAATAATAAAAGGCTCCGATAAGTTGATTGAGATGGAGTCTGATATTGAAAAGTAGAGCTATAAAATATTTTATAATTAGCATATTGCTACTTTCTGCAACGCTTAAGGCAGAAAAGATAGAAAGTATACACTTGTCAACGGATGATGTTGAGTTGCAGCAGTTGTGCGCAGAGCAGGGAAATTGTCTTCAAATATTGTCTGAATCAGCTCAGTCGTTAGGAAAAGATCTTTTAAATGTAGTACAAAAGGTTAAGGAACAGTCTCCCCGGCAGTTTACCTACCAAGATGATGCAGATATCTCTAGGTTTAAAGATGATTTGAAAAAACAGATTTCACTTTGCCATGAGGAAAGTATTAAATTACGCTTAGCCACTGATGTTAACGCCGAAGTAACGAAAAAAGATATTAAAGATGGAGAAATTGGAATTGGTACTTGGCTAGCCGATGGTGTAATAAATCTGTTTTATTGGAACTGGAAAAGTCCGGAGGGACGGCAAAGGGTGATTTTATCAGAGATCCAAGCTGAAACAAATAACGTCCCGATCTTAAAGAAATATCTCTCTGCTGAAGAAATTTTAAGAATATCCCGTGAGGTTAGTCAGGAACATTTAGTTTCTAAGAATCCAAAGGAAAATACATTTTATATAACGCAAGAGACTTATAAAAAATTTACGGCTGAAATAATCAAAGGCGTTTTAGAGGAAAACTGTATTGAATCACAGTATAATTCACAATTTGTGAAACAAGTTACAGCTGATTTCAATAAGTGTGTAGATGAGTCAAAGGTACAGCGCAATATTGATATTTGCCAAGCAAAATTTGAGCATAGTGTTGGTTATCGAGTTGGTGATAAAGTTTTGGATAAGCTGATTGATGATAACTTTACAGCTCAAAAACCTAAAGGCTGGGAAAAGAAAAAATGGTTGAGCTTTTTAAAAAAGAAGGCTCAAAATTCATATTTAAAGTGTGCTGATCAGTGGTTCTTGGCTGAAAAAAGAGAAGATCCTAATGATATCCAAGTCTGCGCCTATCAAGGTGTTTCATCGGCATTTAAGGAAACTCTTAAATTACAAGTAACGCAATCGCTGGAAGACAGTGTTGATGACGCGACAGCTCGGTCTCGGATAGTTAAGGAAAGCCTAGATGAATATAAATGTAGTCTAGATGATAAATTTAGACGTAGTGATAACTGGAATAAGAGTGACTGGGATGGCATGAAAACGATGTCTGCAGATACTTTTAAAGACGAGTTAAACAAGTGCGTTGCTAGTATTACAACGCTGGCCGGTGAGAAGGTATCTAGAGATGTTATAAATAATCATGAGGCAATATCGGATACCTTTAAGGATGAACCACAAGAAAAAGAAAAATTTGTAGAATCAGTTATGAAGAGTGGTTATTCCGTTTGCATTGGACAGCAAAATACTCTTATTGATAATTATACTGCAGGGCTACCCAAACCTCAGGATAGTTGTAGCCTAAGTCCGGCAACAATGAGTATAGACCCTACTCTTTGCGAAGAGATGCTGACAATGGAAGCCAGTATTCAACTTGTTGAAAAAGGCGTGATGGATAATATTGAGTCTTCTATTAATGGTTTATATCCATCTGAGTTACAAGCTAGCATGAAGAGTGAATTAGTTGCAGCTGTAAAACCAATTTTAACAGATTGTAACAACAGAGCAACTCAGGCAACTAAGAATAATTTAACAGATGCAATGAATTATCAAATTAAGCAATCAAAAAGTACTGTTACAAAGTGGGAAAAAGATTATTTACAATGCTCATCTAGTGCTATTGGTCTGCTGGCATATGAACTAGCAGTGCCGACTTTGGAAAAAGAACTAAAAAGTACTGATGCTACAAAAGGTCATGATTTAACTTTTAATGGTGCTGATATTGAAAAGTTTAGGAAGACTGTTTCAGATTGCTATATATCAAAAATTTCTATTCTACCTACAGTCGAAAAGTTATCAAGTGACCTCGATCAAATTGGTACTGAGTGTGCATTTAAAGGTAAGCAGATGATTATGCCAGCTGTGTTACCTCTGATTTTACAAGAGAGTCTAAAAACATATTATAAGGATCCCAAAAAGCGTAAATCAGCGGTAGCAGGTATTATGAATACGAGAAGCCACGAGAAGGGGCTAACCTGGGAACATGTATTTGAAAAGGCAAAAAGTGATGAAGATGTTGATGAGTACATCAAGCGTTTTGAGGCGAGTGCTACAAGTACAGTTTTTGGTGATGTGTTGTCAATGAACCTGGAGTCCTTTTATCCCTCTGGTGATGCTAAAGATGGAGCTGCTAATCAAAAGGTCCACCGAGACTTAACAATGAAGTATATAACACCAGAGTTTGAAGAGCGTCTATATAGAGCGACTAAAGAAGAGGCTGAAGATCTCTTGACTGAGACACAGCTTGATGCAGCGTTTGATATAGCTTCTTTGGTACTAGAGGATAACGTTAAAGATAATATTAAAGATTCTAAACTGGCGAATAAGTTACTAGTTAAATATAAAAATGATCTTAGGTATTGTTTGAATAAAAAGAAAAATGAAAGTGATAAGCCTGACGTAACAGGTATTATAGAAAAATGTACTGAAAATGCTAAAATAGATGCATACAATGGAATTGGATTTCGTGTAATGCGCGATAAAATTAATGATAATATTGTTAATACTAAATATGCTAATAAAACAATCTGGAGCTTGAAGGATCGACTCAAGCAGTGCTTAGAAAAAGGGCGAGGAAAAAAAGATACAGCACTGGAAACTCATTTGGATGGATGCTTGTCAGACAGCGCCTTGATTGTAGCACGCAATATCGGTGATTTTACTATGTTGCACTACTCCTCATCATTACAATCAAAATATTCAAAAAAACAATTAGCCGATTATAGTAACTCAGTTAAAGAAGTGCAAAGAGGAACACGCACATATCCCATACCGCTTGACCTGAAAGATCCTGCTGTGGCGGCGCATAGAACGTTTGCAGGATGTATCAACACACTACAGGGAAATATTTTAAAATCAGGTGGCTTTGAAAAGCGTGCAGTCGCACGAGTTTTTAGAAATGATGTTGAATCAGCAATGACAAAAAGTAATGTTAAAATTGGTGATGTGACAGATAAAATTGATGTGTGTGCCAAAAAGCTTGAAGGGTCTATTGCTAACGGGCTTAAGATGCGTTTTTTGAAAACTAAGTATCCAGGACAATACCCGGACCATAAAAAAGATCTGGAGCAGGTGTTTGAATTAATGATGTTTCTGCGTGCCGATTCAGCAGCATCAACAGAAGAGCCTAATGATCCAGAAGATACTTGGGAGCAGTTAAAAATGTTAGGTGAAAGAACGGTGCTAGCGTGTAACTACAATAAAATAAAATGTCGTAAATTTATGAAGAGAACTAAAAAAGAATTAATAACTTTTATAAAAAATCATCCAAAAGCTACGAGTGAAGAACTTAAAGATGCATTTTATAATACTTCATATATGCGATTTGTTGTACGAGCATCGGTGGCAGAAGTTGTGCGAGATGAATTGATGGATGGAGTTGCTGACTATAAAGATAGTGAGGGGTTATTAGAAAATAGTGTTGATAAAATTACCAGCTCTGCCTTAATGGAAAAAGCACTTGCTGGTAAGTCTGGACGAAAAGTTGTTGCCAGGGTCATTGAAATTTTAAAGCATGGTGATATTGATAGAGTTGGTGAAGATAGGGTGGTGCGCAAGTATTTAACGAAGGCTCTGACGAGTGAGTCACCACGTTTTGTGGACGGTTTGATGTATGGTATTGTTGAGCCTCAGTTGCGGCAAGAACGTGCTAAACCTGGCTTTATGACATCGCTTGGATATATGTTTGGAGTTGTAAAGAAAGACGACTTAGATTGGAATAAGGTTAAGGGAACTAAATATGGAAAACTTGCACGTGACTACTTTTCGACAGATATACTAGCACCACTATTTAATGGGGATAGTATTCCAGTGTCAGAGATGGACTTAAGGTCAAAAAAATTAGAAGAGATGGTTATAAAAGCAGTTAAAAAGGCATCATAATCTAGACCTAGAGATGGAAATAAGCTACATTTGATTTATGCTGGCAATTTTAAAAAAATTAATACCTTACATTCGTCCTTATTGGAAATTAGCACTGGGTTCTATGATGTTCTCTTTTGTGCTGGCCGCAATCAAGGGATTTCAAGCATATCTCGTGAAGCCTCTTTTTGATCAGGGCTTAAGCCAGGGGGCATCTGCAGAGCAGGCTTTTTTGCTTGCAGCGATGCTACTTGGAGCCGGTATTTTAAATTTTCCTTGCCGGTTCTTTCATTTTTACTGGATCCGCTTTGTTGTTGAAAAAATAGTCTGTGATATTAGAGAGCAGATTTTTGTTAAATTTCAAAAATTACCCCTCGCATTTTACGTTAAAAATAAACAGGGAACATTGGTTTCTAATGTATTAAATGACACCGCACTATTTGCAGGTGGATTTAGAAATATTGTTGATCTTGTACGAGAGCCTTTGACGGCCATGGTTATGTTTGGGCTCGCTTTGTACCGAGATTGGCAGCTAACATTAGTCATTGTCGTGACGACTCCACTGTTTGTTATAATCTTTGGAAAAAGTGGAAGAGTCATCAGAAGTAATCAGACAGATGTACAGGAAAAAATATCTCAGATGACTCATTCTATCAGTGAAGGTCTGTTAGGACAAAAAATTGCAAAGTCATTTAATCTGCAAAAATATGTTACAAATCGTTTTCTTAAAGACCAGCTACAATATTTCACTTCACAGATGAAAACAACAAAGATTGAAGAGATCGCTCATCCCTTGGTAGAGCTTGTTGGGGCACTTGCATTTAGTGGCGTTATTGTATTTGCTCATTATCGAATTACTTCAGGTGCACTTACAACTGGAGACTTTGTTAGTTTTATTACAGCACTGGCACTTTTGATGGACCCTATTCGGAAATTTTCTCAGGCTAATGTAAAAATTAATCAATCTGTTGCAGCAGGGGAAAGAATTTTAAATCTACTTGATATTGAAGAAGAGCCAGATAGAGGAGTTCGTGATCTTACAAGCTTTGAGCACACTATAATAATTAAAGATTTAACTTTTTCTTACGGTGAAGGAGAAGTTATAAAAAATTTCTCCTTAGATGTTAAGAGAGGGGAGAAGGTTGCTCTTGTTGGATTATCAGGTTCTGGTAAGTCCACTCTGGTTAATCTACTTCTAGGTTTATATCCGTACGAACATGGTAGTATTCAAATTGATGGAGTCGAGCTTCGTGATATAAAACTACAATCTTTGCGTACTGTATTTGGTTTAGTTAGTCAGGATATTTTTCTATTTCACGACACCATTTTAGAAAATGTTACGGTTGGCTCCGTTTATTCAGAGCAAGAAATTCAAAATGCGCTGGAGACTTCCTACTGCAATGAGTTCATTTCTTCGCTACCTGATGGTGTTAAAACCACAGTTGGAGACCATGGTGCAAGACTTTCAGGTGGACAAAAACAGCGAATTACAATTGCTAGGGCATTCTTACGAAATCCTGATGTGTTTTTACTTGATGAAGCGACATCTGCCTTAGATAACGAATCAGAGAAAGTTGTACAAAAAGCTTTAGAGAAAATTACAGGTGAGAAAACAGTAATTGCAATTGCACATCGATTAACCACTATTCAAAACTATGATCGTATCTATGTTATGAAAAATGGTGAAATTGTGGAGTCGGGAACACATAAGGAACTCATGGGAAAAGAGCGTGAGTACTTTAAGCTTTATTCATTAAGTCAGGCCAATTAAACTTCTTGTTCCCCGTTGGTCAGAGGAATCTTTAGTACGAATGTGTTGTAACAGGGAGTGCCATGTCTAAGGATAGAGTACCTCTAAGCCTTCAGAGATAACGGCACAGCTAGATAGTGCGATCATAGAAACTGGAAAGGAGTAGATATAGTTAAAGTATCTGTATACTAATCCAACGAGACTAAACACTACTTGAACATGCATAAGAAATCTTTTCACAAAAGAAGCTTAATATTTATACAAAAAAAAAGGCTACTTAATTAAGCAGCCTTTGAAATAACTTTTATAATTCTAACTATTTTTTAGGCTTGTACCAACAAAACGGTCTTACTCCAACAGTATAGCCATCTGTCCTTGCACACTGTGCAGAGTTAACTTTCTTTAGGTTGATATGTTCCATGTCATCTACATCACAAAGAGATCCTTGAAAGTATGTATCTAAACGACACTGCGCTTTAGGGTGCTTGTTATAGGTCTTTCTAACAATTTTTGTATCAGGCGTATCAACATTGACAGCAACTGAACCACTGTTGAGGCTATTTAATGTTTCAGCTAAAACTTTAGATCCAACACTTGCTAGTAGACATATCTCTACTTCTTCACTAGATCCCCAAGTCTTTTCACACATTTCTTGAGCGAGAGGATTAATTTCATCCATATATTGAGTTAGATCTAGTTGGTCTACTCTTAGATATTTTCTAATACATTTTAGAGTTGCAAAGTAGTCAGATTGACCTTCATTAGCGGCCCATGATGGAAAAAGAAAACGGGCAACCTTTGGCTTTCCACCTAGGTGGTGACCAATTTCATGACAAGCTACCATGGCCATACCTATTTTATTCATTCCTCTATAACGAGCAAGTCCACCAAACATATGAATTTGACTTGTCTTACCAGATTGGTTGGCATAGGCGTTGACTGTTCCATCTGTCCACTTGCGAACAATTTGGAACTTTCTATTATACTCTTCCTCAAAAATAGGTGTATAGATAGTTTCTAGCTTATCCATGATGTCATCAAACTCTTCTTCAGATATTCCACTAGCTGCTTTATCATTAGGCCCAATCCAAAGATCGTTTTGCGGCGCAATGCCTTCACATAGCTGATGGCCATCTTGAAAAGAGCTATTTGCAACTAAGAAAGCTCCTAGTGCAAATGTTAGTATTATTGCTTTAAACATAATTTCTCCTTAAGTATTTCTATTTCTATAGTTGCAACGCTACCTTAAACAGGTGGAGAAGAGATAGTGATGTAATAAAATGTCAGACGGAGAGAAGGGACACGACTGTCCTCATCAAGATGGCATGCTGCTTGCTATTAAAGTCTATATCGTATGACTTTTTACTGTTTCTGATAGCAAAGTTGACTAATTTTTAAACAGTAAGATATTTTTTAGTCATATTGTGAAACGAACCTAGGAGTTTTAAATGCTAAAACTAATTGTAATCATTTTATTTACATCACTTATGATGGGTTGTGACAGCTCTAGTGATTCGGATAAGAATTATGGTGCTCCAGTGATCTTCGATAACGATTTTGGTTTTTCAGATCCAGATAATGATGGGGCGCTTGAAGCTGCAATTGCCATGCACCAAAACCAAGATATTAACTTACTGGCAATCGGTCGTGTAGGTACTGATTTTTACAATAACGGTATATTGATTCCATCTGCACAGCTTAGATATCACAACTTGAATATCCCGATTGGAATAAATATGACAGGGAAGACGATGCGTGTAGCAGTAACAACAGGTTCTACCAGCTATCCTGCTCAATCTTCAGCATATGTAGGAGATGCTCGGGATATTAGAGATTTTGACACTAGTGCTGAGATAGGTGACGTAGTAGATGTTTATATGAATGCACTACGTAATTCTGATAGTAAAGTAGCTATTGCTACTGGTGGGCAGCTGTATAATATAGCAGAGTTACTTTTACGTGATAGGCAACTTGTTGCTGATAAAGTTTCTATGATTACTTTTTTAGGTAGAGGTTCCGTAAATACCTTGAGTGGACAAAACTTCAGTGGGGGAGATGATTATGCAACATGGGCACTAGAGTACGTAATTGCTAACTTACCATCTAATGTGCAGTTTATAGAGTGTTCAACTGATGTTGCTTATTCCCAGAGTTACCAAACAATTCCTAATAGCAGAATCGGACAAATATATACTGAGTATCATATTAATTCACCTATTGCTTTTGTATACGGACTAGAGCATCCATACGGAGTTGGACTGATCAATGGATTCAGTATAATTGATATGCTTCCATTGGCATACGTAGCTTATGGAAATACGCTACCTACTGGAGCAGTAGTTAGTAATCTCGAGGGTGCCACTTTTACTAGTAGTAGAACAATTGTTGATAGTCCGAATGGTAGAGATTTTAAATTAGAAAGTAATATCACTCAGTGGGGACAGATCAAAAATCATTTTGAAGGACTTATGATCTCAAATGAGTAGAAGTACTACGGTAATAGGATGCCCCAGTCAAAGGGGTGTCCATCTGAAGGTGCAATTATTGTCTGTCTATAAGTTAGTGTCACAGAGGAATCAGCTTCTGTGACAAAAGCTGTACTGTATGTAGAGTTTGAATAATCCCAAGTACAACTATCGAAAATAAGTTCGGATCCAGCATACGCTTGAATATAGTAACTGGTAGGTTTAAAAGTACAGCTATTAAACTTTGTATCGCCATAGATTCCATAAGGGCTATTAAATATACAATTATTAAATGTAGCATCTCCAGCATCGACAGATTTTCTAATATGTTTTGTTCCATCTCCTGATGCTGTAACTCGATTGAAAACGACACCATTGGTGCCTAGTCCTGTGTATAATAGACCAGCAGAATAATCGCTAATGGTAGTTTCGTTTACAAATAATCCATCTATGTCAGTGGCTAAAATTCCATATTGATTAGGTAGTGTCTTCTTTAAGCCTTTAATAATTGAGTTATTAATTTCTACGTTTTGATAGTTTCTTAGTTGAATGTGGTTTGCCTCTAGGTCAGGGGAGAGTCCGTTGCCAGGTCGTTCAAAGGTACAGTCATTAAAAATAAGGCCATCTGCTTTTCCAGCTCCTGATCCATTACCGTTTATACCATTTGCATAGATTAAGTGCTCCACTGAGTCTCGAAATAGTGTGCCATTAAAAATTGTGTTATTTCTACCACCTTGAAAGTTATTTGATGCGCCCCACTCTATGATGCCACCGTTGATTGTAATATTACCCGTATTGTCACTTCCATATATTGCTAGACATGCGTGAGTTCCATGTCCACCAACGATTCCTTTTTGGCTTAGCTGTGGGTTATTAATAGTTACATTACCAGAATCAATTCGCAGCAGGTTTAGATCAGAGCTGAAGTGATTAATTTGTCGAAGCTTTCCTTCAAAGGTCAAAGTTGTATCTTGCATTACTAGTACTTGCTTATTGGTAAGCCACTCACCAGCTGGAATAATCAAATCCTTGCCTCCTCCTGCTAATGCAGTATTGAGGACATTGGTATTATTAATTGCGATCTCTAATGTATCACCTAGCTGTAGACCCATTATAGCAGTAGCCCCTATTGGTAGATCATTAGGATCTTCCTCTGGGTTCTCATCTGGTGGTGTTTCAGGATCTGGAGTTATGATCTCCTCATCAGGCGTAGTAAATGTCATGTCTTCACTGATTACTCGGCTACCATCATCTCTCTCTGAAATAACTCTATAGTGGTAGGTCGAATTTAAAGCGAGATTTGGTAGAGTGTGCATATGCTGGGAATAGTTGAAATTACTTTCTTTGGTTGTAGTAAAACCATAGTTTGTAGAAAACCCATACTCAACTTGTCCTGTAGCCTTTTCTGACAGTTCCCATGTAACTGTGACTAAAGTCTTTGTAGTTTGCTCTGCATTTATAGATAATATCTCTAGTGGGATAATTTCTGTAGGAGTAGGCTCTGGAGCTATCGATGCTTGATCAGTTGAAGAAGTACTCTCTATTTCTGGAATAAAGGGGATACATGCCGAAGTGGATAATATTATCAATAAAATTAGAAATTTTGTCATAATTAATAACCCTCAATTTACGTGTATTCAAGTGCCTCTATTTCCTATATTTTCCTATAGTTATCAGTTTTATCCAATCTATTATAAAGGTAGTAGTATTTTGCTAATTATTTCAACAGGTTAGTTGATATATGTAGATATGCTGGTTGCCTTAGATAGTGGGCAAAATAGTTGGAAATTAAGTATAAAATGAAAATCTCCGAGAAGAGTTCCTGGCAGATCACATTTTGCTTATCATATCGTTTCTATTGGGCTAATTTAGTCTAAATTTTTTTTTAGCGAGGAATAATCGTATGTCTGAATCAAATTTGAAGTCAATGGCTGATATAGCCAGCCTTTGCAAACGCCGAGGATTTATTTTTCAAAGTTCTGAAGTCTATGGTGGCCTAGGTTCTTGTTGGGATTACGGCCCTCTTGGGGTTGAGCTAAAGCAGAATGTGAAGAACTCTTGGTGGAAGGCCATGACTTATAGACCTGATATTGAAGGGTTAGATGCTTCAATTTTAATGCATCCTCAGGTTTGGCAGGCTTCAGGACATATTGATGGCTTCTCTGATCCTCTTGTCGATTGCAAGGAGTGTAAGAGTCGCTTTAGAGAAGATAATATTGACGTCACAAAGCCTTGTACAAATTGTGGTGCTAAAGACTCTTTTACAGAGCCGAGAGATTTTAATCTTATGTTTAGTACGCAAATGGGAGCAGTGGAAGATGATTCATCCAAAGTATACTTGCGCCCAGAGACTGCACAAGGAATTTTCGTTAACTTTATAAATGTGCAACAAACGATGCGTAAAAAACTTCCTTTTGGAATTGCGCAGATTGGAAAAGCTTTTCGTAACGAGATTACTCCAGGAAACTTTATCTTTAGAACACGAGAATTTGAGCAGATGGAGATGCAATTTTTTGTAAAGCCAGGAACTCAAAAAGAGGCGATGGAAAAATGGAAAGAGATTCGCTACCAGTGGCATCTTGATAATGGACTTCGTCCTGAGATGTTAAAATGGGTACCACACCCGGACGATAAGCTTGCTCACTATGCCGATGCGGCAACTGATATTGAATATAATTTCCCAATGGGCTGGGGAGAGATGGAAGGGGTTCATTCTCGAACAGACTTTGATCTTAAGCAACACCAAGAGCACTCTGGAAAAAATCTTACCTATGTTGATCAAGCTGATGGAAATAAAAAATACCTTCCATATGTAATTGAGACTTCAGTTGGGTGTGATAGAGCTCTACTTGCCATTCTTTGCGATGCTTACAGAGTAGAAAATGAGGGAGAGAAGGATGAGCGAACAGTTCTAAAACTTCATCCAAAGATGGCCCCTATAAAGGTGGCAGTAATGCCACTTATGAAAAAGGCTCCTCTGGTAGAGATTGCAGATAAGCTTGTTGCTGAAATTCAGCAAAGTTATAAGGTGGAGTACGACGTTGCCGGAAGTATTGGTAAGCGTTACCGCCGACAAGATGAAATAGGAACACCGTATTGTATAACAATTGATTACGATACTCTTGAAGATAACAGTGTCACCATTCGAGATAGAGACACCATGACTCAAGAGCGTATTGCAATCGACAAACTTGATACTTATTTACGAGAAAAATTAAAATTCTAAAAGGAGAATTTATGAGTAAGAAATGGGTTTACGTTTTTTCAAAGGAAAAAACTGAAGGAAACAGAAATGATAAAAACCTTCTGGGTGGAAAAGGTGCAAACCTTGCAGAGATGACTGCAATAGGCGTTCCAGTGCCTCCAGGGTTTACTGTCTCAACTGAAGCATGTCTTAACTACTACGATGCTGGTGAGAAAATTACTGATGAAATTAAAGATCAAGCGAAAGAGCTTATTGCTTTTATCGAAAAAAATAGTGGAAAGAAATTTGGAGATGTAAATAATCCTCTTCTTTTCTCTGTTCGTTCTGGAGCAAGAGTGTCTATGCCAGGGATGATGGATACTGTTTTAAATTTGGGTCTTAATGATGAAGTTGTAGAAGGTCTTGCTACTAAATTCGATGCTCGTTTTGCATGGGATAGCTACCGCCGCTTTATTCAGATGTACTCAAATGTTGTTCTTAATATGGATGGTGAGGTTCTTGAGCACAAACTATCTGAACTTAAAGCTGCTAAGAAAGTTACTATCGATACTGAGCTTACTGCTGATGATCTTAAAGAGCTTGTTGCTACTTATAAGACAACAGTTAAAGAAGCTACAGGCGAGCTTTTTCCTAACGAGCCAATTGAGCAACTTTGGAAAGCGATTGGAGCGGTATTTGCTTCATGGAATAATGAGCGTGCAATGATCTATCGTCAGATGCATGGATATAGTCATGATTGGGGAACAGCAGTAAATATTCAGTCAATGGTTTATGGAAACATGGGCGATGATTGTGCAACAGGTGTTTGTTTTACAAGAGATCCTAGTACAGGTGATAATAGATTTTTCGGAGAGTATCTAGTAAATGCTCAAGGTGAAGATGTTGTTGCTGGAATAAGAACTCCTCAGCCAATTAACAATGAGTCTAAGACTGATGGAAACAGAGATCTTCCAACACTTCAAGAGATTATGCCTAAATGTTACGACGAGCTTGTAACTATCTATAAAAAATTAGAGAACCATTATCAAGATATGCAAGATATCGAGTTTACCATTGAAAATGGAACTCTTTACCTTCTACAAACTAGAAATGGTAAAAGAACTGCAGCAGCTGGAATTAAAATTGCTGTCGATATGGTAAGTGAAGGACTTTGTACTAAAGAAGAAGGTCTTCTGAAAGTTGATGCGAATGAGCTTGATAAGCTTCTTCACCCACGTCTTGATCCAGAGGCTAAAAAAGATATTATCGGAAAAGGTCTTCCTGCATCTCCAGGTGCTGCTTACGGACAGATTGTTTTTGATGCTGCAACTGCTGTTGAGTGGGTTGAAGCTGGCAAAGAAGTTCTTCTTGTAAGAATGGAAACAAGTCCTGAAGATATTACTGGTATGGTTGCTGCAAATGGTATCCTTACTGCTCGTGGTGGAATGACTTCTCACGCAGCTGTTGTTGCTCGTGGAATGGGAACACCATGTGTTTCTGGTTGTCCTACTGTTCTTGTTAATAACAAGAATAAGACTGTAATGATCGGAGGAATTGAATATAAAGAGGGTGATGCAATTACTCTTGATGGTGGAACTGGTGAAGTTATGGCCGGAAAAGTTCCTACAATTAAAGCTGAGATAAGTGGAGATTTTAATACATTTATGGCATGGGCCGATGAGACTCGTCGTCTTAAGGTTCGTACAAATGCTGACAACCCAGAAGATAGCGCTGCGGCAGTAGGTTTTGGAGCGGAAGGAATTGGACTTTGTCGTACAGAGCACATGTTTTTTGATCCTGAAAGAATTCTTGCAATTCGTGAAATGATCTTTGCTGAAAATCTTTCTGATCGTGAATCAGCTCTTGATAAGCTTGTTCCTTTTCAAAAAGCTGACTTTCTTGGAATTTTTAAAGAGATGGACGGAAAACCGGTAAATATTCGCTTGCTTGATCCACCTCTTCACGAGTTCTTACCTCATGAAAAAGTTGACAAAGAGAACCTTGCAAAAGCTCTAGGAAAGACACTTGCAGAGGTTGAAGCTCGCGGCGATTCACTACATGAGTCAAACCCAATGCTTGGTCACCGTGGTTGTCGTCTTGGTGTTACGTATCCTGAAATCTATAAGATGCAGGTTCGTGCAATTATCGAAGCAGCTGTTGAGAGTGCTAATAACGGAGTAAATGTTATTCCTGAAATTATGATTCCTCTTGTAGGTCTGGCAAGTGAGCTTAAGACTCTAAGAGCAGATGCTGAAGTAGTTATTGCTGACGTATTTAAAAAAGCTGGAAAAGAAGTTAAGTATAAAATTGGAACAATGATTGAGCTTCCAAGAGCGGCAATCACTGCTGGTGAAATTGCAAAGCACGCAGACTTTTTCTCTTTTGGAACAAATGATCTGACTCAAACGACTTTTGGACTTTCACGTGACGATGCTGGAAAATTTCTTCCTGAGTATGTTAACAAAGGTCACTTTCTAGTGGATCCATTTGTTTCTATTGATCAGGATGGAGTTGGATTTTTAATTGAGCATGCTACTAAGTATGGAAAAGAGTCAAACTCTAAGATGCACATCGGAATCTGTGGTGAGCATGGTGGTGAACCTGCTTCTGTTGAATTCTGTCATCGTGCAGGACTTGATTATGTTTCTTGTTCTCCATTTAGAGTTCCAATTGCTCGTCTTGCTGCCGCTCAAGCAGTTGCTCGTGAGAAGATTAATAATAAGTAATTTTAAAGTATGTAGTATTAAAGGCCAGTTGAAAAACTGGCCTTTTTTTTGGGAGGTTAGGATGAGAAAAATATTCAAAGAGAGAGGGAGCGTCATAATAGAGAGATAGCGAAGCTACGAGCAAAAAATTGTTCTGATATATATGAGAAATTAGATAGCATTAGTTATAAATTGGATTATTATAACGATAAGTTGCTGATGATTTCAAAACAAAAAAGAGTTCGCAAAAAATAGATTTTTAGTTAAAAAGAAGGCCACTTGTTGAGTGGCCTGTATTTTTAGTAAGTACTAGTCTTGTTTTTTTCCTGCTTTTTTCTCTTGTTTGATCTTTCTTTTTTCTTTAGTACTCAGCTTTTTTTTGTCTTTATTTTGCGCTTTATTTTTATTGCCTTTATCTTGTGCCTTAGCCATTTTATTCTCCTTAAGTTATTGATTAATTCTATTATATACTATTTATTGATACGTGGTACTTTTTAAGAGCAGTGTTACCCAACAAACATATACACCAGTGGAATTAGTATACCTATTAGGGTGAAAATTCCACCTCTCCCCCAGACTCCTTTTTTTCCTTTTACAATGAATAGAGCAGAAATTGAAAGAAATATTAGTACTCCTGCAAATACATCTGAAATAACTACCCAGTACGCTTTCACCTGTCCTAGATGCAGCTGATTAAAGCGATGAAGTAGAAAGCGATTTTCAATTTTCTCAATGTCTGCTGTCTGCTTTGGAATACTTATATTTACGGTGAGGTCATCAGTAAAAAAGAGTTTAACTTCTCCAGGGCGCCCCCAGAAAAGTGTTCTAAAAGTGGAAGTTATTTTGAGCTGCTGTATTGATTGCTGGACTATTTGCTCGTCAGTAAGATTTTCTAGCAGTGAGAGCTTATGATGAGAATGCTCTACTGAGTAGTTAGAGTTCCAATCATGATTATGGCTCAGGGTAATTCCTGAAATTGAAAAGACAATGGTTAAACCAATGGCCATATACCCGATGTCTCGGTGTAGTACACGCATTGTTCGTCTAAATTTAACCATACTTATCATAGCCGATCCTAATATTTTTAATTAGTATCGATATTATACAATGCTATTTGGATTGGCGAGAGTTGTTTTCAGTGCTGTTCGCTTAGAAAATTTCTTACCATTGGAAAATATAGTTATTTGCTTTGTAACTGTTACTCTTTGCCCATCTATAATTATTCCATTTCCATCTGCACATCCTAATACATCATTGCCGGATTCTTTAGAGTACTCCTGTAAGGATAGATTATAACGTTTGGAGTTTTTGTAGTGAGGAAAAATCTCAAAGGGTACAAGACCGAGAGCATCAAAATTTCTTAGCCTTTCATCGTTTATGTCACAATCAAATGGAGGAAATCCAGCAGTATTAATATTGGGAGTCATAATAATTGCACCTGCACTTAGACCGGCTAAAATTCCACCCTTTTTTGCAAATTCTTTTAGTAAAGGAAGTATCTTTGATTTACGAAGTTGGTTTAAAAAGTAATAGGTATTTCCACCATCTAGATAGATGATATCACTGGTAAAAGCTTCTGCTAATAAAACAGTGTCAAAGGGAGAATCGATGGGAAAGTTTATAAATCGCTTGATGCCTAATTTAGAAAATCTCATTACAAAATTATAAAAATCAATATCAGCATCATAGGAATAAGATGGAATAAATGTTACTTTTGGAGATGGAAGCATACTCAATTTAATTAATTGCTTATCAATAGTTCGAGTATCTTCACTATCACCACCTCCGTAGAGAACTAGCTTCATAAACTCTCTCTATAATAATGAACAATGTTAAAAACTTGTTTCACAATTTTTCTTGTCTTAGGGCAATCGGAAGATTTTTGTCTAGTCTCTGGGTTTAGGTTTTGATAGCTAACAATATCTTTAAGCAGAGAAAAAATCCCTTCAACTTTTAATGATTTTTTATGTTTTAAAACTAATTCAACAATTTTACTTATTGAATCTCCAGTTACTCTGTCATATTTATTTATTATCGATGAGCGCATTGTCACTTCTAGTAGAATTCGTGTTGTACTAAGTTTAAAATGATGTGCTACTAAGTCAATTATCTTGCAGTAGGTATTTTGAAAGTTTTTTATTTTTTCTTCACGGTAGGACGTTAATTCTAAGTCTACTTCATTGGCATAAGAGGATTTTATAATTTCAATAAACTCAATAGCTGAAATATTTTCATTTCTTGATAGAAGTAGCTGTGGCAGCTCTCTTAAAATATCACGCATACAAAATATGGCATCACGGGTAATTCCATCGGGCAGTTCATACAGTCCTGCAGAACTTTTAGTTTTTTCAAAGTATGAGAAGAGATCTCTAAATTCTTCAATCGTTGCAATATCATTTTGCATTAACTTGTTAACCCAGGTTGGTTTTAAACCGATTTTATGGAGAATAGTACTATTTTTTTTATTATTAAAAATCTCTTCAAAATTATTTAAAATAGAATTTGTTTTAAACTCCTGAAGATTTTTTTTATCTTTTGTAATTAGAAAATCAATTGCTTGGGCAAATGATTGTATAATATATTTTGCTTTAGCTTTTTGCTCTTTTATTGTCGTGGAGAATTTTTCAACATCGTCGTAGCGGTATTCATCGTGGTATAAACCAAATTGACGGACTGAACCGTAATCAATAATACTTCCATCCATTAAAATATTATCTCCATCCCACTCTAGCCAACAAAATAGATACTCATTTTCAAAATTAGCCGCCATCTCAGCAAAAGTCTCTGTTAGCTTCTGTAATAAATACCGATATCGTGCTTTGGTAGTCTTTGGGGCATCAGGCCAGTTACCATTACTAATTTCTTTTTCTATGTAATAGTTCGTAATATCTCGCAGGGCATTGTAATTTCCCTGTTTAAGATGGTTAAAAAAATGGCTTGGGCGTAGTAGATTTTCATGTACTCGTATATTTATCGAAAAACCACCTGGAAATTCTAATACGCCTAGGACGCGTTCCGTATCTATTCTATTTTTATGAAGTACTTCGCTAAAAAATAGGCTGACAAATCCTTCATCAACTTCAGAATATCCACACCCATAACTCACATCTGGTGAGCCTGTTTGAAAGTTTTTACCACTGATACTGGTTGCCGGAGATAACTTCGTGGCACCCGTGCCACAACTTGAGATATCAAAAGTTCTACCACCGTGGCTAACCTGTCCATTCCATATACTACGGCCATCACCAGAAGTTTTTCCCTGTTTATTTGGATGTTGCATTTGGAGGTAGCGCGTGGCCATATACATATGTGGTCTAATCTCTTCTTTAGGAAATTCAATTTCATTTTCTATATCGTATTCATTAATAATAACGATCCCAAAAGTATCAATAATTATCTGTGTTAACTCTTCTGTTAAAACCTCAGGATGGTCAGAAGATATTAATCCAATCTCTTTAGCCAGATCGAAATTAAAGGCAGCTACACTTCCTTTTTCCCTAGTGCGTACTCTGTAGAATATAAAGGAATCAGGACAGGAGTTTTGTAATGGGTGCTGTCCATTGATTTTGTTAAACTTGGAATAGGTGAACTTCTTTTTGGTTTCTAGTTGTTCCATACACCTATTATACTTAAAAAATAGGAATGGTTTTAGATTAGATACTTTTACCTAGTTGCTAAATAAAATTAGTAGTATTTAGTCCTTGTCCAATAGGTAATTTGAAATTGCATTATAAAATGTCGTGACGGCCAGGATGGCACAGTGTTGGCCACTTTTTGCCAGAGATTTTTCCGTATTTATCACATTCATAGGTGTAATGCAGAGTGCCTCATAGATGTTTTTGCCTTTGGCATTCATGGCAACACTTTTCCCTGCAAGTCTAGTATGAGCACAACCTTTTTCAGTATAGTATTTAGTATCAGTAATAATGTCATCCTCAACGGAAATATAGAAAGACATATCATCACCACATTCACCTTCTGATCTAGCAAAGTACGAGTATTCAAATAGCTTTCCAAAGTAGGGGTCTTTGTTGAAGTTGTCATCGATAAATTCATTGATATTTGGGAGCATAGGTACCTCAAGGTTTAAGCCAATGTAGCCATTACTGTATACCTATAATATTACTTTTTTTCAAGTGTGGCTTAGTGTTCAACTGCCCCAGCTGCTTTAAGTAGGTCATAAGATTCCCACTTTCCTTCGTAACTCACCCAGTCAATGATATATATGCCATAATGGTCTGGAATATTAACGTCGACATCTTTTTGGGCTAAAATAACTTTCATTGTATCTACGTACTCCCAATATCCAGCATACCAAATAGCAGTTCTTCCTTCACTATCTTGATAGTTAATATCAACTTGGTTAGTTTTAATAATCTCAACAAGAGTTGCTGTTTCTCCAAAGTATGCTGCATCAATCATATGATTGTGGATTATATTTGAGTAAACTGATAATGAAAAAATTAGGGTAGTAAGTAGTATTGTAAGTTTCATAAAAACTCCTTATTAATTTCGTTAAGAATCAATTCTAGAAGAAGATATTTTGAAAGTAAAATGGTTGTAACAATTAAGAATTACTGCGTTTGTTGGCACAATCTATACAAAGGGTTGCTTCAGGAACACTCTTTAATCTTTTTTCAGAGATTTCATCTTCACATATGAGGCAGTCACCATAGTCTTGTTTTTTACAGCGTTGAATTGCAGCATTTAGTTGGATAATTCTTCTTTCAAGTTGGCGAATGTTTTCATCACTAACATTTTTTGAAACAATGGCATCTTGTCTGGTGAGTCGTCCAATAGCATTATCTGGAGTGATAGGCTTGGCAGCATCTTTAAGATTTTGAATATCCTCTTTCGATTTTACAATCTCATTTTCAAGATGCTGCTGGATTTTATTGAAATCCATATTAGCGAATAACTGATCGCTTGTTTTGCTGGAGTTGACGTTTTCTAAGACGAATACTTTGTGGTGTTACTTCAACCCATTCGTCATCATCAATCCAGTCCATCGCCCAATCAAGCGTTCTTGGTTGAATAGGAGGAAGTACGATATTGACGTCTTTACCAGCTGTTCGCATGGCAGCAAGGTGTTTCTCTCTTACAGCATTTACATTTGTATCATTTGATTTGGTATGTGCACCAATAACCTGCCCTTCATATACTGGCTCACCTGGTTTTACAAATTGTTCGCCAAGACTAAGAAGGTTAAAAAGCGCATAAGGGGTCATCTTCCCAGCACGGTCAGAAATAATTGCTCCATTTTGACGTGATAGCATCTTCCCTGCAAATGGTCGGTAGCCTAAAAATTGAGAAGACATTAGTCCTTCTCCACGTGTATCAGTTAGAAAAGTTGATCGGTAACCAATAAGTCCACGTGAAGGAATTATAAATTCAACACGTGTTCGAGAATCTCCGATTGGTCTCATTGATTCTAAAATTCCTTTTCTCTTTGACAGCTTCTCTGAAATAGCTCCTGTTGATTCAGCAGGAATATCTAAAATAAGTGATTCATATGGTTCTTGCTTTTCACCATCAACTTCTTTCATCACCACTTCTGGACGAGAGACCATGAATTCAAATCCCTTCCTACGAAGTTCTTCAAAAACAATTGCAAGTTGAAGTTCGCCACGACCTTTAAGTATAAATACTTTTGGATCACTTGTTGCTTCATATTGGAGTGCTACATTTAGTTTACTTGATTCATCAAGGTATTCTTCAAGTTTTCTTGAAGTTAGGTAGTCTCCCTCTTTTCCTGATAGTGGAGAGGTGCTCACAGAGACATTAACTGCAACTGTTGGTGGCTCCACTTCAACTCGTGGAAGTGTGATGATATCATCAGGAGAGCAGATGGTGTCACCAATATTAATTTCAGGAACACCTGCAACTAAAACAATATCACCTGCGAAAGCACTATCTACTTCTTTTTGACCGAGAATATCAAATACTTGGATGTTAGAAGCTTTAAAGTTTTTCTTCGCATCATGGCTGGCAATACGTGTATATTGTTGATTTTTTTTGATTGATCCACGTAAAATTCTTCCTACTGCAAGTTGTCCTAAGTACGGAGAGTAGGAGAGATTTGTAACAAGAAGTTTTAAGTTTTCACCTTGCTCAATTGCGGGTGGAATGAAGAAATCTTCTTCTGTAATAAAATCTAAAATAGGATTTAGATCTGAGCGTTTTTCATTTGGATCAAGTGTAGCCCAGCCCTCTTTTGCAGAAGCATAGAGAAAAGGAATATGTAGATCAAAATCTTCAATTTCTAAAATATCAATAAGGTCTAAAAATAGATCTTCAATCTCTTCTTTTACCTCTTCAATTCTCTCATCTGGGCGGTCAATTTTATTAATAATCACAGCAACTTTTAGGTTTTGCTCAAATGCTTTTTGTAAAACAAAACGTGTCTGAGGAAGTGGGCCTTCTGAAGCATCAACTAAAAGAAAAATACCATCAACCATCATTAGAGACCTTTCAACTTCGCCACCAAAGTCGGCGTGTCCTGGAGTATCAAGAAGGTTAATTTTATAATCATTCCAGTAAATCGCACAGTTTTTAGCTTTAATTGTGATCCCACGTTCTTTTTCTATATCTCCAGAATCTAGGACTCTATCTGCGATCTGCTCTCTTTCGCTAAATGATCCAGATTGCTTAAGCAACCCATCCATAAGGGTTGTTTTTCCATGATCAACGTGAGCAACAATAGCGATATTCTTTAATTTCATAAAACCTACTTTAATAGTTTGATATTTGGTGACTTTATCATATAAAGGTTAAAAGTATTGTTTGCAAGGAAAAAGAGTATATAGAGATGATTCAGGTAAAAAATTTAGGAAAGGGATTTGCGGGACAGGAGCTATTTGAAAAAATTAGCTTTAATTTAGGCAGTGGTGAGCGGCTGGGAATTGTTGGACGTAACGGCTGTGGAAAATCGACACTATTTAAAATTATTTTAAACCAGATGGAAGCAGATGAAGGTGAGGTGGCAATTCCTAGGAATTACCGTCTTGGCTATCTAGAGCAACATATCCACTTCACCAAGCCAACAGTGCTCGAAGAGGCATGCTTGGGCCTTTCTGTGGACGATCAGTTTGACCACTATAAAGTTGAGAAGATACTCTTTGGATTAGGTTTTGGACAAGCAGACTTAAATAGAGACCCTAATCTTTTTTCTGGTGGACAACAGATTCGCATAAACCTAGCGAAAACGCTGGTAGCGGAGCCTCATTTGTTGTTACTGGATGAGCCAACCAACTATCTTGATCTACCGGCTATTCGCTGGTTAGTACAGTTTTTGAAATATTTTGATGGAGAGATTATGCTTATTACGCATGATCGTGGCTTTATGGATCAAGTGAGCACACATACCCTCGGTATGTATCGTGGCAAGGTTAAAAAGGTCAGAGGAAGTACTGAAAAGCTCTATGCACAGATTGCTGAAGAAGATGAAATACATCAAAAAACAATGGTAAATCAGCAGAAAAAAAGAAAAGAGATGGAAGACTTCGTAACGCGTTTTAAAGCGAAGGCCAATAAAGCATCACAGGCACAATCAAGAGTTAAGATGTTGGCTAAAATGGAAGTCTTTGAAGGAATTAGTGCAGAGCAATCGATGCATCTTAATTTTATCTATCAACATTTCAGTGCAAAAAATATTGGACACTTAAAAGATATAGCTTTTCATTACCCCGATAAGCCTGAGCTATTTTCTGGATTTTCATTAGATATTGCTAAAGAGGATCGCATTGCCATTATTGGAAAAAATGGTAAAGGAAAATCCACTCTGCTAAATATTATTGCAGGAGAGCTTACTCCGACCACAGGTTCAACTGATTTTCATCATAGTACTACTGCCGGTCATTTTGGACAGACAAATATTGACCGTCTTTATGGTGAGAACTCTATTATTCAAGAGATTGAGTCAGTAAATAGCTCTCTTGGAAACTCTAAAGTTCGCTCTATTTGTGGTTCGATGCTTTTTACTGGAACCGTAGCAGAAAAAAAAGTCAAAGTTCTCTCCGGTGGAGAGCGTGCCAGAGTGATGTTAGGAAAGATCTTAGCAAAACCTGTAAACCTTCTTTTGTTAGATGAGCCAACTAACCACCTTGATATGCAGTCAATTGAAGTACTATCGATGCAGCTCGAAAGCTTTGGAGGGGCAGTCGTCTTTGTCACACACAGTGAACTGCTTTTGAGACAAGCGGCTACTAAGCTGATTGTATTTAGAAACAATGGTGTTGAAATTTTTGATGGAAGTTATGATGAATTTCTAGAAAAAATTGGTTGGGAAGATACAAGTAGCAGCCTTGAGGTTGACTTCGCGGTAGAAAAACCGGCAGCTCGCAGTGATCTAAGTTGGAAAGATAAAAAGGCTGAGCGTGCAGCAGTTATAAAAGAGCGAGGAAAAATTCTAAAACCGCTAAAAGCAAAATTTGAAAAGTGTGAAAAACTGATTCATACCACCGAGACCAAACTCGAAGCTTTGCAGGCTAAATTGATCGAGCTTGCTGAAGGACAGGGTGGGGCAGAGGTTGCAACCGTTGGACAAGAGATTGGTCAGCTGGAAAAACTAGTTGAGGGTGAATTTTTAAAGTATGAAAACTTAGGTAGTGAAATTGAGACGATTGAGACAGAGTTTGAAAAGAAACTTGAGTTTCTCTCTTAAGGCGATATGAATATAATTCTTTTTAGTCCTGATGAAGATTGTGCAAATCTATCTCTTAAAGATAGACGTGCTGTGCATATGTTAAAAGTTTTAAAGA
>DAOWEO010000059.1 GCA_030638415.1 Bdellovibrionales bacterium | reverse complement strand
CCTATTTAGAACTCTCTCCTGATTTAATGTCAGGAGGTACATTAATGGCCATCTCTGTTGATTTAGATGATGTCTTTGGCGACACCGTTGGACAGTTAGACCCACAAACACTTCCTGGCGGAAGAGCACTTCCAGGTGTTGCAACTGGATCACTTCCTGCTGTTGCATTTACAATTGACCAGTTTTACAACATGGCATTCTATCTCGGGCCTGATGTTTTTGGTATATTCATCCCAGTTAATCTTGGACTAGATAACACTATAGCCACATTTAGATACTATATTGGAGATAGCCGTATGGGTAATATATCTTTGGTTGGTGCTGATGAAAATGGTGAAAATGGAGGTATTTTATTACTTCTAGATATGAGCAGCTATGTTCAAAGTAAACTAGAAAAAATTGCTGATAGGAAATAAGATAACCGAGAGCAATAATTTACTTTTAGCCCTGACTAACGTCAGGGCTTTTTTTTATTTTTTCTTTTACGTTTTAAAACTTTTAACTGCCACTGATACCCCGTTGTTTCATCATTCAACAAACTAACCAAGATTGCATGAGAATGTTTTTTATCAAAATTATTTGTTACATAAAACTCATTCCCAAGTACCATTCCAACATTATACAGACCCTGATGCTGTCCATGTGAAATCATATAGAGTAAAAAACTTAAAATAACAGGAGCCTTTTTACTCCCAATTTTATCATATTTTTTCATCTGCCTCAGAGACTTCACTCTTTGATATACACTTAGTGGTGTAGCAATCCGCTTAATCATTTTAGGAGTAAAGGGGTAGTCCTTAACTAATCCTTCTAAATCAACAATAACACTCATGCGCTTTTTGTCTTTACGAAGATGTTTTATCGCTTGGTAAAAGTGATCTTCCCATATTGGCTTAGGAGTAGGCTTAGCTTTAACAACAACAGGTTTAGGAGTCGCTTTTATCTTCACGACTTTTGGAAGTGGCTTGGGCTTAACTACTTTTTTAACGACAACCACTTTAGGTTTTGGAGTTGGCTTGGGTACTACTTTTTTTACATATAAAAAATCTTTCAAGCCTAAATCATCAAATTCCTTCAGGGCACCTGGTAAAAAGATTCGTCCTTGAACGTACTTTTCTTTTTGCATCCTTAGCAATTGATATACAGCAGGAAAATTATTTTCTAAAAATACATATCGCCTTGCCTTAAAACTAGAACTTCTTACAAAACGACGAACACATCCTTTTGCAATAGAAGACTCTTTCAGAGCATTCGTTGCATTAGAACTTAAAACTAAGTTCTCTAAAAAAGGCATATTCCTTCCAGCAAAAAAATCATCACGCTCTGAACAAAAGTTACTGCTCATTTTTATTAAGTGTGAACATGCCTTATCAATATTGGATGTAAAATTTTTAGAGTTTACTAAATATCCATTAAGTTGAGCAAAGTCATATAAAGCGTGCGCTCCGAGACTACTCTTTTGTAAACCTTCATTTTTAAAATATAAATTTACAATTTGTCTCATCTCCACTCTATCTTTAAGTTTTCTCTTCCCTTTCTTAAATTTTTCATCAATAAAGTACCTAACTCGCTTTAAAAATAGCCCCATCTCGGTGCTACGAGGTTTACATTTTCCATATATTTTTTCCCAAGTAATTTGGCATGCCCCACTCTTACCAGAAGTGTTAAAACGTAACT
The DNA here is from genome assembly GCA_030638415.1 of Bdellovibrionales bacterium. Lineage (GTDB taxonomy): Bacteria > Bdellovibrionota > Bacteriovoracia > Bacteriovoracales > Bacteriovoracaceae > DAOWEO01. The sequence goes on along the minus strand of DAOWEO010000059.1, from coordinate 25,537 downwards.
CATCTAAGGAATTTAGAATTTCAAAATTGTAGCTCATGGCCATAAGTCGAAATAGATATCTAATATAATTATAGTTTTTTTCAAATACTTCCTGTGGACATGCGGCATTGACCTGTAAGTCATTGTACCAAAAATTATTTAAATTTTTAATGCTAGGCTCAACCAATGGTAGGAAGTAAGAATTATCTATTCTTTCATCCTGAAAAGATAGTTTACCTTGTGATCTATCAAAATCGAGAAGTGGATCTCTCGGTCCACTATATAGATCAAAAGACTTCTCTCCTAAGCCATCATCAAATTGAAGAGTGGCTTGACTTGCAAAAGCAATAGACAAATAGGATAACAAAATTGTAAAAATTATTATTTTCATTTTCATTAGTTAACTAAAAAAAGGCTTAATCCTTCCCAATATGTAATTATTAATAAAGCTCCAACAAGTAGTAGTAAAAAAGGAAATGAAGCCTTGTACAGCTCAATAATTGGTTTATTAAATCTATAACTACTAATAAACAGGTTGATACCAACAGGAGGAGTTATATATCCAATTTCCAGATTAGCTAAAAAGATAATTGCCAAATGAATCGGATCAACTCCAAAGCTTGCAGCAATAGGAGTGATCAATGGAACAACAACAATAATGGCACTGAAAATATCCATTAAACTACCAACGATCAAAAGGAAGATATTTAAAAATAGTAAGAATGAATACTTATTTGTCAGATATTGCTGCATAAACTCTAAAATTTTTACTGGAACCTCTTCATCAACTAAATAATTTGTCAGTCCTAAGGCACAACATAAAATAAGTAATATTCCTCCAACGAGTGACATACTCTCAGTAATAATTGAGGGAAAATCTTTAAAAATGTTTATATCACGGTAAAATACGACTTCCATAACTAAAACATAAAATGCTGTCAGTGCCGCCGTTTCTGTTACGGTTGTAATACCTCCATAAATGCCAAACATAATAGCAACAGGTAACAATAACTCAGGCAAGCTCCCCTTTAACGAACTCCAAAATTCAGCGAACTGGAATTTAACTCTCTCCTTTTGAGAGAAATTGCCATTTTTAATAGACCATAAAGAGAGAATAACAATTAGCAAAATACCCGGTAAGAGCCCCGCTTTAAAAAGTTTATCAATATCTACCTTCGCCACAATTCCATATAAAATAATGGGTAAACTTGGAGCAAAAAGTAATCCGAGGGATCCAGATGTTGTAATAAGCCCTAAGCTAAATTTTTCACTATATCCTTCCTTCGTTAAAATAGGATACAGCAAGCCACCAAGTGCAATAATTGTCACACCAGAGGCACCAGTAAATGCAGTAAAAAAAGCACAGATAACCAAGCTTACAATGGCCACCCCACCAGGCAACCATCCTAAGGATGCATTAGCAAAACGTAAAAGTCGTTGAGGAGAATTAGATTCTGCCATTAGATAACCCGCAAGTGTAAACAGTGGGATTGTAATTAAGGTTGGAGCACCTGCAAGGCGATACACCTCAACAATAACAGCAGCACCACTAACATCAGCAAAGTAAAATGCGGTTAGAGCAAAAAGTGACATAATAATAAAGATTGGAACACCAATAAGAGCCGTTCCTAAAATTAAGAAATATACTATAACTTCCATTATCTCTTACTCCCTACTAACTCTTGTACTGTTACTAGTAATATGTAAAAGAAACGATAACCAATAAGTCCAAAGCCAATAGGAATAAAAGATACTAAGTACCCACTTTCAATTCCCCAAAATACTGCCTTGCCGTACTGTAATTCTATTTGGCTAAAATTGATCGATGCAACAACAAGCCATACTAGTGTTGCGACTGAGACGGTACATACAATAATTTTAATTATCTGGGCTGCAACTGATAATTTATGGTGCTCCAGATATGTACCAATCAAGTCAATCCCAATGTGTGTACCCTTTCCAGTTGCTAACACTCCACCGAGAAAAGTACTAAAGAATACAAGATGCCTAACTAATGGATCTATCCATAGTTGTGAATATTGAAACCAGCGAAGTACGATAGAAGAACATGATAGGAATAAAATACTAACAATAAACACTACTAAAATAGCTGAAATACTTTTTTCTATTAAAAAATCTAGTGTACTAAAGATCTTCATCACTTAATCATCTTATTAGTAAGCTTAACGATCTCTTGAGAAAAGAGCTTTCCTGTTAATTCTTTAAGAATTTTTTCTCTAATTGCCTTACCCTGACTCATATCCTTAGCTCCAAATTGAATAGTCTCAATCCCCATAGACTTCATAACATCTAATGCTTGTAAGTTTTCTTTAGCCGTAGACTCATTCATCTCAATCATATATTTTTTTACAATCTTTCGAACTATATTTTGGTTTACAGCTTTTACCTTATTCCATTTTTTTTTGTCGATCAAAAAAGCTCCTATTGAATAAGCAATAGGGAAATCAAGAATATAGTTAACCTTACCATTCCACTGTAAAGCAATAATCCCCATCGGGGATGCATAGGCTGCATCAATAATACCAGTTGTTAAAGAAGACAGGACATCTGGCAGAGGTAACGGGACTGCAGATAAATTCATCTGCTTTATCATTGTCTCAACAACGGGATCTCCGTCCCATGACCAAATCTTTAAATCTTTTAATCCCTCAAGACTTGTTACTTTCTTTTTAGATACAAAATATATAAAACCAATTTTAAAAAACCCTAAGTTCTCAAATCCCTGCGCTAAAAACTTTTTTGAAAAACGAGGAGACATTTCGCTAAGTAAAGAATCAGCTCTCGATTTGTTATCATTAAAAGTAAAGGGAACTTCCATTATTCTTACATCACCATTAATATCACCGAGGGTTTTTCCAGTAAACAATCCTCCATGCACTTGTCCAACTCTTATTTTTCTTAGTACATCAGGCTCATCACCTAATGAGCCACCAAGGTACATCTTAAACTTCACTTCCCCCTTGGTCTCTTTTTTTACCTCTTTACTCATTTTTTTTAAAATTTTTGCCCAACTACTTCCATCTGGTGCCAACACCCCTACTTTTAAAGTTAGTGCCTGTGCATGAACTGCAACCATCATAGCGACTGCCAAAAATATATTTTTCACTTTAAAGTCTCCCTACAGTATTTAAAAAATCTCTTTTTCAAAACGTTTAATAATATTATATCTTTTAATTGCAACTTCATTATACAAGTTCAAGTGTGCATCGATCGTACTTTTTTCACTTCTCATCTCACGTGGAGACCAGCCCACAGGAGTCTTTCTTATAAATAACTCAAAAGCTTTTTTCTGTTTTGAAAATTCAACCTCATCCATTAAGGGTAAGATATAATTTTGTAAAAATGCAATTCTAATTAAATAATTTGATGGCCATTTTTTGATACTTGCATAAAATAGTTTCTTTGCCTTTACAGGATTCCCTCCTAGCATACGAGGCCGGGATGCCAAGTATGATGCATTGAATATTTCACACGCCCCATAGCTAAAATTGGGATTGATACTACATGCCCAATCAAACATTGCTTTTGCTAGTGGTAGCTGAGCAACCAGTTCAAGGTTTCCTTTTTGTAAATTGATTAGGCTGGCCAGTGCCTGTGCTGTAAAAAAGACTGCCTCGAAATCGGCAATGTCCGCTGTATCAAGTTCGCTACTTAGCAGTTCAGTAAAGATTTTTTCATTTTTAGAACTTTTAGTCAGTAGCTTAAAACCAATATCCTTAGTTTTGAGGTATCGCAATCCATACCTTAAAGCCTTAGAGTAATTTAAAATAGCCTGCTTGCGTGCAGGACCTTCATCTATATCCTTTAAGAACTCTTTTAAGTAGTGAGTTTCATTCACGGCAAATGCCATGCCTACGTATCCCTTAAGAAGAGCTAACAATAAGTCAGTATTCTCAGGGTCAATATAGGTCAGACTTTCAACAAATTTCAAATTAGCCGGTAATGCCTGCGATACAAACTCTAGATTACCATCTGTTTCAAGCTCATAGGCACTATCAGCAATAATACCTGCTGTAATTTGGACACCTTGTTGTTGTAACAATGAACATGATGTGAATAAAAATATTAGGACATATTTTGCTATCTTCATATTAACCTCATTCCTATTTAAGCCTCTATTTTATTTCAAATAGTTACCAATGAACATAGGTCAAAACTTGCTCTCAATAGATATTCTTTATGAATATTTTTCATTGTATTTAGAACTTCTAGACAAAGATACGAAAAATGATAGACTGACCTACTATTAAACATTGGAGATAGAATGAAAACACTGAAAAAAATAGGAATTAGACCACTTTTTATTAGTAGTTTAGACATTCAACCTACAAAACTAAAACGTGGATCAAGTATTCGTCCTGCCAAATCACTCCGTCAAAACAGGATGCAAGTAAGAACTCCCCTGAGGGCCATCTTAAATAAAAATTTTGAAGAATTAAGTAAGCTAGAAGACTAATTTCCTTGTGAACGTCTGACCTTTTTCTTTAAGGTCGAGACCTCTTTTTGCAGTGAGCTGCTAAGTGCCGAAAAATCTAACTCTAATTTTTTTAACTGTAACTGGTTAGAGTATATAAAAAATTGTTTTCTCTGATGATATATCGCTTTATAATAAAGTAGTAGATCTTCTTTTAGCTCTAAAAAACATCTGTTTTTCGTCTTTGAGCTAACTTTATGTCTTTTTGCCACAATGACTTGCTGCTTATCTTTAAAAATCTCCTCACTAAACTCACCAATGCATACACCTTTCTTTTTTTCAAATAGGTAATCAAATTTACTTTTTATTTTAAAGACCTTATTCGTGTAATCCTGTGACTCTAGAACTTTCAGCTGTTTCAGTAGTACCGAAAACTGACTGCGATACTCCTGAGCATAAGCAGAGTATCCCCAAATTCCAAATATAAAAATTAAAAATATTTTTTTAAACATATTTAAACTCTAGATGAAAAAACTTCGGTAATCATCTGATTCCGTTGCGCCTATAAATTCTTTAAGTCTAACCATAAAAATTGAAAGTGGAAAGCCTACAACATTAGAATACGACCCCCTAACCTGATCTATAAATAGAAGCCCTGCTCCCTGAACTCCATAACTCCCTGCCTTATCTAGAGAGTCGCCAGTAGAAAGATACTGATCAAGAATATCACATGAGATATCCCTAAAGTGCACATCAGTTGAACATGAAAAGATAAGATGCTGATCATAGCTCTGTACATAAACCGCTGTTATCACCTCGTGCCATTTACCACTAAGCTTTAGCAGCATGTCTCGAGCTTCCTCTGTACTCTGGGGCTTACCTAGAATCTGATCGGCAAAATGCACGACAGTATCCGAAGCCACAACGAGAGGGTTTTCCATACTTTTTCCAATCTTTAAAAAAGTTGCTTCCCCTTTAAGCTTTGCATTTTCACATGCTACAAACTCTGCACTATCCCCCTGGTCAAGCTCATTGCAATCTGTACAAATTATCTGAAATGGGATACCAAGGTAACCCACTAGCTCTTTGCGTCTAGGACTTTGACTGGCCAAAATAAGTTGGAATTTTTGCTTACTCATATTGCTTTGTAATAATCTTCCAGAAAGGTTTTTTTGTACTATTAAGTACTCCCGTTTTTAAATCAAAAAAGCTATGACGGCCTTTTTGGGCAAAAAGATATAGTCGCAAAGCGGTATTATAATAACTCTCATCATAGTGACCAACTGTAATAGTCTCTTTACGGCTTCCTATTCTTTTAAAAAGTTTCTTCTTTTCATCAAAATTCTTTAGTTCAACCATTTTGGAGTAGCCCAATAAGAAATTTAAGCTTAAATCACTATCACCTTCACTATCCCAGCTATCCCATAAACGTAGACTATATTTTGTTGCCATCAACCTCTTAGTCATGCTGGGCTCAAACAAAAACTGAGAATACTTACGAATGAAAAGCTCACGAGCAATAAATATTGAAGGCATTCTGCGTGAAACCAGACTAGGCATATAAAACCTCTTTTGCCCCTCGGGATAGCCTAAAAGCTCTCTACGCTCATCCTTTACTTCATACCACTTACCACTCTCTAACTCCTCTGATGTTTCACGTATATCCTCTTCCTCTACAGAGTTGTGTGAATAAAAATGGGATACAGCAAACTCGGGGGACTTATCATAATATAACCCCTCTCCACTTCGACTACGGATATAACTGGTAGAGTTTTGTAGTACTATAAAATCTAAAACAGTATTAGTTGAGAGTACATTACCATTTGCACTTGTAAAAAGGGTAGTGTGCTTCTGCTCTGGTACAGTTATTTTATTTTTTTCAATAAAATTATTTAAGTAGCTATACTTTTTTTCATGCTTTCGCTTTAAAAGAGTATATTCATAAAGATCATCATCACTAAAGCGCTTAGTTTCATCCACACTAACATGAGCTTTATGACAACTTAATGGATAAAAAATAATATCAGTCTCACGCATCGACTGGACAGTAAATGGTTCATCCACACGTGGAATCGATAAAATTTGTCCATGATTTACTCTTGCATATAAAAAACTACCATGCTTATTAATATTAAATTCATTTAGTGAGATTGAGGTATTAGGAGCAAGCCGCAGCATAGTACCATTTAAGAGATATATAAAGGCATACGAATCGCTAAATGTCTCAAAATCATCTCTCTCAAGTATTTTAGATCTAAAACGTGGAGAAAAGATCTCCTTGCGAGTACCTCGGTGAATTCGGCACTGCCCGACACACCTCAAAAGATACCCAACAGGCTCAACCATCTCCATTTCCTGATTATAGAGACGCCAATTACCTATCTTCTCCTTCCATTTTAACTCTTGCTTCCATTTTGATAAATCAAGCCACTGCTTTTCTTCCAATTCAGCCCAATCAATTGCTGATTTTTTTTCATTTTTGTAAAAAAACTGGTTTGCTTCAATATCTTCGATATTATCTAAAATAGCCGTATCAGCCTGCCCAAATACCGAAGTAACTTGAAGACAGATTAAATATAAAAAAATACAGTACCGCATACTATATTTTCGACAGGTTACCGCTAAACGTTAAACTCACATTTAGAACAGGCAAAAAAAGCCAAATATCAGTGCCTTTTTTCTAAAAAATCCTTTGAACGATATAGTAATGATACAAACTTATTAATCACATTGGAGGTTTTAACATCAAAAAGCTTATCCCCTACTTTTAATTGGAATTCATCTATCTCAGAAGGCATCGTAGATAGAGAGTCACTCCATGCAAGTTTAAACTTAGTTTCAAATTTAGTAATTTCATCCTTGGCAAAAATCTGAGCTCCAAACTCTCTAAAACTACCTTGTAATGTATCAGGATTTAAATTAGACGATCCCCCAAGCAATACTTTTCCATCTACTGAGAATATTTTACGATGGTTTTCTTGGTGGTATTCCTGCTCAGATCCATCTGGAAAATGTGCAGTTACCCCGAGAGTTCTTCTGGCCCTAATTTTAATTCCATGATCCGCTAACTCTTTCATAAAAGTTGTATTAGGAAATCCATTCATACCAAAATTACCATTATGATCTGCGAGAATAAGAATCTCTAACTCAGGATGCTGTAATTTTCTTTTGATCAAAGCATCATTAATATATTTATCATAAATAAACAGCTCTTCCATGTAGATGTGGCTTGTCGCAGTGGAAATCATATCAACCAAAATATTTCTTACATTTTTTATTCGGCCATCCACATTTGCCTCTGCAAAACGAATGTCCTCTCTACCGACAACGGGATAATCTGTTTTACTAATTTTAAACCAGTCTAGAATTTGATCGCGTTTTTCAAGATAGTGCCTATTATCTAATCCTTGTTCCTTATAGTAGAACCAAGCTAATTCCTTGGGATCAGTTGTAAGAGCTGCAGCAACATCATCAAAATAACTTGCTTGAACTAGAGCTGCACCAGGTCCACGTACCCAGATAACATCGTCATAGTAATATCCTCCACTATGATCACTCCAGTTTTTAGATCCAAAATAAGCTTCAGGCTTATCTGTGTTGGCGTCAATTACCAGTACTTTACTGTGGTCTATTTTTGATTCGTAGTAAGTTCCACGCTTTTCAATTTCCTTAAACAGTTCAGGTGTTTTTTCTAAATGGTTCGTAATTCCAAATGGAACTCCAGGAGGATGTCGTTGAATATTAGATTGTAAAAAGAAAAAATGGTCATGAAAAACACTATCATCTGTAATTCTTTTTTTAATATAAGTGAAAATTGGTTGCATCTCAGGCAGCATATTATAATTGGTCGCGTAGTCATGTAGCATAAGAACTTTAAACTTAGGATTTTGTCTGATTTTATTAGCTGTCTCATCTAAAAGAAACTTTGCCATTGTTCCACCAAGGGTTCCACCAAATAAGAAGATATCAATAAAAATAGACTCTTTTGCTTTATGAATCATATCTCTAATTTGCATAAATATTGGATCGGTTTTAAAAGCAATATGTCCATCATCTTTAGCTGACATTGGCATTTGTATAAAGCTCTGCTTCCAATCCATCTTCCCACCATTAAAAATAACTCGTTTGTTGTACCAATTAATACGTTCTAAGGTACGAGTATTCTGACTAAATATTTTAATTTGGTTACCAGAAATTATTCCAAATTTAGTTAGAGAGTATTTTGGTAAAAAGGGAAAAGCAGAGATGAAGTCAATGCCTAGTAGGTTATCTCCAATAATCTTATCACTAAGCTCATCACTTCCAATTTTAGAATATCTACTCCCTTTGATTTCAATATGTTTTTTAAAAAATCGAAAGAAGCTAAAGGTATTAATACTTTCCATACCAAGCTGCTTTAAATATGTTTTCAATATCTCTTTATTTTCATCAATCGATAAAGGGTGATCTAAATAGTCTCTAATGATCATTAATTTATAAAGAGCAAGATATGAAATAACTTTAGCAGTATGATGACTATCTTGTTTGAAAATTTTCCAATATATCAGTGGACGCAGAATCTTAGCCGGAATTAAATGCTCAAGACCTTCAATTAAATTTAGTGCTCTTTGCTGCTTCTTATTTCGTTGAATATTGTAATAGGTTTTAAAATCTTCTTGCAAAGCATAATTTCGATCACCAAACAAACTTGGGTAAATAGACAAGAAGTAATCTTGTGTCTGAATGCGATCTTGAATATTGATGGCATTAGAGCTGAGTGAAAAAAATATTACCAATAATATAATAACTATTTTCATTTTATTGCTCCCCTTCTACAACTGGATTTACGAGATGATCTAATCTCAAATAGTGCGTAAGGCTCTCTCCATAAGTATCTAGTTCAAAAGTATTATCATCATCACTATTTTGCAGCATAATATCTTCAAATCTAATATTCCCAGTAACTTTAAATTTATGCTGCTCAGAGAAGTAGCTTATTTTCTTCAGACTTAAGTAAAAAGGAGCATCTATATTATTTATTAATGAGGTACCACGTACTTGCCAATTTTTTCCTTTTATTGAACTCTCTTTTTTTTGAAAAACTGATTTAAGATGTGATATTACTCCTGTTGCGTAATGCCTTCGTCCCTTTAGGACTCCTGGCCATATATCCACTCGCTGTAACGCTGGAATTAAGTGAGCAAGGTTGAAATCATAAATATAATCAGCTGTAATATGCTGAGATTTTCCTTCTCTTATTTTCACTGAGCTAAAGGAAACTTGCCTAGTATTTACACTACTCATATCTAAATTATTTTTTCTCAAATACTTACGGTAAACAATTTGTCCTTTAACTGCATTTTTTTTGATGTTAGGAATTGGCTTGAGTGGATTGATATCAAAATCGAGGAGCTTAAAGGCAATCGAGATATTGCCACCCAAAAACTGCTCATCCCCTTTTACTGGAAAAAATACTTTTGAAATCTGCTTCGCAACTCCATGATCTTTTTGTTGTAATAACTTTGACATATTTCCAGTTGAAGAAAACTGTAACAATTGATTACTACTAAGCTCATTCGAAAAATTTTTAGGAGAATCAGTCAGTGGAACAATGGCAATATCAAATTGAAAAGTTCCGCTAACTATTTTATAAAAATATAGGGTTTTAACGAACTCATTAAGCAGGTGGCCTGTTATATTACCTTTCATTGATGCAACAAGAGATATTTTTTTATCTCCAGCAGACTTCATATCTAGTAAGACGTCATGCATAGTTTTAGATAAAACCGCTTTTAATTTTTTCCCCAGATATTGCTGGTCTTTATTGGTCCAAAAGCTCGTTTCCATCCGGTAGTGTACCTGTTTACCGTAATCATCCAGTAACACAAAGTCCTCTAATAGTGACACATTAAGCGGACTACTTACTGAAGCAGGCTTTCTCTTCGCAGAGACATCCTGTACATATTCTCCAAAAGCTGATGATTTAGACTGATTATTATAAGTTGAACAGCTTGCCATAAGTATCAAAACGGCAAGTAAACAAGTTTTATTCATAGTTCCCCCACTATTACTTCACTCATCGACTTTTAAGACCTTTTCTATAGAGCTATTTTTTACAATAAATATTTTCTGGTATATAAGGATGTTTGCAACCACATAATTTTAAAAGGACGCACAATGTCAGAACAAAATAGTCAGTTTTCTTTTGTCCAATCCGAACTTAACATTTTAGATTTTTGGCAAACTAACCAAATTTTTAAAAAGTCATTAGAAAAATCAGCATCAGAAAAACCTTATATTTTTTATGATGGGCCTCCTTTTGCAACAGGATTGCCACATCATGGTCACCTACTAGCCTCCACACTTAAGGATATTATTCCTCGCTATTTCACTATGAAAGGCAACTATGTTTCGCGGCGCTTTGGCTGGGATTGTCATGGTGTGCCCATTGAGCATGAAATTGATAAAAAATTAGGAATGAGTGCTACCGACGCCGTCGCGGAACTTGGAATCAAAGGCTACAACGACCAATGTAGAAGTATAGTTGATAGATATACATCACAGTGGGAAAAGACTGTTACCAGAATTGGCCGCTGGGTAGACTTTGAAAATGATTATAAAACTATGGATACCTCTTTTATGGAGTCCGTTTGGTGGGTTTTTAAGGAACTATGGGATAAGAATCTCATCTACCAAGGGGTTAAGGTTGTACCATTTTCTTATGCTTTAGGTACTGTCTTATCAAACTTTGAAGCCTCATCTAACTACCAGGATGTACAAGATCCAACTCTCACCGCGATTTTTAAATTAGAAGACAGTGATGAAAATCTTTTAGCTTGGACGACTACCCCATGGACACTTCCCAGTAACTTGGCCCTCTGTGTTGGCGATGACATTGATTATGTAACGATATTGGATAAGGGAATTAATAAAAAAATTATTTTGGCGAAGGCAAGAATCGAAGCATATAGTAAAAAACGTGACTTTGAAGTTATACGTGAATTTAAAGGATCGGAGTTAGTTGGTAAATCATATGAACCTCTATTTTCATATTTTAGTAATCTTAAAGCAGAAGGTGCCTTTAAAGTTGTCAGTGATGGCTATGTTACCACCGGAAGTGGTACAGGAATTGTACATATTGCTCCTGCTTTTGGAGAAGATGACAACCGAGTGATGAAAGAGCATCAAATACGTGCCATGGCATGTCCAGTAGACAACGATGGTAAATTTACTGCCGAAGTAACTGATTACGTTGGCGTCATGGTTAAAGATGCTGATAAAAATATTATTAGAAAGTTAAAAGAAGATGGTAAGCTTTACGAGCAGTCGGTAGTTGTTCACTCATACCCATTTTGTCCGCGCTCTGATACTCCTCTTATTTATAAGGCCATCCCGTCATGGTACGTCAATGTAGAAGAGATCAAGAAAAAAATTATCGCGTCTAATCAACAAATAAACTGGGTACCAGAACATATTAAAGATGGACGTTTTGGTAAGTGGCTAGATGGGGCTAGAGACTGGGCGATATCTCGTAACAGAATCTGGGGAACACCTCTACCTATTTGGAAGAATGATGTTACTGAAAACCATATCTGTATCGGCTCCATAGAAGAACTAGAAAAGTATACTGGTTTCAAAACAGATGATCTCCACCGTGAAAGTGTTGATGATCTAGATTTTAAAGTTGATGGTGAAGAAGGAACTTACAAAAGAATTCCAGAGGTTCTTGACTGCTGGTTCGAGTCTGGTTCAATGCCTTATGCCCAGCTGCACTACCCTTTTGAAAATAAAGATGTTTTTGAAAATGGATTTCCTGCTGAGTTTATTGCTGAAGGTCTAGACCAAACACGAGGGTGGTTCTATACACTAACCATTTTATCTACCGCACTATTTGATAAGCCTGCGTTTAAAAATGTCATCGTTAACGGCATGGTGCTGGCTGAAGACGGTAAGAAAATGAGTAAACGACTGAAAAACTATACTGCCCCAGATGAATTAATGGAAAAATTTGGAGCTGATGCTTTGAGACTATACCTCATTAATTCGGGGCTCGTACAAGGACAGGAGCAGCGATTTACCGATGATGGTGTCAAAGACATGGTAAGGCGAGTACTACTACCATGGCTGAATTCATTTAAGTTTTTTCAAACCTATGCAAAAATTGATGGTTGGAACCCACAGGAGCATCTACACTTTGGTGATAACATTACCGATCGTTGGGTACTATCAAAATTACAAACTCTCAAAGCCAATATTGCCAATGAGATGGAACAATATCGTCTCTATAACGTAGTTCCAGCTCTATTTAATTTTATTGAAGATCTGACTAACTGGTATATAAGACTTAATCGTCGTCGCTTTTGGGAAGAGGGGTTAGAATCTGATAAAAAAGAGGCATACTCAACTCTCTATACAGCAATACACGAACTATCTACTGCCCTTGCACCATTTGCACCTTTTCTCTCTGAGCATATTTTTCAAGAGCTAAAGCAGCTAGGTGGAATTCAGGAAGAGTCCGTACATTTATGCTCTTACCCTGAAGCGCATAGTGAACACATTAATCCCGTTTTAGAAGATGCTGTAGATCGCATGCAACAAATCATTCTATTAGGGCGCCAAAAACGTAACCAAGTTCAAATAAAGGTTAAAACTCCTTTGGCTAAATTAACCATTATTCATAAATCAGATGAAACGCTAAATGAAATTAAAAAGTTAGAGCAATACATTAAAACAGAGCTCAACATTAAAGAGATTTGTTACAGTACTAATGAAGCAGAATTTATAAAGCTTTTTGCAAAACCAAACTCACCAGTCTTAGGAAAAAGATTAGGTAAAGACTTTGGTCGATTTATGAAAATAATATCTAACATCAGTGCAGATCAATTAGAGTCTTACGAATCTAACGGCTCAATTACTCTTGAAGATCAGAAGTTTTCAGCTGGAGAAATCTTAGTATTTCGCGAGGCTAAGGATGGAGCAGATGCACTGTCTAATAGGTATATTTCTATTGCTTTAGACTGCCAACTGACAGATGAACTCATTAATGAGGGGTTAGCCCGCGAGGTTGTAAACAGAATTCAAAAAACTCGTAAAGATATTGGTTTAAATGTTGAAGACTATATAAGTATAAAATATCAAGCATCTGAAGTATTGCTCAAGGTTCTAACTCAACATCAAGACTATATAAAAAAAGAGACTCTCTGTAGTAATTTAGAATTAGATACTAAGGTTGAAGGTGTAAAGTTTGAAATTGAACAAGAGAGCATCACTTTACTTATTAATAAAAAATAGGAGTTTCATGTGATTAAAAAACTTTTACTACCACTACTACTGCTCCCAGTACTAACGTGTTTTGCTATTGAGTTTAATCCAATCTGGTATAAGATGCCTCCTGGGTCACACCATCTAAATCATGCTATTTTTTTTTCTGAACCACTATTTATCAAGCTCCAAACTTTAGGAATTACCGAAGGGAGCCCGGTTCTCGTAAAAAATGGAGAGCGAAACCTAGAACTTAGAGTTTATTCATCATTGCGTACTGAAAATACTTTCAGCATGAACCAGGAAAATGGTAAAAAACTTAACCTACGCTCAGGAAGTAATAAGCTACAAATTGAAAAACTATCCCCCACTCAAGCCTCACTACCATTTCGACCACTAACCCCCTTAATTGAAGCTTACAATGGAGACAATCAAAATTGGCAAGGATATGCTCTTGGAGCACCTCATGGAGATTGTGATTGGTTCACTGGAGAAATAGCACAAATATTTACTCAACTTTCAAAAATCCCTTCCATTGCCGTCTATGGGTGCCGCTTTCCTTACCGAGGCATTTGGTATGATTGTAACCGACCACTTACTAAGCCAGCAGCCAATAGAACAGGTATTTCAGGTATTAGTGTTGAAAACTTTAGAATATGGACTCCAAAATCTCACGGTATATACTCCGCTTACCAACAACAAGTTTTTGAACTTGCAGATACACAACCGCATAACCGCCTGACATTTTTAACCAGCCTCCATGGACACGACCTTAGCGTATATTTAAATAATGGCCGCACCGTTTCCAAAAATGTCATCGAGGGAATGGGAATTGGTTTTTCTAAAGACCAGTTACGTTCAATTAAAAAATTCTATAAAAAAGAGATAAAAAAATACTTTCCTAATGCCGCTCCCTTATATTTTGGTAATTTACCTGAGGATAAAAGCTTCTATGTTCAAGGTAAAAAATCATACTTTCTCTATTCGGCTGCAGGTACCCGCCTTACAGGCACCTTACAAGCAGATCGCTTAAAATACGGTCTACACCTTGAGACACCTAACTCCTTACGTGTAAAAGTAACATCTAGAAAAAAACTAGCAGCCTTCCTTGCAGAACTATATACCTTTACCGATACACTTATAAAGACTCCTAAAAAACAACTCTGCCTCCCTGAGATTAAAGATGTCCAAGAAGTAAGACCCAAACAATTTGTTCAATCATCATTTTTTCAAATGGGGTCTGCTCTCGTCAATGCTTGGGATAATGAAAAACCACAACACCAAGTTTTTCTAGATGATTTCTATCTTGACCGTTATGAAGTAACAACGGCTCAATATTCCAAGTTTTTAAACCTTGCCCTAAGTAAAAAACTTATCTTTGTTGACGGTGGAGTTGTTTATGATAGTCACAATAAAACAAATGTTATTTTAAAAACCTCTACTTCTGCACCACTTTCACAAATTCATTTTCGTAACAGGATCTTTTCCTATAGTCCCGAATATGCAAACCACCCAGTAGTTCATGTCTCATACTATGGTGCTAAACTTTTTGCCCATTTCTATCAAGAACAATTACCAACAGAAGCACAGTGGGAAAAAGCTGCTAGCTGGAACCCTCAAACTAAAATAAAATATAAATATGCTAATCAATCAAACCAAATTATCAATAAGGCCAATATTGAAGACAGTCAGGATCCTTATGAAATTAGCCAAGTAGGAACCTCTCCTGTTGGATTTTTCACTGCAACATCTTTCTATGGGACATTTGATATGAGTGGTAACGTATGGGAATGGACCTCCAACTATTATGACGATGAGGCATATCGCAAAAGAACTCAACAAGTTACATATAATCCAGATGGGCCACAGCAAGGATCAATGAAGACAGTTCGTGGTGGCGCATGGAATTTTGAGTACAATGCAGCACGAACAACTATGAGATTAGGAGTAAACCCAAACTTCACTTCTGTAAATATTGGATTTAGGTGTGCTCGCAACGGCCAAAAATAGCACAAAATATTCTAATAAATACGATTACAGATAGATAGCAGTCTAAAAAAAGCTTGACAATTGTGACGCATAGCAGTATTATTGAAAAGCAAAATATTTTGACTCAGTTCGGTACGTTTAGACCTGTTGTACGTTCGCTGGTAACTCTGCTCAAAACATTCTACGAAGCAACAGCATCGTTAGGAAACGGCCATGGATACCAATACTGCCGTTGAAGCTCAACAGACGTTTTTACAAACACTCGCCCTTTTTATGGAAGAAGGTGGAGTTTTTATGTGGGTTATATTAGGTCTTTGGACCTTCGGAATCTCAATAAGCATCGAGAGAGTAAAATCTCTATTTCTCTTTGATATCAAGGCTAGAAACTTTATGGCCACTGTCAAAAAGCATGTATTAGCAAATGAGGTTGCTCAAGCAATTCAACTTTGTAGCAATTCCAAATCTCTTTTAGCAAAAGTTATTCGCAGCGGACTAAAAAGAGCAAACCAAACTAAAGAACAAATTACAGATGCATTAGATGCTACTACGTTAGAAGTTCTTCCAATGGTCGATAAGAGAATGGGATACATGGCACTATGTGCAAATATCTCCACACTACTAGGTCTTCTAGGAACTATTGCAGGTCTAATTCAATCGTTCGCTGCTGTTGCTTCAGCAGACCCATCATCTAAGGCTAAGCTCCTAGCACTGGGAATTTCAAAGGCAATGAATACAACAGCAATGGGCCTTTTAGCAGCCATTTCACTGATGGCAATTCATGCAATTTTAACTAATAAAGGTGAAAAGATTGTAGCTGATATTGATGAGCACAGTTTAAAATTAGTTGATCTTCTTGCAACAAAAAATCGTCGTATGTATCTTGTAAACCCAGAGGCGACACCAGAAATGCCATCAATGGAGACACAGATACAGCCACAAGCAGAGACGGTACTTCCTCCCCCTCCACTTAAAGAAGTGGCTTAAGGAAAGGAGGAGAAGATGACTGTAAAAAAAAGACCTACTAAAAAAATACCAAAATTGAATTTAATTCCGATTCTTGATGCTATTTTTATTTTTATTTTCTTTCTACTTATGTCTGCCCAGTTTATAGATGTATATGAAATTGGAAGTGATGCTCCAGCAATCCAAATGGTGCAAAAAGAGGACCCTAAAAAACCTCTTAACTTACGAGTAAAAATTTATCCTAAAAAGTTAGTAATTACTACCGGAGCAGAAAATCAAATTTTTAAAACTCTTAAAAAGATTGGCCCAACTTACCCCGTAGATGAGCTGAACAACCTTTTAGCAGCAATTAAAAAGAAAAACCTCAAAGAAGAATCAGTAATTTTGGCACCTCAAAAGAACATCTCTTACAAGAACATTGTTCAAATTATTGATAAAGTTCGCTACTTTAAAGAGAGAGATAACCAAGGGCAACCTGTAAAAATGTTTGACCAAATAATGTTTGAAAGTCCTAACGCATAACCCAAGGTAAACCAACATGGCCAGAAAAAAAAGAAGAGCGAAAAAAGAAATATTAGAACTAGATATCACATCACTACTAGATATCTTAGTTATTATGCTTGTATTTTTACTGAAAAGTTTCAATGCTAGTGAGTTAGAACTGACTCCTGTGAAAAACTTAACAATACCTCACTCAGAATCTCGCAGTTTTGGCCATCGCGCTATTCAGATTCAAGTAAATCAAGATAAAGAGGTATTTATCAACAACAAGAAAGTTGGAATGATCCGAAGTAATGCACCTGAGATTGAATTTCTAAGAAGTAAACTAGCAGAGCTAAAACAAATCGATGAAACAGCCGAGAAGAAGAATAAGACTGTTAATATCATTTTAGATGAGAAGCTGAATTACAAAACAATGGAGCAGGTGATGCATACCTCCGCTTTAGCTGGTTATTCTCAGTTTAAATTTGTAGTACAAGGAAATTATGAATAAGTATTTAATACTCCTATTTATACTAATCAATGCCACCTCTTTTAGAATAGAAGGAAAAAGCACTTTAGTATTTTCAAAGTTTCAAAAAAAGATTTTACATAAAATTTCTCAAGAGGAGAAAATGCTAAAGTCGGTGTCAAGACCATCTGTTAATTTGCAACACCGTCTATTTGAACTCTATGCTGAAAAAAATAAAATTATGTTTGAAGTAGAAAATAGAAGTTATATTAAACATGCCGTATCAGGTAAAAAGAAAATTTCATATTTTCCACGTTCGTATAAAAGTTATAAATATATTCATAAGTTAGGATTACTTATTACACTTAAAAATCCACATTTCTATGCTAACGATGAGATATACTATACTCTCGCCCAGATTAGCCATGACTTTGACGGTGATAAGTTCACAAGACTCTATCTGCGAAAAGCACTAAAGATAACTAAAAAACGTAAGCTGCGCTACAAAATAGAAAAAGACCTCGCTGAATACTATTTTAATAAGAAAAAATTTAAAACAGCAGGTGCATTTTTTACTAATGCCATAAAATACAATACTCCATGGACTACCAAGCACATGTATAACTTAGCATGGTGCCAGCAGATGCGAAAAAACTTCCCACAATCTCTTAAAACATTATTGAAAGCTTATACTCTTTCAAACAAGAAGGGATACATTAACATCAATGAGCAAATATTAAAGTCATCTGTTGTCTTTTTTGATCTCGCAAAACAGATTCCAGCAGGCATTGATTTCTATATTAAAAATAGCAACGCTCCTGTTGAATATTTACTCAGGCTTGCCAAGCGAACTAACAAAAATGGACATTGGGATGGATCATACAAAATAATAAAAAAAATAAACTCATTAATATCATACAAGAGCAATCCAAAGCAGTATATGACAGCAAAGAATTTTGAATTAAATACGTATCAAGAGTTTAAAAAATATAGTCTATTTCTTAAGCTAGCTAAAGACTTTCAATTATTGGCGAAAAAGAAATTAGTTACATCCTTCTCAGATGAAATTATTCTTATGATTGAGCACCGTAATGAATACCTACAAAAAATGCTTGTTGCACTATTTAAAAAAAATGACCAAATAAACCATCGCACAGCTAATAAGATATCAAGCTATTTTGAAATTTTAAAATCCATTAATCCTTCTAGATTGTGCGCTTACGAGTATCACCAAGGTGAAAATCTCTTTTTTATAAAAAGTTACCTAAAGGCAATTAATAACTACAAACAAGCTATTAATTACTGTACAGCCTCTAAGGAGAGAGAGTATCTTCTTAAAGATATCAACTCTCTGCTAGGGACAATCGCACTTGTAAAGTCTAAGCAAAAACCAGCATTCACCAACCCTTTACTTATTTTAGCTTATCAAACGTATATTAAAAACTGGCCAAAAGGAAAAAGTGCACAAAACTACCTTGAGGAGATTTTTAAAATTCACCATAAGCAAAACAATATCGCAAGTATGCAGAGGACTCTGCACCTTTATGTTAAAAAACATCCTCGTTCATATCAACAAATAAAACCAATGGTATTAACAATTACCGATTACTATATTAAGCATAATGATCAAAAAAACATTTCCCATATCTTGAAATACATTCATAAGAAAAAAATCCCTTTTTCTAAGAGCACTATTACGAATATTACAACATCATTAGGAAATATCGTATTCAAGTCTTTAGAAAAAAGCACCGGTGACAAGTTAACTGATGGACTGAAGCAGGTTTTCAAGTCACCTTTATATCCACATAAAATTAAAATGGAGGCAACTCTAAAACTTGCACTCGTCCATGCCAGCAATAACAATTCAAAGTTATTCAATAAGTGGATTGTTAGCTTCAGTACAATTGCAACTGAAAAACAATTTAGAAAATATCGTAAAGAAGTTTTTGCTGCTATATACAAACTATATCTTACAGGAAAGTACTCTGCGTTAGTGGAAACCAGTCAAAATATATCACACCGATGCATGCAATTTTCTAAAAACCAACGTAACTCACTTGTAGAAATTATCAAAAATGCACAATTAATGAAAAACAAACTTAATATCAATAAGACCAACATGAGTAACATGTTTTTAATTTCAAGTTGCCAACCTGACGAAGCTATCATTACTCAAATTAAAATTGATATATATGGGTATTATGTTTTTAACCAAAACTTGAAAAAAACAATTAGCTGGGCCAAGGAAATTTCAAATACGGAAGTATCAATAATATTTGATTTTTACATCCAAAAATTCTGGTCAAATCTCATGCAAGAATTACCAACGAAGCAGCTATTAAATAAAATCTCCTTATTTAAACATGAGATTCCAGCTACTAAGCTCACTGATTTTCATGCTCAAATTGCAACATTCAAGTCAATTGGTCAACTAACCGATAAGTTAGCAGATACTCACTTTAAAGTACCATCTCCCTTTAAAGAAGAGCTGTTCAACTCAAGACTTGAACAATTCCTCGAGAAAGTAGGTGCACATAGTGAGAGTATTCAACAATTAGTTTCGACACTACCTGCGGAGGTTACAATTACTATTTTAGACAAGTTGGCTCAATCATATAAATACAAAGCTACAGAGCTAAGAAGTGCCAAACTAAAGGGGCTCGAGAAAAACTACCAAAAATCAATAAACAAAGTACTAATACAACTTTCAAATATGCTTACTCAAAAAAGCTCTCGCATCACTAGGGCAAAAAATAGATCATTACGAGGTAATGCAATAAAAGATAAAACAAATATCGCCTTAAATAATTACGACCTAGCAATGTCATCTTTAAATGTTGAGACTGTACTTTATCTTAGTTTCGACAATGTTGCACAAGGGAGGAGATAGTGATTAGACTAATACTTCTTTCTTTCATTTTTGTATCATGTGCTCATAACTCTTCATATTATAAGATTGCTAAAAAAGATAATAAGCTCTCAGCACACTCGCTATATAGAACTCCTGCTTCTGTTAGTAATAAGGTAACGTCTGAACAATCAATTATGAACATGTGTTATACTTCCCCTGGTGATGTAAATTTAGCAGAACTATTCTCGCGTGGAGAGAAAAAATATGCTGATCTAAATTATTGGATCACTCTCGCCAACTGCTTAAAAGAAAAAAAACAATATACTGCTAGCTACCAAATTTTAAAAAAAGCGCTTAGTTTAGCCACGACTCAGAAGCATCGTGAATCAATCTACAATAATTTGCTGGCACTAGCATTACTCAAAAACAATGACTTTTTAGCACACAGTTATGTTAATATTTTAACAAGCTATAAAAGGCTAACCCCTCTAACTCTGTTTAACCTTGGAAACTACCACCTAATTTCTAAACAGTATCTACAAGCAGAAATGTTTTACAAAAGAGCAGCTAGAATTGGCCAAGGAGATTTAGACATAATGCTAGGAATAGCAAGAGCTCAGATTGGACAAAAAAGATATGTTCATGCTCTGAAGCAATTAAAAAAAATTGATACGCAGTACATAAAACGAAGTGATATCGCCATCACCTATGCCTACACACTTTTAAAGTTGGACAAACTTGTTCAGGCTCAAGATATAGTTTCCCATATAAGTAAATATATTAAAAATGAACAAGAGATTGCTGAACGTTACCTGGAACTCATCGAAAAAAGAATAGAACTTAAAAGCGCGAAAAAAACGTAGCCACTAAGGTTAGTATGAAAAAGATGAACATTCAGTATTTTCTAAAGGCGTATCTAGATGGTACGATCCGCTATGATTTTGCTATTGATAAAACCAAACTACTAGTCGGAAGCGCTGAAATATGTGACATCCGGATTGATGATAGCTCAATTTCGCATTATCACGCTGTCATTCACTTAAAAGATAGCGGTATAGAAATACAAGACCTTCAAAGTCTAAATGGTGTCTTAATTAATGATAATCCCGTAACTTCAGGATTCATCTCAAGTGAAGACGTTTTACAAATCGGCGCCATACCTTTTATTTTAGAAGAGAGTGAAACATTAAAGAAAAAAATTGAAATTTCAGATGATGATGGAGATGTTGTAAAAACAACTTTCCAACCTCAGCAAGTTGGTCTCAAGCCGGTAGAGGGTCTCACAGTTATTGACGATGAATATTGTGATATTATTTTTGAGAATAGTGATGCTAAGCAAACTAATTTAGATACATCAGAGATTGCTAGTAAGTATGTTGATTTCAATGATGATCAGGAATTAGAAGACAAAGATATTTTAAATTTTTGTCAAAATCAATATTTTGAAGTTGAACTATCAGCTGCAGGACACATTATTGATACACAATACCTCAGCGCAAAAAATAAAACATATGCAATCTCTAATGCTCACCAATCAAATAGTTGCTTTTGCTTTAGAGAATTAAGTATTAACGACAAGCAATCACTTCTGACTTTTGATGGTACAAAAATGAATATACATGACCTTCCTGGTTATGAAATACGAGAAGAAGAGAGTTGTTTTTATCTAACAAATCAGGATCTACAGATAAAAATCTCTCTTGTTAAAAATATTCCAGTTACGAAGTGGGCACCATTTTTTGAATTTGACCACTATTTCCAAAAAATCAATGCAAAAACAATGGGTGCTGTAATGTCAGTATTCCTACTGTTATTATTAATTGATACGTCACTACCAGAAAAGCCAAAAAAGGTAGCAATTATCTATAAACTCCAAAAGCCAGTGGCTAAAAAGATGAAAGCAGATGATCCTGTTAATAATAATAGCAATCCTGGTCAAAACACTGCTGATGCTCCACCAAAACAGAGTATTGCTAAGCAAAGTCCTTCAAAGAAAAAAAAGATCAACAAGAAACGAAAAGTAGTTAAAAAGATTGCTAAAGCAGCGAAGCCAGTTGTTAAAAAGAAAGTGACTCCCATTAAAACATATAAATTTAAAAGTAAACGCTCGTTATCAGCTTTTTTTAAGAATAAAAACAAAATTAAAATCAAGACAGTTAGCAACAAAAACTCAACGAGTAAAAGTGTTACAACTGCAAGTTCTCAAAGTAGTCCAAACGTAAACTACAAAGGCATTGGTAAAATAAGATCTAGAAACCCAGGTTCTGTATCAAGAGCAGGCAACCTGAACTCTTTGGGAGGCCGAGGACTTATCAGTAAAGAGGGTGTTGATACTTCTTTTGCAACAACTAAAACTGTTGTATTGGGATCAATGGATCCAGAGTTGTTAAGAAAAATACTACGTGAATACTTACCACAATTTCGTCAGTGCTACCAACAAGAGTTAGTTAAGCATAGTAATAAAATAGAAGGTGTTATTGCATTGGACTTTCGAATCGGAAAAGCAGGAAAAGTTGTTAATTCCAATATTAGAATTCAAAAATCTAAATTTTCTAAAAATGGTTCACACTGTATGAATAGAGTACTTTCTCTTATCAAATTTCCAAAGCCACGAGGTGGAGGTTTTGTTGATGTCACTCAGCCATTAAACTTCTATGCAGAGAGAGAGGTTATAAACTAGACGAATTTTATCTTTATGCCTATCATAGAAAACTACGAGGATGGTTTTCGTGTTAAAAGATAAAATAGATATTACAAGCTATCTCTCAAGTTTAGACTGGATTGTTTTTACCCTTATTTTTTTAGTAACTCTCCTCTCAATTGCTTATGGCCATTATCTTAAACGTAAAGAAGTTAACTCCAACAATGAGCAAGAAAACCTCTTTGACCTTTTATTATTAGGCCGCCGCCTTACACTACCACTATTTATTGCAACACTTGTGGCGACTTGGTATGGAGGAATATTTGGAGTTACCCAGATCGCTTTTGAAAAAGGAATATTTAATTTTATTACTCAGGGAGTATTCTGGTATATAACCTATATTATTTTTGCAGTATTTATGGTCAAAAAGGTTCGCCAGTCCTCAGCGGTTACACTCCCCGACATGATTGGCAAGATGTTCGGTCCTAAAGCTGCTTACGTTAGTGCCATATTTAATCTTCTAAATGTTATTCCTATTGTTTATACCATTAGCTTAGGCTTATTTCTCAAACTTATTTTTGGTGGAGAGCTGCTTGCTATGATGGCCCTAGGTACCACAATTGTTCTACTCTATTCTATTTTGGGTGGGCTAAGGGCCGTTATTTATTCTGATCTTATTCAATTTTTCGTTATGATTACAGGAGTACTGCTTGTATTTATTTTCTCAATTACTACCTTTGGTGGACTGGAATTTTTACAATTAAACCTTCCTGCAAGCCATTTTAGCATTACTGGGGGAGAGCCAATATCTGTACTTTTAGCATGGGGACTTATTGCATTAGCAACTCTAATCGATCCTAACTTCTATCAACGCTGCTTTGCTGCAACTAATTACAAAGTTGCTCGCAAAGGTATTTTTATCTCAACGATAATTTGGGTATTTTTTGATATATGTACTACTGCTGGTGCAATGTATGCCAAGGCTACCATTCCACATGCAGAATCAAACCTAGCCTATCTAACCTACGCATTGCAAATACTTCCAGATGGTCTACGTGGATTTTTCATGGCAGGAATATTGGCTACCATTATATCAACACTAGATTCCTACCTGTTCATTGCTGGAACTACAATTTCTTATGACCTACTTCCTAAAAAGCTTAGAACTAAATTAAGCAGCCATTATCTAGGAATTATATCAGTTGGAATATTTTCTATTATTTTAGCCTACTATTTTAATGGAAATATAAAAGTAGTATGGAAAACAATCGGGAGTTACTTTAGTGCCTGCCTACTAATACCTGTTTTATTTGGTCACTTTTTCCCAAAGCGTATTTCAGATAATAACTTCATCTTCGTTGTACCATTAGGTATTATAGCAACAACATACTGGCGTTTAGTACCTCATAATGGTTTTTGGAAAAATATAGATGAAATTTATATTGGTTCTCTTGCCACTCTAATTCCTCTTACACTTATCCTAATTTTTAGCTATACTAAGAGAACTTTTCGTTAACACTATTTAGGAGATCGCATGAGACATATTCAAACAGATAAAGCACCTGCTGCAGTTGGAACATATTCACAGGGTGTAGAGCTAAATGGTACTTTCTTTTTTTCAGGGCAAATTGGACTTCACCCTGAGACGATGGAGCTTAATGATGATGTTGGAGAACAGATAAAGCAAATTCTAAGTAATATTGATGGGCTTTTAGAATCACAAAACTTACAAAGAACTAATATTGTAAAAACAACCATATTCCTAACCGATTTGGGAGATTTTGGAAAAATAAACAATGCCTATGAATCATACTTTGCACAACCATATCCAGCGCGAAGTTGTGTAGAAGTCTCTGCTCTGCCGAAAGGATGTAAGGTAGAGATTGAAGTGATTGCAGCAAACTAATGACCTTAGATACTAGTATTATTTATATTGATAAAGAGAATAGGTTTCTATTTTTATTAAAGAAAAGTCTTATTTTAGGTGGAGTAGTATTTTTACTGTATGCACTATTTTGTCTTGTATTTATTTTTGTATCAACTAATGAAACTAAAATAACAAACGAGCATTTCTACAAGAAATCTCCACACCTAATCGCCACATTTACGGGTGATATTGGACGGATCTCATATACCTTAAAAAAGGCACTGGAATTTAACGAAAGTACTAAGATTTTTATATCAGGAGTCTATAGTAAAAACTCTGTCCAAACTCTAGTGAACCTTGAAGAGAAAGTATTACTCGGTAGTAACATTGATCAGAATAGATTTGAAATTGATTACTATGCTCGTAATACATTTGAAAATGTAATTTCAACACTACGCTACCTGCGACAAAATAATGGTATCAAAGAGATAATGATTATATCTAATGACTATCATATAATGCGTATCAAAAGTATTTTTAATAAATTACAAACGCCGTCTGATAAGTATAATATTTACTACTTTGGAATTAAAACAAACTACTTTGGGTGGAGAAAT
>DAOWEO010000152.1 GCA_030638415.1 Bdellovibrionales bacterium | reverse complement strand
GAGAGCAATCCTGCTCACTAGGATCATGGAGATCACTTTGTGGAATCTCTTTTTTCTTTTTAAGATAGTTAAATGCTTTGTTTCGCCCAATTCGCCAAAGCCAAGGTTTAAGCTTGAGCTGGGAGTTAAAGCTGTGTTGATAGTGGAAAAGGGCTAAGAATGAGTCATTGGTTAGTTCATTGGCAATTTCACGGTTTTTTACTAAATAGTAGATATAAGTCAGTAAATCGGTACAAAACTGGCCATAAATGAGCTCAAAAGCAGCTTGAGCCTTAAATCCACGCTCTGTTTGCAGCTTATCCATTAAAGCTTCAGGGCTAAGTTGACGATATTGAATGGTTAAAAGTTTTGTTATCATAATTATATTACTAATAAGTGTAAAAAAAATTTCACTAAAATGAAACTTTTTTTAAGTTGGTTAGTAATATCATTAATAACATCAACCAGGAGTTACTATGAAAAAGATTATAACAACCCTTATCCTTGTATTTTTTAGTTTATCTATTTTTGCTGCTAGCGAAGTGCGGGGAGAGCGACAAAAGATGGACCCTGCCAAAAAAGCAGAAATGCAGGCTAAGTTTAAAGAGTTTGCAAAAGAGAATCAGAAAAATAGAAAAGAGTTAGTAGAAAAAATTTACCAAATTAGACTGAGTAGTCTAAAAACTGCTCATGATAAGCAGTTGAGCTCCATGAATGAAATTAATGATTTGATGGATGGGATTGTGTTTGGTGAGCGAGAACAAAACAAGCAAATTAGGGAAAAAGTAAAGGCGATGCGTGAGGCTCATAAAAAAGAGTTAAAAGAGTTTCGCAAGAGTACAAAAGAAGAGATCAAAGCACTTCGAAAGGAGTTCGCCAGTAAGCAAAAAGGTCGACGTGGTAATCTGAAGGGAATGCGCAAACAGCGTAAGTAATAGAGTTTAACTAAAGCCGCTCTATTTTAAGGGCGGCTTATAATTTATAAAAAACTAATTGTCGTATTTATCATCAAACCAGACAATATTTTGATCTAACTTGTAACTCCACTTTCCACCTGAGTTTTTCCAGCCGTTGATATCACGTAGTCCAATATTTCCATCTTTTCTTTTTTGACCTTCAAACCCATTTAGGACAGTGTAAACATTTGTGTATCCTAGCTTTGCCATAGTTTTGGTCGCTTTAGCAGAACGTGAACCAGAGCGACACATCATGAAAATTTCTTGATCTTTTTTGACATTGAGTTTTTTTAGTTCAATTTTCATCTGATCAACAAAGCGGTTTTTCATCTTTCCATAGGTTTTCTTTTTCTTACTCCAAGACGATCTACTCTGGTCAACTTGTAAAAAAGGCACATGAATATTGGTTCTGGGAGCCCAGCCCGTAAAGCCTAACTCTTCTGGTGTTCTTATATCTACTAGTATGGCACTAGAATTTTTTTCTAGATAGGTAGATAGGTCTTTTGCCAATACATATAGATTTAGTGACGTCTGCCATTTTTTAGTACTGGGTACAGGTTGTTTTTTTAATGTTGTTTGAGCACAAGCTGTAAGTGAATAAACTATAAATAGTAGTGCAACGATACGTTTCATTATGATCCTTTTGTAGTGTTAATGTTTAGTAAAAGCATATACGTTTTAATTAATGGAACAAAGAGGGGGGGGGAAATCATTACTATTAGTAGATAATTAAAGAATTTGAAAAGATAACCGATATGTAGATGTATTACTTTAAGGAGTTAACAGTGAAAAAAGCTATTATACTATCTATGTTATTTACCTACCAATCATATGCATGTGTTGGAGGTGGAGATTGTTGTACAACTCCGGAGTGTATTGAACGAAACTATCTGGCAAATGATGGAATTAATAACCTGACAAAAGTTGTTAAGACCGTTTTGAATCATCAAGCTGCAATGAAGTTAAAAATTGTAAAAAAGAATAATCAAAAAGAGTTAGCTTTTCTAGATAAGTTAATAAAATCCTCACGCTCTCCTCGTCTGAAAAAGCTATATAAAACGTGTAAGTCCAAAACGGCTCAAAAATATGAGAGACAAGTAGAAGAAGCTTATCGTCTTGATTATTATGATTATATGGGAGGTTACCCATCTGCCAAAGAGGCTGTAAAGAATTTAAAGACGTCTTATAACGATAGAAATGAGCCGGAAGAAAGTAGTAAATATAAGAAATATAGAAATGACCTTTGGCGAGTATCAAGGTTTCTAGATAACAAACGAATTGATGGGTATCAAGATGATGCATCTGACTATCGCTTTTATACTTTTCACCATAAATGTGATTTTTCAGAACTATTTACGACGTCAGGTGATGATATCTATGCTTTTAAATATGATTTTAAATTAGATTTTAAAGAGTTAAAATCTGAAAAATATCAAAAAGTTTTGGAGACACTTGCTAGTAAAAAAAGTACTCAAGTTCATTTCAATTTGAAGTGTATGTTTGGTAAAAACAAAGCTTCATATAATGCTAAGGATAAGCAGATCTATATTGAGTCAAAGGGTACTAGAAAGGGGAAGCATAGTTGTAATGCTGATAACCATGAAATGCATAAAATACCTGGGACTGATAGCCAATTTGATATAAACCCTATTAAAATTGCTCATGAAGCAAAGGTCTTTTCTAAATAGTAGACTTATCTAGCAAATCGGCAATCATAGGGAAGAGCGGCTTATAGCTTTTTCCAGATCTGCGGTCATATTCTGTTAAGAAAATTTGTAAATCTTTTAAGACAACTTTACGTCTGTCTTGAGTTAACTGTTGTAGACTAGCTAAAATACGTTCTAGCTTAACTCGCTCATTTTTGGAAAAGCCATTTAGTCTCCATGGCATTAATCTATTTTGTTTTAAGAATAAAATACTATCTTTTATCTTGTCTCGTTGAATCTCTCCTAATACTTCCGTTGATAGGAAGTGAGGATAGTGCAAAAATGAGATTCCGAGCGAGAGCCAATTTCCATTTTTCAGTGCCTCTTTTTTTAACTGCATAATATTGGTTAAGAACTCATCAAAGTTTTCGACGGAGAATATATTATAGGTACATAATATAATAATTTTTGAAAACCGAACTACCTTAAATGTTTTTTTAATATTTATAATTAATTGGTTTAAATCTAGGCCTGCTCTAGCATACTCAGCCTGCGCTCCCCATGTATCCAAACTAAAATTTACTTCAACTCTTTTTACATTTTGTTGAATTAACTTTAATTTTTCTAAAAAAGTATCAAATTTTTCAGTAGGAACACTGCCGTTGGTATTAACTGAAAATAGAAGATTTTTATTGGGTTTTTGTTTGATCCAATTCAGTAGCTGATCAAAATCTTTATGTAGAAGTGGCTCACCACCAGTTACTCTTAGAACCATTAGGTCACTGTAAATCTCAGGCAACCACTTCCAAAAAGCTTTGATGTAAGGATTATCTTCGGGGGAAATTTTTTCTTTGTTAAGTTGTCCTAGCTGCTCAATATTATTAAAATTATCAGATGTTTTATAGGCTCCAAATTTTTGGGCGTCAGCAACGAGTGCGGAGCTAGAAAATACTGAACAATAAGAGCACCTGAGATTACAACTATTTTCAAATGCTAGCTCAAGATAGCTTGGATTTACATTTTCCTCTCCTGACATTTGTAAAATGCTCTCTTGAAATGGCTTAGCCCAAAAGGATTTGGATTTAAAGTAGCGATCACTAAGCTGATGGGCATCTTCCATTTTCCAACAGTACGAGCATTCACTGGGGCGCTTGCCGGACAACATCGCTTGGCGTTGCTCTTTTTTAAACTTGGAATTATGCAATGCACTGGCGTCTTGTGCTAATTCAGTAAGATCAATTTTATGGGTAGGAGGGTGGTGACAACTATGGTTATGGCCATTATATAGATACAGCGTAACCTGCTTCCATTTGGCTAAACATACTGAGCTATTTTTTATAAGTTTATCAGTCTTAATTTTATCTACCTAATTGAAGTTAAAAACTTACTTTATAATATACTTAACAGGCATATTTGTTGAGAAGTTTTTTTTATGATTAGTAGTCCAGAGGTTAAAGTAGAGGATATGCCATAAAGCAGCGATACCATCTCTCCAAGTAATCTTTTTTCCTTGCCGGTAACTACGTGGGTGATAGCTAATAGCTTGCTCTTCTAGACGTAGGTTGAGCTGTGCCAATTTTGCAGTCACCTCAGGCTCAAAACCGAAGCGTGGCGAGCTAAGATTAATATTTTTGATAATTTCTGCTTTAAATACCTTATAACATGTCTCCATGTCGTTTACTCTAAGGCCACTTAGTTGGTTACTTAGTGTGGTAATTATTTTATTGGCAAAGTAGTGAACTGTCCGCTTTGTGCCTACTGCATGGGAGTGAAACCGGTTGCCAAAGACGATATCGGCTCTGTCATTTAAAATGGGGCTAATTAACTGCTGTAGATCAGTGATATTATATTCAAAGTCAGCATCTTGGATAACAATAATGTCTCCTGTTGCAATTTGAATTCCCCTGTGTAGAGCAGCTCCTTTTCCTTGCTGTGTGGCTTGGTGGATTACTTGGTACTGTGATGAAAAGGGAAAGCTATCTATTATTTCAGAGGTGTTATCAGTAGAGTGGTCATTAATAATAACTAACTCTTTAACTACATTAAGATCAATAGAGTCGACTAATCGGAGAAACTCCAAAAGAGTATTTCCCTCATTATAAATAGGAATAATTATACTTAAAACCATTAAGTATAAACTAACTTTAAAGGGCTAAGTAGTCTAGTCTTGATGAATTATAGTGGGTAGGGTAAAATTATTGTTACCAATATTAATATTATAAAAAATGAGGAATAATATGCTTAAGAATAATTCAAAGACAATATTGCAAATACTATTGTTTGTTTTACTCTTATTTTCTATGTCGCAAATACAGGCTCAAAGTACTAAATTCTTCCCTGCTGGAAAGTGTGAAAATCACAAAATTACATTGGCACGTTTACTAAAAATCAGGGCCATTATTTACGTGGATAAAGCGACAGGAAAGGAGCAGTGTGAAGCTGATGCTAAAAAGCTCATTTTAGAAGTTGCTAAGAGTAACTGGAGCTGTGAAGAGATTGTAAAAGGAGAGGGATTCTGTGTTAGTAGTAAGCCTGAACCTGAAAAGGAGACAATGATATATCTTAATGATGGATTAAAGGTTTTTATAAACTTTACTAATTTTCCTAATATGCCACTGTGTAAGGGATTAAGTAAAACACTGCTGCGTAAGCGTAATATCAATACAAGATGTGATACTGTGATCAAATAACTCAGGAGAATATAATGTGTATGGGTCGTATCTTTTTATTGATGATTACTCTATTTTACTTTGGTGGTTGTACTAATCGAAAGGATCAAAACAAAAGTGATCTTGAAAATGCCATAAATATGAATTGTCAGTTTAATCTTTTTACTATCTTGGCTAAAAATATGTCAACAAATGATAGAGCATCATTCTATCGTATGAGTAGTGATACAAAACGTCTTCAGAATAAGATAAAAAAAAATAGATCGGTTGGTAGTGTATCTCATGCTCTTTTAAATGAAGTCGCAGGGGAGTTCCCGACATATATAAAATCCTGTAATAGTTACTCTTTAACATATGGCAAAAGATGCATGGAAGATAGTAAAGATATTACTCTCAATCGCTTGGCACAATGTGTTGATCTCGCATTGACACAGTTTTCCAGTGCATTTTATTTTTGGAAACAGCATGAGATGATACTTCTTGGAGAGATCGATCTTGAAGCAATAAGTATACCTTCTCTCGAAGAGGCATTTTTACTTTTTTCAAATGCCTATATTTATAAAAAACAAAAAAAAATAGTTATTTCTACTTGGCAACGGATTAAGTATATTTTTTTAAATAACAGTATGGATACACTTTCTAGTAATCAACAGCTAAAAAGAGAGGTTGAGTATAAAATAGAGTTATTATTGTACTTGTCTCCACTGTTTTTAAAGTCACGAACCGATAGCCTTACTCATATTTTGAAGTATCTCAGAAACAATAATCAAAAAGAGTGGAAGGACAGTAATCTAAATATTTTTAAATTTAGTGTACCTAAAAAAATAACAAAGATAAAAGGTGTTCGTTTTGGAAAAGGGCATACGTTTAAGATACCTAAGGAGTTAAAAAATACTTTTAACTTAGTCGCAAATGAACAACAGTGTGTTTTTTCACTTGATGGTGTTGGAGTCAGTTGTATTATACCTCCAACAGGTCCTGAAGTTATAAGTATTAATATGTCTAGAAAATCGGAGCTGATTTATAGTGTTATTCTAGATTTCTATAATTTAGGCAATGCAGAGGCACTTAAAATAATTGAAACACTTATGCTTAGGTATGGAGATATAGTTGGCTTTACTCCCATATCAGTAAATAAAAAAGAGATAAAAGGGTCCTTTAAAAAACATATTTATAACTATGGTAACTTTTATTGGGAGACTACCTCAGCGGATAAGCCAGAGCATAAAATTATAATATTTTTTTCATATAGATCAGAAGCTTCATCTATAAAAATCATAGATGAGACTTTTAAAAAGCAAGCTATTAATGAATTTCAAGAGATGGTGCGTAAAGATAAAATGACTTTTGAACGCCAACGTCCAGATCCACAGAAAAAGTTGAAGCAAAATATGAATATTATTAATTTTATAGAGTAATCTTTTTAGGGCAACTATATTTATTTAAGCGGCTATATATCAGCATATCATAGAAAGTATCCTTACTTAACAAGGAGTTTTTATGATACTTTTTTATTGCCAGGTCTAAGTGGTGATGACTTTTTATAACATTACAGTTCTGTTTATATTTAATTCCTAAATAAATATCAGATAAGGGTAGATGTGGGGCTTGGTGTGCAACTCTACCCCAAAAAAGTTCATCATTTTTAAAATAGTGAGCATGGTTAAATGAAAATACAAACATTATACAGAGAACAAAAATAGCTGTTATCTTAGAAGTCACTTTTATTACTTTATTCGAAGTTTTTATGAATATATTATTCTGAGATACTAGTTGATATATGCTTAATATAAAAAAAGGTAAAACAAAGTATAGGTGTCTGTCTGCCACATAGGTTAAGTACATATAAGGAGGGATAATAAAGCCTACAAATGGAATAAGTAAGATACTGGTTGTTGTTAGAAGTAACCAGGGGATTTGCATTTTTTTATATATAAAAAAAGAAAATAATAACGTTAAGATAAATAGCATAGAAAAATCTCGCCAGAAATGGTGAAAATCTAGTGAGAATTTTTGATAAACAGGAGAGAGATTTATTGGGAAAATCATTTTTTTTAAATAGTGGTTTGTTGTTTTTAAAAATAAGATAACTCTTATTGTTAGATCCTGCCAGTTGTCGATAGAGTCGTATATATTTATCTCACTATTATGCTGAAATAACTCTGTAGCTCCATCTCCATCTTTTGAAATATTTACAAAGGAGTTAGCGATTAGCCTACTTTCTACATAATCTCTCTCTGTATTAATAGGTGCGATACTCAGACTTCGTACTAAGAAGATTGAAAGAAGTGAGGCACCTAGTAAAAACTGTATAATAAACAGGAGTGAACCCTCTTGTTTTGTTTTGATGGCCTTGTAGATACATGCACTAAAAATAAGAGGAGAGATTATAGCTGATGATTTAAATAGTATTGATATTAGGTAGGATAGTAGCGCAATAGTGCTTTTATGGCGAGACGGTGATTTTATATAGTCCATCATACTATTAAAAAATATCATGAAAAAAGTAAATGCTAAGAGTGTTTTTATTTGGTTAATCCAGAGAATAGACTCAATATTGACAGGATGAAAGAGAAAAAGTAGTACAAGGGGATATGTATATTTTACTTTGAGCTTTTTAAGTAGCTTGGTAAAGAGCCACCCATTTATAAGGTGAATAGTAATATTAAATAGATGGTAGAGTAAAAAATTATTACTAAAAAGTTTGATTTCTGCAAGAATAGTATAACGAAATAGAGGCCATTGATACACTAGTAACGTTTTATATCTCGGAAGGACTTCACTATTAAATATTAACGTATAGTCATCCCATATCGCCTCTCCTAACAATGCGGGATAGAAAGTAATTAAACTTAATAATACGAAGATAACAGTTATTGATATATTTTTTTTAATAACTACCTTTTACTATGGAATACATGCTTTTCTTGTGCTCTCACTTGACCATTTTGAACTAGATACGGTTACCACATATGCTGTATTTCCACACTCCCAGCGGCAGTCAGAACTTCCATTACTGTTGATTTTATATATAGCTCCTCCCGGACCACATTCTCGTGGAGTTGTAATTACATCTCTGCATAGTAATTTATTAGTACCAGTATTAAAATTATAGGCCATCTCTCCTGCAGGACATGCTTGTGCCATGTCATTAACCATCTGATCAAGTAGGCTGCCATAATCGTTTGCATTTGTATTACTTGCATTATCTAAAAGATGACTGAGAATTTCTGTTTCAGCATCTTGGCTTAAATTACCTGTTAGAATACGTCTAACATAGTTAACTGTTGCTACAAGTCCATTATCTCCCGTTACAAATCCATTTCCCAGTTCATTATGCATACCTCTTTGATAGATTCTGTCTCCTACCTCTAGTATTTCTGTAACTCTCGTTGTGGGTGCATCTATCGTTGTATCACCTATTGATGTAATTATTACGGTACCAGTGGTATTAACTGCCACAGTGCCTCCAACAAGAGTGGTTGCTGTTCCGTCAAGAGTGAGGACTGTCCCTGTATCACTATCTATAGTTGTTTTTCCTGTAATATCGGTTTGACCGGTAACTGTTAGAGCAAGAGGATTTGATGCAAGAATAGGCGTAATTGTGACAGTATTATTGACGAGTAGTGTTCCGGTCATTTCGGAGTTGCCATCAACCAGAAGATTTCCTGGTACTCCAGGAGCGCCAGGACGCAAATCTGTTCCTACACGCAGATTTCCCAGACTGGTAAATGAAGTTGTTTCGGCGGGAATTGCGAGAGGGTCGATGAGCTGTTCTATTTTTAAATTTCGACACTGATTTTCACCTGCGTCATAAACTCCATTTAAGGTATTGCAAATCTCTTCAGAGTACATACTTGCTTCTGAAAAGCATTTTAAAATTAGAGTATTTCCAGCGTTCTCAACTGTAAAAATGGGTAGTCTACGAACAAGCTGCTTTGAGCCAAAAGATGACCCTGCTGTGCCGAGACGTTCAAACTTTAATTCTAACACTGCAGAACGTGTTTGAAAACTTATCCCTGCAGCTGTAAAGCCTATAGGCGTAACAGCTGCTGGATCAGGATTAACGATAAACTGTGAACCAAGGTACTTGACACGCCCTTGTCCTGAACCATAGTCAGTATCTTTTAATAAAAGAGGGAATGATGCGGATAAATCTTGAGAAAAGCGTCTAATATCAGGAACAAGACCATTTACTGAACTAAGGGTTCCAGTACCACTAAGGTCTACCAGCGAGGATGAGGAGGTGTATAAACTATTAAATAGTATAGAACAGTTACTTTCACTTCTAAGAGTGGTGGCAACTTGAACCATAATATTATTAATCTCAAAATTCTGTTCTAAATTTTTTGCTGACTTAGAGGTATTTTTCATGAGGGTCATGACACCTTGACTTATTACAGCAAGGATTGAGACTGCAATCATAACTTCAAGTAGAGCAAACCCCATGCTGCTAATTGTATGTGATAGACCTTTTTCACTTTTCATTATAAAACCCCTGTTCATTTCCTCTTGTGGTACAAAAAGTAAATTATAAAACTTAACTATTTAAGGTACTTAAATATCTATTAATGATAACTCCATTTAAAAAAAAACACTACTTGTTATAAAATTCCGATGTAAGTAGAAAGACATGGTATTTAACTAGTTGTTTTTCCACTAAAACAAGTACACCGAGAAGGTAGTATTATTATACTTAGCATAAGGTTTTAGCCATCTTTTTGTGTCAATTTGCTTAGGCTTTGAGAATTTGTAACTTTTGAAAAGTTGCTCAAAAATCCATAGGACAAGAGTATGGATGTACTAATAAATATAATCGCAAAAGTTGGGTACTTAAATTGCAGAATACTACCTCTCAAAAATACAGAATGCAGGGATAATACTTGAAGTAATATTATTGCTAAAAATACTTTATAACGTGGCACTTTACGGAAGCTCAATTTATAGGTAGCAGCTAAGGATAAAATAGTCCATGGAATGAGTGCTAGCACTCCAAGTCTCGTTGCTGCACCCTGAGTATATTCAGGGCCTGCTAGAATAGGTTGCAGCATCATTCCCAAAGCAATAAGAAATAGTCCATACTCTTGGTGTGAGTTAAATGTTTTTCTGTCTCGACATAATAGAGTACTGCCGAAGAAAATAAGAATTGGAAAAACAGAAGGAATTATGACACCAAGTATAAGCTTGAGGAGTACTAACACTTGCATACCATCTGACAAAAGATAGGTAAATAATCCAATAGCATGCATCTGATGTTGTCCTAAACTAGAGTATGACGATGCAAAGGTGTGAAGTCCAAAATATGTTAGCAGTAGTAATGCTATTGAAGATAGTGCAAAAATATATCTTCTATTAGACCAGGCAAAAAAGATTATTACTGGAATTATAAATAGTGTTGTTTGCTTAGATAGTAGGGCAAAAATTAGTAGTAGCATTTTAACTATTTCATAATTTAGTTTGTGAGGTCTAAGCTCATAAAAAATATAAGTAGTCACAGACAACATAAACAAAAGATCTAAAAACATATAAGGGAAGGCGAGATAATAGCGAAAGGCATATCCATTCCAAAGTGTTACTAAAATAAAAAAATATTGAATATGAATATGTAAATTAAAGAGATCCATGATTTTTTTTAGTATAATCATCAGTAAAAAAATTGTAACAATTGTAACAAAATATACTACTTTTTGGGAGTCAATATCTATAGTTCTACTAAGCCAACCAAGTATGCTGAGTGGTACTGCTCTCTCTAGGTAGTGCTGCTCGATCATACTAAATGAATCTGTTTGGTAGTTAATTATTTTAAGATATTTAAATGAATCACGTGCAAAGTAGTGGTACGTTGCAGGAGAGTGCTTAAGTGAAACAAACTTATTTATGG
>DAOWEO010000046.1 GCA_030638415.1 Bdellovibrionales bacterium | reverse complement strand
CTCTTTTCAAAATTAGAGAAAGTTTTCGATAGTTGATCATTATTTTTTAGCTCCATCATGAGGTTTTCATTTTTTAAGACAAAGCGTCTTAGATGAGTAAAAGCTCTAATAATAAAAAGTCCCATTTCTGAAGCTTGATCAGATTTCAAAATAAAAGAAAGAGCAAAAGCACCAGCCTCCGTAAATACATAAGGGAAATTTCGCTTCATGTAATTAGAAGAGGTTATCTCCCCTATGGTCACATTTTGTGACCATAGGGGAGATAACTCACTGGAATCTAGTCTAAACATAAAATCACTGGAAACCGATGAATATTCCTTTTTACTGCCTGATTTAGTACTTTCACCTCAACTCCATAAAGCTCTGCCAACTCTCGATCAAGCATCACTTTCTGTTCTCTAACTATATAGATAATATTGGCGATCTCAGCTAGTTTCTTCTTTTGTGTCATAAAACCTCCATAGAAAAAAGGTTGTATAGCAAAAAATAATTTAATCAAAGATAAACAAAATTAAAAAGGTAGATATTCCAATTATGAATCAGAAAAGAGTCTATCCACTCCATCCGCAGTGGACACGGTGGCTTTATAACCAAAATCTCGTTTGGCATTTTCATGAGAAAAGTAGTGAGACTTACCTAACTGCAAAGCTAGAAAACGAGTCATTGGAGGATCGCGATCTCGCTTACCTAAAAAAGCATAACCACTTTCTAAGACTGCACCAATAGAATAAGCAGCTTTAATAGAAACGTATTTTTCAATCTTATCAACACCACTTCGCTCTAAGATATCATTAATAAAATCCCACAATACAACGGGCTTATCTTGTCCCAAAAAATAGGCTTTCCCGCAAACTGCACTTCCAGCAGTTAAAGCATTAAAAGCTTTGATATGAGCATCCGCTGCATTTTCAACATAGATAACATCAACCAGGTTAGTTCCATCTCCGACAATCATTAGTCGTCCACTTTTTGCAGACTCCACAACTGTTGGAATAAGGTTAGTGTCTCCAGGTCCAAAAATAAGATGGGGCCTTAAAGAAACAGTTAAAAAATCTTTTGAATTATTAGCCTTTAGTACAAGTGCCTCAGCCTTAGCCTTGCTCTTTGCATAGAAATTAAGATGCCTTCTAGGAATTGGTGTCATCTCATCAACGCCACATAACTCTTTTTTGCCAAATGCAACACTAGGAGTACTTGTGTAGACTAAACGTTGAATACCAAATTCTTTACAACACTCAATTATATTTTTAACTCCACCGATATTTATACTTTCAAAATCTTCCCATTTTCCCCACATCCCAATTTTTGAAGCAACATGGAAAACAGCTTCTTGACCTTCAAGAGCAATCCTCACATCATCAATATTTGCAACATCTCCTTGAATAGTATCTACACCAATTTCATCGAGGCAAGCATGAGTCGATCTGGAAAAATTTGTAACAGTATGCCCTTCAGCTAAAAGCATCTTGGTAATATAGAGGCCTAAAAAACCCCCTGCACCTGTAACAACTATTTTCATATTATATCCATTCTCTCTTGCATAATTTTCTTTAATTTAATCCGATCAATTTTAATATTATGTCTCACATCAACAGGGAATTTATCATAAAACTCAACACACTTAATGCTATCAGTATGAGGATATTGTTTTGATGCCTCTAAAAGTTCCTCAGTGATAACTTTGCGATCAAAATGGGTTCCTTTTTCAAGCTCAATTACAATTGTAGGCTTAACACTCTTATCTTTCCCCAGAGGTCCAACTAGAGCGGACTTTCTAACAATTGGGTTTTTATTAAATATCGCCTCACACTGAACAGAGCAGAGAAGTTGATCTTGAAAATATACTCGGTGGGTTTTTCTACCACAAAACCAGAGATTCCCAAGATCATCGAAATAACCAAGATCTCCTATACGATGCCAAAACTCACCATTTGCCCTATTATAAATTTTAGACTTTTTAGTCTCCTCTTCCATATGAAGATACTCTTTAGTAACGACGTCACCACTCACAATAATTTCACCAATTTCGAAAGTACTTTTTTCAATCGATGAATCAAACTCTAAAATAGGCTCATCAGAAATAGTAATAATTTTTACTTTTATCCCTGGAACTGGTTGGCCAACACATGTCCCTTTACCTTCATCTGTTGCACTCGCAGTATGCTCTAACACATATGATCCAGAAATATTTGCAACAGGTAGTGATTCAGTTGCACCGTAAGGAGTATAAGTGTCACCATTGGTTAAAATTTGACTAAATTTTTTATGCAGTGAATTTGAAACAGGAGCTCCAAACATAACAAGGTACTTTACAGATGGTAGAGTCATCTTGTGTTCAAGGCAATAATCAGCAACCCTCTCCCAAATTGCTGGTGAGCCTGCAACAAAAGTCGCCTCAACATCTGAAATATTTTGCGTCAATTTTTTAGGATCAGCCTGAGATGGTTTTGCTGGATTCATATCAGGGATACAACTTGTCATTCCCATCGTCACAGTAAAGAGAGAAAAAAGAGGAAAGCCAGGAAGATCTGTCTCCTCTGGAGATAGGTTAAATAGCTCTTTTAAAATTTTAGTCTGGGTCTGAAAAATCTTATGAGTATAGAGAACTCCTTTCGGAATTCCTGTTCCACCTGAAGTAAACAATATTGCACAGGTCTCATCAGGATCCAGCTCTCGCACCTCAGTAATGGGCAACCGCTTTTTAAAAAGGCTACTGGTCGTTTTCATAAAACCAAATTTAAACCAACCAGTAATTACAGAGTATTTAATAGTACGAAATGGACGCCAAAAAAATATTCGCAGAAGATGAACAATAGGAACAGCAACCATCGCCTCTGGCTTAACTGATTTCACAGCGGCCAATAGATTTTTTCTCCCCATACCGGGGTCAATCAAAACAGGAATCGCCCCTACTTTAAAAAGTGCAAAAACTAGTGCTGTAAATTCAAGGCAAGGTTTTACAAATAGAATTGTCTTAGCACCTTTTTTAATTCCCATATCTTCAAAAGAGGCGGCATAAATATCCACCATAAGGTCAAGCTGCTTAAAGCTTAATTCATCATAAGAATACTTTCCTGCTGACTTGCGAATTGGAAATTTAATAGCAATTTTTTCAGGATAAAGCTTAGCAACTTTTTTAAGTTCATTTGTAATATTCATAACAACTACTTCCTAGTTAATAAACTCATTCAACCTTGGAATAATATCTTCAATTGCATCTTCAAGAAGATAGTGACCTGCCTCTTGAAGATATAACTTTTGTGCATCAGGATATATTTCAAGCCAGCGATTATAAAATTCATCATGAAAGCAAAAATCTTTCCCTCCCCAAATAACTAGTTTAGGACACTTTAGATTATTTAAGCTCTCTTCAATTCCCTTTAATACGGGATAAGTTTTGTGATCTTCATTCATTGGAATATCTTTTACAAAGTTAGAAACTGCAACGCGGTCATGATAGTTTCCATAAGGAAGAAGAAATCCCTCTTTAATCTCTTGAGGAAGGCTCTTTTCAACGGCCATAAATGTAGCAGGATAAGCAAAAGCATTAAACTGCCTGACTATAAACTCTCCCACAACAGGTAATTTGCAAAGATTAATACTTGGAGGAATCGATTGTGAAAGAAAAGCCGCTGAATTTAATATAACAATTTTTTTAATGTTACTAGGATCGGTAACGGCATGTCCCATTCCAATTGCACCACCCCAATCATGAACGATCAAAGTAATATTTTTAAGATCTAATTTTTTTACAAGAGCATTTAAGTTTTTAACATGATTTTCTAATGTATAACTGTATTTCTGAGGCTTTTCGGAGAGCCCACATCCAATATGATCAGGAACAACTACTCTGTATTTTGCCTTAAACTCATTTATCAGCTGACGATAATAAAATGACCACGTTGGGTTTCCGTGAACCATAACAATGGGATCGCCCTCGCCTTCATCAACATAGTTCATTGTATGGCCACTTTCTAGCACCAGGCTATTTTGACTAAATGGATAGTGCTTTTTAAATGATTCTGATTCTAGATTCACCACTGAACTCCCAGCATTGTTGAGCTTAGTCCACTACCTATTCCAAGCAGTGCAACCAAGTCACCTTTTTTAATTTTATCTGTATCATGTAACTGAGAAAGGGCTGAAGGTAGTGCCGCTGACCCAGTGTTTCCAAGTGTCTGGTAGTTTGAAAAAGCTTTATCTAAAGAGATATTAAGCTTATCAAAAGTAATCTGTTCATGAGCTTTGCCAACCTGATGGGTAATAATCCAATCTGGCGTATCGTTATCCCACTCTAAAATATTTTTTGTCTCATCCCACGTATCAATGGCAAGCTCTATTCCAGCATGAAGTAGCTCTTCTGATTCTGTTTCCATCATCAGTGAATCTTTACTCCCATCACCTTGGCAGAGCTTAAATGCATCTGATTTAGTCATCGACGCACCACCAATAATTTTATGTCCTTCCGGAGCAAGATCTTTATGAGTAAGAATATATCCAACTGCAGCAGAGCCTATTGTTAGGTTTGCAAAATACTTTTTTATACTCTTTCTATTGATAGACTCATCATTTAAAAAGAAATTTACAGTCTCTTCTAAAAGAGGTGCTGCATTTTCACCCGAAACAATCATTCCACATTTTATTGCACCAGACTCAATCATATTCGCCACAAGAATAAATGAACTAAGTACTCCAAGACAAGCATTAGAGACATCCATAATCATACATTTTGGAGAAAGTCCCAGATGGTGGTGAACTACTGAAGCTGTTGCCGGCTCTAAAAAGTCACGACATACTGAGGCATGAATTAAAATTTCAACCTGTTCTTTTTTTATGTTGGATCGATCTAATGCCTTCTCTGCCGCTTTACTTGAAAGAAGGCTAGGCCTTGTTCCGACATCCCACATTCGACGCTCTCTAATTCCGGTCATCAGTTCTAATCTTCCAGCAGGAAGTTTTATACGCTCATACAAGGGAGCTAGACGTTTTTCCAGGTCGTCAGAAGTAATGATTTTTTCTGGTAGGTAGTGAGCAAATGATTCAATGTAGACAGAGTTAAACAACATGTTATTTCCTACTAATTTTTAGAGAGAACGTGTAAATTGGCCATCGAAATTCCACTGAGCATAGCTCCTACAATTCCTAAAAATCCTTGATCAGTTCCACAAACATAAAGACTATCAAGTTCGGTTTCACCAGTTCGCAGTTTATCTGGACTTCCATATACAGCTCCGCCAATACGTGAGGTAAACTTCTCAACAGTCAGTGGAGTAAAGACGTCACTAAAGTTATGATCATCTGCAAATGAGGGAGAATATGATTTAAGCAAAGCTTTAGCATCACTTAAAACCAGCTCTTTATTTTTTTTGTAATCTTCTTTTGAAAGGTTCTTCCATTGACTATAGTTTGCGATATTGGTCATTCTCACAATACCCTCATCAAAGTCATCCACGGCAAAATTATTAGAAAAGCATATCACAGCACTTTTTTTATCATACAGAGAGTCAGGACATCGATAGTCATAAATATTACTATCATTATAAAAAACAATTGCAGCCTCTTCTCCAAAATCTTTTGGTCTTTGGCCATAAGTCATAATGGTCTCGGTAAAACTCATCGAACCAGACCTTGCAGCTGGCTCACTTTGTGACTCAATAAGTTTCATCGTTTCAGGATTACCAATAGAAGAGAGAACAGTACTTGCTAAAATAGTATCTCCACTCTCAAGCTTAACCCCACAGGCTTTTCCATTTTTTGAAAGAACTTGCTCTACACCACTACGATATTCAACGATGCCACCAAGATTTGAAAACTTTTTCATTAAAAGATCTAAAATAGTACGAACCCCACCGACAGGTCTCGAAAACCCTTCTAGAAAGATACTTTTAAACATAATGGCAAATTGAGAAAAATCCATATCATTCTCCCAAGCACTTCCATAGATCAGCAGAGGAAAAAATATCATCTCTTTTAAAATATCATTGCTAATATAATTTGATACTACCTCTTTAGCTGACTGATACTCGTTATCTAAAGCAGTCTCATTAAATTCACCAATCATAGTAATCAATCGGTTAAATCCATCAACTTGATCTGGGAACTGAGTATTAATTTGTTCCTTTAATAGTTCTAACTCGTTTGAAAACTTCAAAGTACTATCAGCAAAAACAATTTTAGAATAATTTTGCGGTGCCAATGCAAAATCACCATAAGGAATACGCAGTTGCTTTAAAAGTTTAGTAAGAGGTTTTCCTCGACTTCCTTGTGGCGCAAAATTTGTCATGGCATGCAAGCCGACATCTAAAAGACGCTTGCCTCTTTTATAATAAGAGTTGAGTCCTCCTGGAATGGAGTGTTTCTCTAGGATACATACCTTTTTATCAAACATTGCCAAGCGAATACCTGCGGCAATACCAGAAAGTCCGGCACCGATGATGATAACATCAAACTTTTTTTGTTGCACTGTAACCAGGTCCTACTGAAACTTAGGAGTTAGATACTTAACGCAGCTATCAAGTGTAGCAAGCTCTGAGTACTCTTCT
This sequence comes from Bdellovibrionales bacterium, assembly GCA_030638415.1. Taxonomy (GTDB): domain Bacteria; phylum Bdellovibrionota; class Bacteriovoracia; order Bacteriovoracales; family Bacteriovoracaceae; genus DAOWEO01. The sequence continues at coordinate 4,147 of DAOWEO010000046.1, read as the reverse complement.
TGAGGAACTGTAATTTTATGACGCTTTTTAAGCTCCATTACAATATCTAAAAAATCCATTGAATCCAGATCAAGCTCATCTCTTAATGATGCTGATGCATCAATACTAGTTACATCTTCATCCATTGCAACATCTGCAATAATTTTAACAATTGCATCTTTTACTTCTACTTCTGTCATTGCTATCTCCCTAACTTTTTACTATTTAATATATTTTGAAACTATAAGTGCAGAGTTAATTCCCAACATCCCAAAAGAGTTATTCAGAATATTATTTACCTCTTTTTTCAGAGGCTCTCCATTTACTAGATTTTTAAGACTACACTTTGGATCAAGATTTTCAATTTTTTTACAAGGATGAATAACTCCATCTTCAAAGCTTGGAAGGTTTCCAGCTAATTCTAGCGCTCCAGCAGCTCCCATCGTATGGCCGATAAATCCTTTCGTGCAATTTATATAAGTATTTTCAGAGTAACCAAAAACACTGCTTACTGCTTCACACTCAATAGTGTCACCAGAAGGAGTTCCAGTTGCATGCATATTTACAAGATCAATATCCTTAAAATCTAGCTTTGCTCTTTTAAGTGCAGCCTGCATACATTGAATTTGCCTTTCAGAATTTGGGAGTACAAAATCAGTGGCATCACTATTAGTATGATATCCAGTAATCTCACCGTAAATTTTTGCCCCTCTTTTTTCAGCATCTTCCAATCTTTCAAGAGTAAAAATGGCTCCACCTTCAGAGATAACAATGCCATTACGATTCTCATCTAGAGGCCTTGAAGCAAGCTCAGGATTATCATGCTTTCCAAGTGCTCCCTGACTATCAAAAGCAGCAAATATTCCAAAAGTTCTCACACTTTCAGAGATCCCACCCGCAAGAGCAAAGTCCACATCACCAAGCATAAGCATTTGGTATGCCTGAATAAGCCCCATGTTTCCACCAGCACAGGCAGCACCAATAGTATAAGCAGGACCAGTTATTTTCATATTAAGAGCAACCTCACCAGCAGGAGCATTAGAGACCGTTCTTGGATTATGGTGATGAGACCAAAGCGTCACATCCATCTCATGGTCATTGTAAAGGTCATGAATCTCTTGTTCAGTTTCTACATTTCCATGCTCTGTAATCCCAAGGTAAACACCCATGCGGCTCTTGTCTGCCTCATTAAAATCTAATCCAGAATCAATCACTGCTTCGTGAGCACAATAGATTGCTGTTGATCCAGCTCGCGTTCCACGTTTTCTAGTTTTCTTTTTTTGATATTTAAATTCATCAAAGTCACAAACTCCTGCTGCAACTTTTCCCACATGGCGAATCTCTTCGTGGGTAATACCAGACTTATTCGTTAGTAGCGCTTTTCTAAACTCTGAAAGGTTATTTCCATTTGGAGAGGTAAGCCCTACCCCTGTAATAACAACACGACTCATTTTAGTCCCCCGATATTTTTAAATAATGTAGTTTTAAACTTATCTGCCAAATTATTTGTAATAATATTTAGCGACTCTCTACCTTGAACTAAGGTATCTAAAATTACTGGTAATTTTTTTGCCAAATCTTGATAACGATTGCCAAGACGTTCATCCCCTAGTCTGACAATAAACTCAATCAAAGACCGTGCAATTGAACATGTAGTTCCAATTGATTCAATTCGTTGAAATCTAATATCATCTTGTGCAATACCCTCTTCTTTTAAAGTATTAATTACTCTTTCAGACATTCGCTTAAAGTCTTCAATATGCTGCTGCTCTCTCTTTTTAATAATAGAAGCAACAACAGTTAAACTATTATCCTTGGCTGAATAGAGACGCTGCCGAGGTATGCTACTTCCGCACATTGTAATTGCACCAAAGTGGATTAAGATTTTACTTGCTTGCGAAACAGCACTTTGCGAAATCCCTAAGATCTCCTCAATTTCATCAGAAGAGAGTGAGCGTGGAGCTAAGACTAGCAGACCATAAATCGCTCCATAAATTCTCTTGAATCCAGCTGCCTCAAAAAAAGACTCAAAATTAGAGATCTCAGTCAGTAACTCTTTAGAGATTATGCCTTCTATACTTTTCAAACAAAGTCCTTGCTTTAAATATTACTAATATGTAATATTTGAAAAATTGAGTTTGATATTAGTTAGTTAAAACGGTAATGTCCAACAAATTTAATGCTTTTCACTGAGGGTTTGATGAAAATAGATAGAAAATCTCCTATTACTAAGGAGTATGATGTAGTTGTTATTGGAAGTGGCCTGGCAGGAATGACTGCGGCAAATAAACTGGGAAAAGACGGCAAACAGGTGCTTCTTTTGGAATCTCATTTTAAATTAGGTGGATACGCCACTTGGTTTCACCGGAAAGGGCAAAAACATGTTTTTGACGTCTCTCTCCATGGCTTTCCAGTAGGAATGATTAAGACCTGCAAAAAGTATTGGAATAAGGACATCGCCTCTTCCATCTTTCAACTAAAAAATATTCGCTACGTTAATCCTCAATTTGATATTACAACTGACTTCACTAAGGAGAATTTCACAAGCATCCTTATAGATAAATTTAAAATTGATGCTGACCACGCTCAGAAATTCTTTACCCGCTTAGAAAATATGAACTTCTATGATGATAAAGATTTGACGATTGGAGAGCTTTTTGAAAGTTTTTTCCCTGAACGTGAAGATATTAAACGTCTTCTTTTAGAACCCATTACCTATGCCAATGGATCAACCCTTGAAGACCCAGCAATTGCATATGGCATTGTCTTTTCTAATTTTTTCAATAAAGGCGTATACACTTTTGAAGGCGGAACAGACATTCTTATTGGAAAAATGGAAGAGGAACTCATAAAAAATGGTGTTGATATTAAACTTTCGGCTAAGGTAGATAAGATTATTATCGATGACGGCAAGACAACTGCTGTAGTTATTAATGGCGAACATGTTAAAACGGCCTCCGTACTTTCAAACTCAAACCTTTTAGGTACTATTTTCGACCTAACAGGTGAAAAACATTTTTCAGAAGAATTTGTTAAAAAAGCAAAAGATGTAAGAATAAATACTAGTAGCTGTCAGGTATACATGGGAATTAAAGATGGTGAAACCATTCCAGAAATTGGTGATCTGGTTTTCTACTCTGAAGCAGATCTATTTAATACTGATAAAATTCTCTCAAAAGAGGTAACCAGCCAAACATTCTCGGTCTACTATCCACATATTCGCCCTGCACGCAAAGGAAAATATACCATTGTTGCCTCTTCAAATGCTCGCTATGAAGATTGGGAAAACCTAACTAAAGAAGAATATAAACAACGTAAAGAGTACCTAATTGAAACTGCTCTTTTAGCACTCGAAAAACTAATTCCAGGAGTTAGAGATAAAATTGACTATCTCGAAGCTGCCAGCCCAAAAACATTTAAGCGTTATACCGGACATTGGAAAGGATCATCTTTTGGTACAAAATTTGAAGGACTAGATGTAAGTATGAACCTTCATAAAGAGCTGCCAGGTCTTTTTCATGCTGGCTCAGTGGGAATTATTATGTCAGGATGGCTAGGTGCTGCAAACTATGGAGTTATCCAAGCACATGCAATAAACGAATATTTAGATTCTTAAATTTAAGGAGAGCATAATGAGCTCATTTGATGGTCAAAAAGTTATTATTACTGGCGGAACTCGTGGGATTGGTCGTGGGATTGCGCAAGCTTTTTTAGAAAGTGGTGCACAAGTTATTGTCACTTATGCTGGAAACGATAGTGCCGCTGAAAATTTTAAAAAAGAGAATGAGCAGTTTGAAGATAAGCTAGATATTAGAAAGTTTGATGTCTCAAAATCACAAGAAGTGAAACAATTTTTTGAATATATAGAAAATAGTTACGACTCTATTGACGTCTTAGTTAATAACTCTGGAATTAGACGAGATGCTATAGTAGCAACAATGAGTGATGATGAATGGGATCAGGTTCTGGATGTAAATCTTAAAGGAACTTTTTTAATGTCTAAACATATTATTCCAATATTTTTAGGTAAACGTTATGGCCGCATTATCAATATCAGCTCAATTGGTGGAGCTCTTGGAATCTCTGGTCAAGCGAACTATGCAGCATCTAAGGCAGGACAGATTGCCATGGCAAAATCTCTGTCAAAAGAGGTTGCAAAAAAAGGTAT
>DAOWEO010000144.1 GCA_030638415.1 Bdellovibrionales bacterium | reverse complement strand
TAGCGAATTAAAACGTGGATGAGACTTTTTTATTTCATTCATTTTTTTATCTAACTCACTACGCGGTACTTCGTTAGTAGACAGCAGTTCAATCTGAATATCTAACTCTTTAATAATTGGCGTAGAAAATTTAATAACATCACTTGCATACTTAAGTTTTTCCTGTGTTGTTTGTGCATTGTTCAAATTACTCAAGTTTACAGCGCCCCATTTTTTATTCCAATCACGAGCTGAACGCTCAAATGCATCTCCTTTAAAAGAGTCATACAGACCTGGTCCTGCTGATAAAATTGTCGACACAGGAGAATCGCCCTCAATAGCACTACTAATTATAGAAATTCCAGATCCAATCGCACCTAGCACAGGCTGTCCTGCTGGAATGACTGTTGCAATCGCTCCTAAAGCACGTACCGCTTTTAATAGTCCTGAAGTTTTTAGCTCATTTTGTGCCTCTGCTTTTATCTGATTCTCTATCTCTATTAGCTCCGCTCCAATACGTTTCTCACGTAAAGTTACTTCAGCAATATCATGCTGCAACTCGGGTAAAGTCATTGTAATTTTATTTAACTTTGTTTGCGACTTCGTAAATTTCACCTGTTTAAGATGAGCTAACTGCTTTAAAGCAGAATACTTATCAACTAATGAATTTTTTGTATGTGACAACCAATAAGTTAAATATAGGGTCTTAAGCAAAGATTCTTTATCACTTGTAAATACTCTATAATTTGTCTCTAAAGATAAAGCAGGAGTCCACGTGGCACTATGTCCATAAAAATCCAAGTGATTTGTAAGCTGATACAAAGAAGTTACTGCATGAAGTTTTTCAGCAGCAAAGTTAGTACTATTTTTCGAGTTACTAATTAATTTAGAATTTTTTTGAAAACTAGCCTGAGCCCCTAGAAAATTATTTGCAATATAGAGGTCTTCTGCAAATTTATTCATCTCTTTCAAAGAACGCACTCCTAACCATTCACCCATATCAGCCTTAACAACGAGTGTTCCAACGCTTCCAACATTACTTCCATTAAGTACAACTTGAGCATCAGCCCCTTTTAATGTTGTTCTGGTTGTTACTCGTCCATCTATTCGGTGTATACCTCGCTTAGGATTTCCAGCGGCTCCACCAATACTTTTTTCTGGCAGATCTCCACTTAGCCCACCACTCATGGAGAACAAGTTACTACTTATGGCTAAAGAAGAGTAAATATCTCCTCCAGCTCCACCAATTCCAGGCATACCACCAGCAATTGCATTAGTTCCGTTTGTTGGCCATATTGCAACCCCACGAGATCCTCCGCGATTATGACAGATTGGTCTTCCACTCTCCCTATTACATTCACGTCTATACGACTGTTCATAAATTAAAGATCCACTAATTGTCTTTACACTTTTACCAATCAAACCATTTTTCCCAACTCCACCTCTTTGTCCCTTCGCTCCATCTAATGTGAATATAACAGTTGGGTTAGTTGGCAAAGTTAGCTTTTCAATAAACAGAAAGAGATCTCCACCTTTTTGACCAGCGTGGCCAGCAGCGAATTGCTGAGGGTAGAGTAAATTAGACATTGGCGTAGTGACAATTTTTCCATTTTTTCCAATTTGCAAATGCTCTGTTCGCATTTCAATAGTTGCCCCTGGAACGGCTAAAGTTCCACGTAGCTCGATCGTTTCAGCTTCAAATACAACCTTTTTAATATTAAAACGGTTCTCAAGCTTTTCTAAAATTCGTTGGGGGTGGTTTTTCTCAATTACTAAATGTTTACCCGAGATAAAAACAGTAGCAGCCCCATTTTCACCAAGACTCATACCATTATAAAAAGTCACTGATGGATCATAACTGCGTTCAGTAGACACATAGGTCAGGTCACTACTACTTTTTGTTGGTGCAATTTTTGTCAGATGTCTTAACTGCTCTGGTTTTATAGTAGAGTCATCTACCATAAACTGTGAAAAATCTGGATTTATCTCTCTAGTTGTTCTGATTTCAGAACGCGGTTGTTTCACACTTGAAACAAAGTTACTACTATTCTCATTACAACCTGTCAGCAGCAGTAGCGACTGCAGTGACATTGTTAATAGACTTAATTTTTTCATCTTTTCTCCTGTTGTTTTTAATTACTTCTGCTTCTAAAGCAAAGCAGATGCCAAAACAGAAAAAAATTCCACTTAAAATATATTACTCAAAATAAGCTAAAATATATAAATGGATATAAAAGTTATTCGCGACGAATTTTTTGAAAATTTCCCCTCACACTGTACGAGAAAATCCTATCGTATTGATATAGAAAAATTTACATCTTTCATGTCTATCCATTTTGAAGAAATCACTCTGATCGAAGATGTAGAAAGACAGCACATTATCAAGTACCGCAACTGGCTAGCAGAAATTGGTGGAAGATGGGGACGTCCCTGTGCTCCAAAAACCATAGCACGAAAAATGGCGGCACTATCGAGCTACTTCGACCATTTAGTAGAAAGTGGAATTCACCAGTTTAATCCCGTATCTTCTATTAAAAGACCACGACGTGAAGTACTCACCCCTACCAACGCTCTAAGCGGTGAACAAGTATTACAAATATTTCACGCAATTGATCTGAATAACGCATCAGGTATTTTACATAATGCACTTTTAGTAACATTTTTTATGACTGGTATGCGAAAAAGTGAAGTACTCATGCTTAAGAGATGTGATTATAAAGAACTTAACACTTACCACGTGTTAGAATTTATCGGCAAAGGTGGAAAAGTTGGACAAAAGCTCCTTCATCCACACTGTGTCGAAGCTATCGAGCTCTACTTAGCGAATATGGATTCCATAGGGCGAAAGCACCACCCTCAAGATTGGCTATTCCAACCTACCAGAAATCCTGCAAATCCCAATAATCTGAACAAGCCGCTCAATCCCAAAACGATTAATGAAATTTTAGATTTTTATGCAAAAAAAATAGCACTACCTTTTAAAATTTCCCCCCACTCTGCGAGGGCAACCTTTATTAGCCAGTTATTAGATATGGGTACAGATATTTATAAAGTAGCACGTGAAGTAAACCACTCTTCTGTAAAAACAACTCAAGAATATGATAAGCGCCGCAAGAAGCTGAGCGACAGCCCTATTTTAGATCTCAAATATTAGAAACAGTTAACTACCTTTGACTTTAAAACCTTTTTTTTCTAAAAAAGTTCTTATCTTATCAAGCTGCACTCCTTGCATCTCAATCTGGGAATCCTTAAGAGTTCCACCTGTCCCGCAATAGCGTTTCAGCTCTTTTAAAATTGTCTTAAAGTATTCAGGATTATGTGGGAGCTCATCAATAACAGATACCGTCTTACCACCACGCCCTTTTTTTTCAATGCGTAGTTTTAAGCAATGATCATTAGGGTTCACTTCGACAAAGGTCTTTTTACCATTTTTGGCATTCCCTTTTTTATCTAAGAGGTTGCCACCTTTGCCATCATCACAATAAACAAGTTTAAAATCATCACTCATTTTATAATTCCACTCTATGTGCACTCACTGTCACAACCAAAGCGGTATTTACCATCAAGATGCTCAAATTTATTATTTTCAATAAAAAAGTTTAATAGTGCCTCGGGGCTAAGGTTAGTTGCACCACATGTGTAAAATGTAATATCATCTCCAAAAGATGCTTTAGCTAATTTAACAATTTCCTCAATCGTTAAAAAGTCTTTACCTTTTAAAATATCAAAAATTTCTGTTCCATGTCTTTCCATTAAACTCTCCTGCAGTGACAATTGTATATATACGATGTATGGTGATAAAAACTTTTTACAAGTGAGTCAAGGAAATAGTATGAATAATCATCTACTAAATAAAATCAAGCAAGTTGCTTTTTTTAAAAATATTCCGACAACGCTACTTCAAACACTTGTTACCCATAGTAAAATTCTTCAATGTAAAAATAGAGAAATGCTTTTTCATGAGCAAGAGAGCGGTGAGCGCTTCTTTTTTCTACTGGATGGTGCAGTAAAACTGTATAAATCTAACGATGCCGGTAAAGAAGTTACTATTAAAATGGTGCAACCTGGTGAACTTTTTGCTGAACTTATTATATTTGAAGACAATAAATATCCAGTATCAGCAATGGCCATTAAAAAATCTGAAATTTTGGCCATTCACCGTGATCAATTTAGAGTCTTGCTGGAAGATACTCAAATACGTGATCGCTTTATCACTTCTCTCATGCAACGTATGCGCTACCTTACTCAGAGACTTAAACATGTCCAAACCGAAGATGTTAGAACCAGGTTTTTACGCTTTCTTATAGAGAAATATGGTATTGAACAACAATACATCATTGAGATATCTAAAAAAGAGATTGCTTATAGTATCGGAACTATTCCTGAAACTTTTTCTAGAATGGTTAAGGCCTTGGTTGCAGAAGAAAAAATAACTTGGGTGAAAAATGAACTTACTATAAATGATAAGCTACTTCTTATAGGAATCTGCGAATAAGTAATTGTATAACTTTTATAGTATCGATGCTCTTGGATGTCTTTTAGATCAAAATTATCATATTAAGACATTATGAAGTTTTTAATACTGCTATTTTTATCACTATCGCTTAATGCTCAGGTCTATTTCTCACCTGAAGATAGCTTATCAAAAGTAGTCATAACTCAAATAAAAAAAGCACAAAAAAGTATAGACCTCTCTATATATTCTTTTAGCTCAAAAGATATTCGCCAAGCTTTAATTGAGCAGCT
>DAOWEO010000173.1 GCA_030638415.1 Bdellovibrionales bacterium | reverse complement strand
GAGATTCCTACAAATAATTTAAATATAAAGGGCAGATCACAAAAGAAAGTAAAATGTCTTTGTTATTGGTCCAGTAACTACAGTCCCAAACCTGGTCAGATGGATGAGAAATGTGAAGATTTAAGTCTGATGCATACAATTACGGTTGGTAAATTATGATAAAATATTTGAGTATATTATTTTTTCTTTTAAGTACTAATGCAGTATTCGCGGCAGGCATCTGTGAGGAAACGAGACAAAAAGAGCCTATGGCTACACAGAAAACGTTAGATCAGAGTTATAACTGTAGGCTGCAGTGGAAGGATGCTAAAGGGGAGCACGGGGTTGAAATTGGTATTTTTCGTAAGTACTGTGCAATAATAGATGGTGGCGAGTTGCAAGATTGCATGATTGCAAGAACATGTGAAACAGACAAATTATTAACTGCCAGCAGTATTCCTGTTATATTGTTTCCTGAATTAGCATCAAAGTTTTGCGATGGATCAGATGATTATTTTCTTATAGGTGAGGATGATGATCAAGACGTAAAAGTCTATGTGAATTGTATCAAAGGTATAGCTCAGCATATTGTACTTCAGAGCCCAAAAGGGAAAAAGAAGCTTTGCCAACTTCCTAAGTAGCCTGTTCGCAAAAAAAGAATTGGTTGAAGGGCAGAGTTCAAGTAAAATGAGTAAAATTACCCAATAGTTAAAGTAGAAAAGGAAATGTTATGTCATTTGATATGAAAGTATATAATAATTTAAAAAGAAAAAAGACTCCATTTAAAACTCTTGAAGAGGGAAAGGTTAAGTTTTATTCTTGTGGACCAACTACTTATGACTTTTTACATGTTGGTAATGCACGTGCACTTGTTGTAGGTGATCTTATGCATAGAGTTTTTCAAGCACTTGGTTATGACGTTACTTATGTACGTAACTTTACGGATGTAGATGATAAAATTATCGCACGGGCCAATGAGCGTGGGATTGATGCCCTGGTTCACTCTGCACAATATGTTGAAGAGTGTAAAACTGACATGGATGCACTAAACATGCTTCCAGCTACGCATACTCCTAAGGTTTCTGAAACCATGGATGAGATTATTGAAATGGTGGAGACTCTGATTCGTAAAGGTGCTGCCTATGAAGAGTCTGGTGAAGTTTTTTATAATGTTCCTGGTTTTAAAGACTACGGAAAACTTTCTAAGAAAAAACTAGAAGATTTAGAAATGGGAAAACGTGTGGGAGTAGATGAGAAAAAGCATCACCCTGCTGATTTTGTTTTATGGAAGCCCGCAAAAGATGGAGAACCATCGTGGGAATCACCATGGGGTAGAGGTCGTCCCGGCTGGCACATTGAATGTTCCGCGATGAGTAAGAAATTTCTAGGCGATACTTTTGATCTGCACCATGGTGGAGTAGATTTAATGTTTCCTCATCATGAAAATGAGATCGCCCAGTCTGAGGCAGCTAATGGAAAAGAGTATTGTAACCATTGGTGCCATAACGAGTTTTTAAATTTTGGCTCAACCAAGATGAGCAAATCATTAGGAAATGTTGTTACCATTAGAGATTTTTGTGAAAAATATTCGGGAGTAGTCCTCCGTCAAATTTTAACATCTGTACATTACCGTTCAAAAATGGAGTGGACTGAGGAAGTTATTGAACGGGCAATTAATGATTCTGAGCGTCTACACCTTTTTATAAAAAATATTTCTATCGCTAATCAAACAGCAGCTCAGAGTGATTCACAAGAGATGGTAAAAGTTGTGAGTGACCTATTAGAAAATGTTAAGTCTGAAGTGAGCAATGACTTTAATATTACTGGAGCAATGGGACGACTATTTAGTTTTATTCGTGATGTGAATCGTGAGTATCTTACTGGAAAAAAACAACTAAGCCTGCTTGAGTGTGAAGCAGTTGAAAAACTTCTAGCATTTTTTAAGTTGTCCACTGGACTTGTATATGATGATTTTGCAGGAACACTGAATATTCTAAAGAGTGCCAAAAAAGCGCTAAATGCCGGAGATAGTACAATATCAGATGAAGAGGTTGAGCAGCTTTTAGTAGAGCGTAAAGATGCACGAACTAATAAAAATTGGGGCAAGGCGGATGAGATAAGAGATCGCTTTAAAGAGCTAGGAATAACAGTGAAAGATAACCCTGATGGTTCAACTAGCTGGTCTTACTAATCTAAGTTAAACTGTCCAAAGTCACAGATTATTTGGCCCGTCTCGCCACGATAACTTACTCGTCCTGAGATTTTACTACTTTGCTGCGTAAGTGCCTGTAGTGATCCGTCCATTGAAACTATATCAGATTCATTAATTCTTAGGATTAATTCAAAATCTTGTTTACTATTTTCCCAGCGTAAAGAGAGACTGCTATTATGCATAGTACTGGACATTACAACTTCAATCAGATCTTCACCTAGTTGATGATCAACAATTAGTACATTGTTTGATTCTATGTATAAAATCAGCTTACTATTTGTATCTTCACAGTAAAATGCTGTTGCTGCCATAAGTGGTGACATTAGGCAGTAGTTACATAGTATGATTAAAAAAAACTTTTTTACCATTTTTAGTCCATTTTTCTTTTATTTTTTCGTTCAATCTTTTACCCTATATCCTAATTTTGAACAATTTAATTTACTTAGTGTGTAAAAAGTAGAGGAACTGTGCCTAAATTTAAGTTATGTGCACCATTTTCAGCTTGCGGAGATCAGCCGCAGGCAATTGAAACAATGGTAAAGTCATTTGAACAAGGTGAACAATTTCAAACACTTCTAGGCGTTACAGGCTCTGGAAAGACCTTTTCTATGGCAAATGTGATTGAGAGAATGGGCAAAAAAACACTTATTTTGGCGCATAACAAGACTCTCGCTGCTCAGCTCTACTCTGAGTTTAAAGAGTTTTTTCCGGACAATGCAGTAGAATATTTTGTCTCCTATTATGATTACTATCAGCCTGAAGCATATGTACCTGGCCGTGATGTCTATATTGAAAAAGACGCTTCTATTAACGATGAAATTGATAAATTGCGCCACAGTGCCACTAGGAGTCTTCTAGAACGTGATGATGTTATTGTTATTTCGAGCGTTAGTTGTATCTACGGCATTGGATCACCTAAAGAGTATAAAGCTTTGCGAACAACCATTTTTGTGGGAGATGAGTTAGAGCGTGATGACTTTATTCGTGAGCTTATCTCAATTCAATACACAAGAGATGATCATGATTTTTCCAGGGGATCTTTCAGAGTTAGAGGTGATCTAGTTGAAGTCTTTCCGGCAGCTGAAGGGATGAATGCAATTCGTGTTGAGTTTTTTGATAATGAGGTAGACTCAATTTCAGTTATTGATCCATTGCGTATGATTACTTTAGAGACTTTAAAAAAGGTGACAATCTATCCTAAGTCGCACTACGTAGTAAGTGCCGATAAGCTAGAAAAAGCAATGAAATCAATTCGTATAGATCTGCGTGCACGTTTACAAGAGTTGGAATCATTGGGAAAGATTGCAGAGATGCAGCGTTTAGAGCAGCGTACTCTTTATGATTTAGAGATGATGGAGGAGATGGGATATTGTAGTGGAATTGAGAACTACTCTAGGCATTTAACGGGAGCAAATGCTGGAGCAACCCCTGGGACCTTAATTGATTTTTTTGAAAATGATTTTCTATTTATGATTGATGAATCACATATCACAGTTTCGCAGGTAGGCGGAATGTATAAAGGTGATCGGGCACGTAAAGAGACTTTAGTGGAATATGGTTTTAGACTGCCGAGTGCTTTAGATAATAGGCCGCTAAATTTTAGTGAGTTTGAAAAAAAATATGATCAGGTATTGTTTGTTTCAGCCACTCCAGGCGATTATGAACTTGGTAAAACTCAAGGTGAATTTGTTGAGCAACTGATTAGACCAACAGGGTTATTAGATCCAAAAATTGAAGTCAAAGATGCAGCGACTCAAGTTGATGATATGTTGGTTGAGTGTAAAAAAGTGATAAAGCTTGGGATGAGAATCTTAATTACAACTCTTACAAAAAAATTAGCAGAAGAGCTAACCCTATATTATGAAGGCATTGGAATGCGTATTCGTTATTTGCATTCTGATATAGATACTCTGGAAAGGGTGGAAATTTTACGTGATTTGCGTTTAGGAGAATTTGATATTTTAGTGGGAATTAACTTACTACGTGAAGGTTTAGATCTCCCCGAGGTTGGACTGGTAGGAATTTTAGATGCAGATAAAGAGGGCTTTTTACGTTCTACTCGCTCACTTATTCAAACCATCGGTCGTGCATCTAGAAATTCTGAAGGGAGAGTTATTCTCTATGCTTATAAAATGACAAAAAGTATGGAGAAGGCGATTGGAGAGACGCAGAGGCGTCGTGAAATTCAACATGAGTATAATAAAAAGCATAATATTACTCCAACCACTATTAATAAAAAAATATCTTCAGGAATTATTGATCGTCTGCGTGGGCCAGTTACGGATAGAAAAAGCCAAGGCCCTAAAAAAATAGAAAATTTATCGACGACCCAAATAGATCAACTAATTTTAGAACTTGCTGATGAGATGAAAATTGCTAGCCGGGAGCTACGCTTTGAAGATGCAGCAGATGTCCGAGATGAAATAAAACAGTTAAAAGAGTTACGATTAATGTTATAAATTTATAAAGGAGTTAATTATGAAATGTCATGAATTAGATTACGAGATACTTGGAAATGATCTGCAGGTGGTTGAGGTTGAACTTGATCCACGTGAAACAGTTATCGCAGAAGCAGGTGCAATGAACTGGATGGATGATGGAATTAATTTTGAAGCAAAAATGGGTGATGGATCAAGTACTGATGACTCATTTTTTTCAAAAATATTTTCTGCCGGAAAAAGAATGGTGACTGGTGAATCACTTTTTATGACTCATTTCTCAAATGTTGGACAGGGGAAAAAACGTGTTGCATTTGCAGCTCCATATCCTGGAAGTATTGTGCCACTTAATATGGCGGAGCATGGCAATAAAATGATATGTCAAAAAGATGCATTCTTATGTGCAGCACTTGGCACTAAACTGGATATTGCTTTTAATAAAAAACTTGGCAGTGGCTTTTTTGGTGGTGAAGGATTTATTTTACAAACTATTGAAGGTGACGGGATGGCATTTGTTCATGCTGGAGGAACAGTAGTTAAAAAAGAGTTAAAAGGTGAAGTGATTAAGGTCGATACTGGTTGCATTGTTGCTTTCTCCTCAGGAATTGATTATGACATTCAGCGAGCAGGAAATTTAAAGTCGATGATTTTTGGTGGCGAGGGGATGTTTTTAGCAACTCTACGTGGAACAGGTACGGTTTATCTTCAGTCACTACCATTTTCTAGGCTTGCTGATCGAATTTTACAGTCGGCACCATCAGTCGGTGGAGAACGCAAAGGTGAGGGATCTGTTTTAGGTGGCCTTTCAAATATCTTTGAGTAGGAGAGAACTTGAGTTTTTATAGTACAAAAATACTTCCGGGTCTTGTTAACCATGTATGTTCTGCCAGTGCATTTGAGGATCTACGAGCACCACTTATTAGCTCATTAAGTGGTGTCGGACTTGAGTTAGGAGTTGGTGCAGGGCTAAATTTTAAACATTATACAAATCAAATTGAAAAGCTTTATGGAATTGAACCATGTCCTGTGTCATTGAATAAAGCACAGCACGTGGCAGATGGCTTAGGGCTACCATTGGAAACTTTGTATTATGATCAAGAGGTTTTAATTCCTTTGGAAGATGGCTCACTCGATTTTGTAGTGACGACATGGACACTATGTACAATTTCAAGAGTGACAGAAACTCTCAAAGAGATGCGTAGAGTACTGAGACCAAACGGGACCTACTACTTTTTAGAACATGGCTTGAGTCCTGATAAAGGAGTCGCATTTTTTCAAAATGGTCTAAACCCAATTCAAAAAATGTTCGGAGGTGGGTGTAATTTAAATCGTCAGATTGACCAACTCATTCAAGAAGCAGGATTTAACATAGATCGACTTGATAAATTCTATATGGATGCCATAAAAATTGGTGCATTTATGTACCAAGGCCGTGCAAGTAAAAAGTAGAATACTTAAGATGCAATATTTTGTGGCATAGCTTTTAACTATTTAGTGTGGGAGAGTTGACTCTAACTGGCTGTTTTTATGTAGCAGAACCATTTTTAGCCGGGTAATTACTTAATTTTTATACTTAAGCTCTATAATATTATTACGATAAGGTACGTAGGGGAGTTTTAGCATGTTTAAGATTTACTTCATTTCTATTTTTATTATGATTTTAATAAGTTCTTGCG
Source organism: Bdellovibrionales bacterium (assembly GCA_030638415.1). Taxonomy (GTDB): domain Bacteria; phylum Bdellovibrionota; class Bacteriovoracia; order Bacteriovoracales; family Bacteriovoracaceae; genus DAOWEO01. The sequence goes on along the minus strand of DAOWEO010000173.1, from coordinate 6,203 downwards.
AGGATAGCACCGCTTATCGTGACCATTTTACTTATAACAGTCACACTGATGACGCTGATGACGCTGATGACTCTGTTGATTCTCCTGACTTTGATCATTCTCAGACTTACAGTGGATCAGATGTAAAAGATGTTTTTAAATCTTTTGCAAAAACTCAAAACTACCCTAAGTCAGATCAAGCAGCTTTTAATGGTGGTAATTTTACAGAAATACTTAATAGTAGTGCAGAGGGACCGACGTGTGTGGAATGTGGAAATAAAAATGAGTATAATTCTGGCCCTACTAAGGCCAGAGCTTCAGGACCAAATGGTGCAGCAGTAGACTCTGATTTTTTTAGTTATTTAACTTCCGTTCCTACGGCGCAGGGTAAGAGTTGCAATAAAACTTATAAATCAAGTTTTTCATCTTCGAATATCAGATCACTTTCTAAAAACATTAATAGTATTATTAATGCAGATGTTGCAGTAGTGAAGCCAGGTGTGCCCAGTGGGTGTTTAGACAGTAACTGTGTCACTGCAAGTTATATGGCATTTATAAAAAAAGCTAGAAACAGACCTGATTGGGAAAAGAAGAAGAAAAAGTTTCGCTTTGGAGGTGCTCTGTATAGTCGATTTGGAAGTCTAAAAGAGGGAAAAAAACCTGTAGGTTTACAAGGAGCAATGCAAGAGTTTTATGGCCCAGAGTATGACCCTAAAAAGCACTTTTATAATCTAAAGCCTCGTGATGTTAAAACTGTTAATAAAAATGGCATATTGGCGAAAGGTGATTTAATTCGCATGAAGTGGGTTCCAAGGACAAATAGTAAAGGTAAGGTAATTCATGGAGCACACTTAGCCGTATTTGATAAGATGGAAGGTGATAAATTGTGCTTTTGGTCTAGTAATAAGCCTGGTCAACGTCCAGCAAAAGATGGTCCAGGTCGTAAATGCACTAATATTTCAAAAATGACTGGCGTTGAGCTTGCAAAAATATAGGTTGCTTATGAATTATGTTTTTATTATTTTCTTTTTCTTAATTACTTCAAGTTCTTTTGCTGAGCAGACTGACCCTTGCAAAAATAAGTATCACGATGATGTAAAAATATATGGAAAAAAAATTACAGCTGAAAACTCATGCCAATTGAAATGGATTAAAAATAATAAAATGCAAGCTTTACAAGTATTTCTCCGTAAAAAAGAGTGTGTGCAATATACAGATGAACAAGCTGTAGACTGTGTTATGACGAGGTATTGTCCACCAAGTAAAAATCAAGATACGAACTACGGTCAGATTCTGTATTATAGTGGTAACAGCAAAGTAAATACGATTTGTACCAAAGGGCAAAAAGAAGAGATCTATCCTATTCTGGGTCTTAAAGAGGATTACACTCAGGTTCCTTATAAAGCATTTGTAAAATGTGTAAATGGACAACCAAAAGGAATTATCCTGAAGTCCGGCACAGGTAAAGAGAAGCTATGTGAAATACCTAGCTTTAAAAATTAAAAAAAAGTAAAACACTCGGTTACATTTTGACTTGCGCTTTTATCGCAGCCACCTAACATATTCAAAATACATTAAAAGTTTTGGCCATCAACTTGCTAAATATTAAGGTGAATCCATAGGAGGTAACATTTTGCCTCAACCAAGGAGGGTGCATGGGTTATCACACCAAAATTTATATTTTTCCCCACTTTCGGCTCAGATTTTTTTAAAAATAGTCGAAAAGTTTTTATGAGAATTTAAATCATAAGGGGAATTTATGAAAAATTTCAGTGGGCAGCCTTTTTTAAAGGTAGTGCTTTTTATTACAATGAGTTTTATCTTTTTAGCATGTCAGCCAGAAGAGGAAGATTTTATATCTCTCTCCATTAAACAAGGGGCCGTCTTTTATGTGGCTCAAAGTCAGAGCATTGATATAAGTTCATCCAGCAATATTGATAGCATCGTACTTTCATTAGATGGTGGACAAGAGTGGTCAGTAGAGATAATTGAAGGGCAAGGAGCTGTTAATATTGCTCCTGCACAACTTGGAGATGGACTCATATTGCAAGTGCAAGGATTTAATAAAGAGATGGCAATGGTTATTTCTAATGAGTACATAGTGCATGTAGTACAAGAGCCAGGAGTCGATGTTGCTAGTCCGCTGCCAGGTCAAGAAGTGACTAGTGGTGAAGAGTTCTTATTAGCTGGAAGTTTTGAAATTGGAGTTGCTGCTGTTGAAGTTTTATTTAATGGAGAGTTAGTTGCCTTAATGAGTGAAGCTCAATTTTCCTTTCCGTTTGCTGTTTCACAACGAGGTGGCAAGGCAGAGTTTAAATTTTTATTTAAAGATATTCAGGGGCGAGTTGTAAAAACAGTCGTGCGTGTCGTTGAAGTAACTATTGATGCTGATGATATTAGTGAGTACTTTCCACTAGAGGCTCCAATAAGCAGTGAGCTTGGTAGTGAGAAATCATTATGGTCAACTTACTATTATTTACATCAGGCAATTGCAATAGAGGGTGGAATTCCTATGCGTGATATGAACAATAATAGAATTGGGCCAGAGCTCGCTAGTAAGGATTGGTGCTACTCTGCAATGGAAGGGTCAGTACACGTTACAAAACTAGATGGAACGACTGAGACGTATAATTATGCCGGAACAACTAGTAGTTATAATATTAACTGTTCTGCATTTTTTAGCCACCGCCTAGGTAGAACAAAATTTCGCAAGGCCAATGGAACCTTTGGTGATGGCGTACGTAGTTATAAGTTAATTCCATTTCGTACAATTGCTGTTGATCCAAACCATATTGCTTATGGAACTGTTATTTATATTCCAGCAGCACGTGGAAATGAAGTTCAACTTCCTGACGGTACGACAGCGTATCATGATGGATATTTCTTCGCTGGTGATACTGGTGGAGCAATAAAAACTAACCATATCGATACATTTATTGGTGTCGCAAAACGTAATCCATTTAGTTGGATAAAATCTAGTTCATCAGGTAGTTTTGAAGCTTATATAGTTACTAATCCTGTAGTGATTGATTATTTGACTGATATGCATTAAAAAAAAAGAGGGACTTTTTGTCCCCCTTTTTACTAAATAAATATATTTTATAAGTTAAGCTTCAAACTCCTTGAAGCCTTTAAGCTTACCATGAAACTTAACAAGTACTGCTGGCATTAAGATCAAAGTAGTAAGACCAGAAGTAAGCATGATAAGGAAAAAGAATAGTCCAACTGTTATGTAAGGAACTAGTCCTGCAAAAAACAGTGGAGAAAAACCAATTGCAATTACTAATACGTTTCTCCATATTGCCTGTGCCGTACCATTAAAAAGCTCATCATAGGTTTTATGAAAGTTTTTGTTTTTCTTATTAAAATACATGGCATGTTCAATAAAGTGGATGGCAAAGTCTATGGATAATCCTAGAGTCAGGGAAGACAGTACAGCAATTGGCATATCGTAAAACTTGCCAGCATAGCCGATTAGTCCATAAATGAGGGTGATAGTTAGGGTCAGAGGTAACATGGCAATAGCCCCCCATAGAATGCTTCTAAATAGAAATACCATCATGAAAAAGACAATAACAAATGATCCGATAAGAGCATTTTTCATCCCCGTAACCATCTCTGCTTGCCAGACATTGTTAATGTGCATAAGACCTGTCCACTCAATTGTTATTGGAACTTCTTTGCCATTTACATTGTAAGTTGGCAGTGGGTTCTTCTTAATAAAAGCGGTCAGTGCATCCATTGTCTCAGTCATGAGATTATTATCACCTGATTGAAAAAATACCCACATCTGCGTTGCTTGTGAATTAGTATCACGAAAGATAATTTTCCAGAGATCTTTTCCTTTTTTGGTATCTCCTGACTCATAAAGAAATACGTATTGAGATATCTTTTCACGTGTCTGTGGCAAGGAGTTATCTTGAAAAGTAACGTTGCCAATTTTTCTAAGTACATCTGCAAAAGAGATAGCACCACCAATTAGCTGTTTTTCAGGATGCATTGCTTGCTTTAATGATTGAAGATGTTTTTCAACTTTATCAATATAGTTTACTACTTTTGGGTCTCTAACTGATGGAACGCGAACCTCTTCTGTTTCTGCAAATTCATCAAAGTCGTCTCCTTGCTCTTCTACTTTTTTAGGAAGAATTGAGCTAGGGATAGAAAACTTTAAATTTGCCATGTATGTACCATCAAGCTTGGCATTCATATTTTCATCAGCAACACGTAAGTAGTGGTCTTTTTTAAACCAACGTACAGGATTGTCATTAACAATTATTTTAGTTACTCCAATATAGGACACAATCATTATTGCAACAGCTCCAACCATAATTGCTGTTGGATATTTTAGTGAGAAGTTTTTAAATACAGTGACTATTTCAATAACAGCAGATTTCTTATTACCTTGATTGGCAAAAGATTTTAGTGCCTTGTCACTAAGTAACATAGTGTATGCAGGGATAAATAGCATTGAAAGTAACCAAGCTAAAAAGACACCAAAAGCAATGGTAACACCAAAGACAATTACAGGAGGAATTCCCGTTGTGGACAGTGAGGCAAAACCAATAATGGTGGTAAAAGAGGTATAAAGCATTGGATAGAACAGTTCTGCCATTACGGCCCTTAAGGCATCTGCTTTATTATCATACTTATTCATACTATCAGCGAGTTTGGAGAGAATATGAATCGAGTTTAATACAGCAATTGGTAGAAGAAATATTGGAATCATAGAACTCATAATATGAATCGCATTACCAGAATAGATCAGGGCGCCCATCGCCCAGATAACTGTTGCCATGCCTAAAATCATTGGTGCTATAACCACTTTTGGACTTTTAAAGAAAAAGAGCATTAGTAAAAAGATTACGAGTCCGGCCATCGGTGCATAGACACCCATCTGGATAAACATCTCATCGCCAAAGGTTGACTCTGCCAGTGGAAGGCCACCCATATAATATTGTTCATCATTTGCGATATACTTTTTAACAATAGTTTTAATTCGTTTTGAAAGGTAGAAGGCTTGCTCTTTTTTTCCTTCTTTTAGTGGAAGAAAAATTCCAACCATATCACCCTCACGGGTCATCATTTTGCCAGCAAGTAGTGGGTTTTTATTTAAAAGTTTAAGAATATTTTCTGCTTCAGCATCATTAGCAGGAGCTTTGGCCATTAGTGGACTAACTAGCAGTTCACCATTCTCATTAAGTATAATATCATCAACAGTATTAAGAGATATTACATCTGACTTAATGAAAAGTTCTAAATCTGCATTTGGGTCAATGCTATGATCTTTTAAAAACTGTAGTTTTTTAAAGAATTTTGAAAATGAAGTTTCCTCTATAGGGTGAGCTTTAATTTCTAAAATCTCATCAGTCATCTTTTTAATTCTACCTAAGCGTTCAGCAGTAAAAAGTGAACTGCCATCTTTGGTACTGATGGTAATTCCGATCATATCAGAAATATTAAATGCTTTTTTTGTTCCATTCCATAATGTCACCGCATGGTTGTCAGCAGGTAGCATATGTACTGGATCAGTATCTGTTTTTAGACTTGGAAAAGCGGCTAAAAAGATAATTGTTATAAGCGCCATTAAAAGCATAACTTGCTTTGGCTTATTAATAGCGAACTCGATAAGCATTTTTTGAATCATGAAAAGTCTCCTGGAAACATATATTTGTAAATAAGTATAAAAAGTTCTAGTTTCATTACTAATTTAAGATTAAACTGATATATGTCAAGGTTTTCTCAAAAATAAAAGGGGCTTTTTTTGACCAAGATAGATTGTTTTCGCTGTAAATACTACCACGTAACGTGGGATCAAGCTCAGCCACGTGGTTGTAAAGTCTATGGATTTAAATCAGCAAGATTACCATCAATGGTGGTTCAAGAGACCAGTGGTCAGGATTGTAGCTTCTTTACACTTAAGGGTGAGAATAAGATGCCAGATGCTACCAAAATTGATCTTAGTAGCAAGAAAAATTGGTAGGGGTACGCGGTACCTTTTGGAAATTACAAGAAGTTAGGTATTCAATACATAGGTAATCTAATAAAATGGCAGATAATTCAAATAATAAGACCATGTGTCCAGTTCCATTTACATCATTAATCTTTAATCCTGATGGTAAGATAGGTTGTTGCCGTGAGCGTGGCAATAAAGATGTTATTGCGCAGATGAAAAAGGGAATCTCTTTTGATGAAATTTGGAATGGAGAGGAAATTAGAAAGTGGCG
>DAOWEO010000103.1 GCA_030638415.1 Bdellovibrionales bacterium | reverse complement strand
ACTTTCACCAGCACTAGTTGCGGCAGAAATATTACCTGCAGTGGTACCTTCACGGCTACCATCTCTTTCCCCATTATCTCTGGCAAGTTCTTCACCTTCTATCTTACCTTGAGCAGCACCAGTATTAAATTCTCTACTTAGCCCAGCAGCTCTTCCATCATCTTCTCCATCAAAATCACCGTCTCGCCTACCTTCATCAACACCAATAAGATCAGCATAATAGTGCCCATCATCAACTCCATCACGATGTCCAGCGTCAGCACCACGTGCATTTACTTGCATAATTCGAGTTATTAATTTTTGCCTGTATAACTGACGCTCACTCTTTGCAGCACTATGTTGAGCTGTCACTCTATTAAACTTGGATGTAATAGGATTAAGTTCAGACTGCGCTCGCTTCACTTGGGCAACTGCACTTTTTAGTTTATTTTTCTGACCCGCTAATTGCGCATTAAGAGTATTTATTTTCTTCTTAGTGCTAACAATGTTGGCATTAGTAGTATTAAGTGAACTTTTTGCTGTGGCAGCACGACTCTTAGCTCGATTTAAATTACTTACCGCAACTTTATAAGCCTTATCTTTTGCCGCTTTGCTAAGCTTAGCTTTGCGTAGTTTATCCTGAAGTGTTTTTACATTGTTTTGACATGCTGGTGTTGGCTTAGCATTACATGATTTTACTGCAACCGTTACCTGTTGCTGCAGCTTAGAGACCCTAGTCACTAGCTTGTTCACCTCAACCTTTGCAACTCTTACAGACTCCGTAGCCTGCTTTAAGTTCCGCTGAGTACTAGAGACAGCTGCTTTTAATTTAGGAACACTGGCTTGCAAATTTTTCAACGATTTTTTATTATTCGCTAACTGTTTAGTAGTACTATTAACAGCTCCCTTAGCACTTGCTTGAACCTTTTTAGCTTTTTTAAGAGCATTTCTTTTAATCTTTAGTTTTTGTTCTACACTACGTAACTGCTGTGCAATTGTATGAACAGACCTCGTTTTTTCAACCAACCTAGGATCCTCTTTTAGATCAAATGAGAGCTTTCCAATATACCCACTACTCCAATTATCATTTGCACTTAGCTGGCTAAATGCCAACATAAAGACAAATATCATGGAAAATTGAATACCTGATTTAAAACTCATACTCTTGCTCTCTTGTTTCATCTACTACTTCCCTAGGTGTACTTTAAAGTGACACCTGATTTAAATTACAACACCTACTTTGGTGCTAAAATGGCCCTAAACCTCTAAAAAAAGTCCTTTTTTTATGATTTGATACTCTTGTCATGCAAGCTCAGTGCCAGATATACTTAAATTATGAAAATTACAATTCTCTCTGAAAACTACGCTGCAAATACCGATTACGCTGAATGGGGGTTTTGTGCACTCATTGAGCAAGGGTCTAAGCGGATTCTTTTTGACACTGGTTTTACAGGCACGTGCGTTTTAGAAAATTGCAAGAAGCTAAAAGTCAGCCTGACCAATCTAGATGCAATCATTCTATCCCATGGTCATGATGATCATACTGGCGGTCTAGAAGACGTTCTAAACCACACTAAATGTCGAACTATTTATGCTCACCCAGATCTGTTTTCAAAAAGATTTGTTATTGAAGATGAAAAGTATCTCGATATTAGCTGTCCCCATGATCAAGCCTATTTTGAACAAAAGTATGGAGTAACCTTTCACCTACATAGTACTTTTTTTGAACTACTACCAAATATTTTTATGACTGGTGAAGTACCATTTACCAATAGTTTTGAGAAGCTGGCAGATAACTTAGTCATTAAAAATAGCAATGGAAATTATATCCAAGATAAATTTCCAGATGACAATTCTCTTATTGTTAAGACTGATAAAGGATTAATCATTATCTTTGGCTGCGCCCACCGTGGAATTATTAATATTATGAACTACATTAAAACGAATATGGATGAATCTATTTATGCCATCGTTGGTGGAGCCCACCTCTACAACGCCACTGATGAACATTATAAATTTGTAGAAGATTTTATAAAACAAGAAAATATTCAACAACTCTCTCCTGGACACTGCACCGGAATGAATCGCATTTTTGATTTAACCCAGACGTTTAAAGATAAAGTAAAACCAGCTTTTTGTGGAACTGTTCTTACTTTTTAGGTCTCAATACAAATACAACGATTCCCAAAAGAGATAAGAAAAAACTCAAATAGAGACTCTTTTCAATACCCCAAAAATCAGCGACCTGTCCCATAAATAAGACAATAACTGAGGTCAGCATAAAGTTTGCTGTCATATAGACACCATTTGAAAATGATGGGATATCACTTCCCACCTCTTGCACATACGTCAGAACTACTGGTGTTATGGAAGTTGCGGTAAGGCCTACTAAAAAAAGAGTAAAAGGAAGTATTAACGAGTTGGAAATTAAAAATAGAATTAAGGCAACTGGAGAGAGAAACAGATATAAGAAAATAGTTTTTTTACGCCCAATTTTATCTGACAATGTACCAGATAAGCTGACCCCTAAAAAACCGGCAAAAGCAATTACGGATAGTGAGGACCCAGAGAGAAATGCTGAAACTCCTTGCTCTTTTAAATAAGTTGAAAGCAAAGCAATCACAGTCGAAGCTGTAAACCCCTTACAAATACTGACTGCTGTAATAGTATAAACCAACTCTTCTTTTTGTAATAATATTTTTATAGAATCCCGTAAAGAGAAAAGCTTATCAGACGGTAGCTTTCCACTAGGTAACTCACGCAGATAATAAAAAAGTGAAACAGAGCTAATCAGTCCAATTACTGACAAAAAATACATCTGCTCAAATAGAAAGTAAGTTAAAAAAGACATGACAATCAGTGGTCCGATCGTTCTTGCTGCCTCCCCTCCGGCCATAAAAAAACTCATATTACGACCAGTATTTCCATCTGAACAATCTTTAATAATAACAGGAGCAGGAACGTGAAAAGCTTGTGCACTAATTCCAGATACAAATAGTAAAAGTAGCAATACTGGATATGACATTGGTAACCCAATCAAAGTTACGGTGATTGCTGTAATAAAAGGAGTTAGTATAACAAAATATTTTAATCCAACACGATCTGCAATACCGCTAATGAAAGGATTCAGGAGTCCTGGGAGTTTAGAAATAATTACTGTCAGTGTAATATCAAAATAGCTCAGCTGATATTTTTCTTTCAGTAAAAAGGCAATGGCAGGAATAAATGAGGTAAAAATATCATGAAAAAAATGTCCTGACGAAATCGCCAGGACCTTTTTTGTATTGGCAGTAATCATAAAATCTCCTAATTACTGCATCCTATTCCCAAAGAGGTAAAAGTTCCAGAGCTTGTTCTACATTACTCTGCAGTTCCCATTAAAATTCCATCACTTGCAGCCTTTTTCCAAGTATATTTCTCTCTCGACTCTTTTTTCATCTTAGAAAAAGCATGATGGCTAGGATAAATATTTGGTAGCGCATCTTGCAAGGAAAATGCTCTCTGCTGATCTAAAACTCCATCTACAGACTTATCGCCAAGCAGGTTTAACAAGTCAGAAACTCTTCCACTCCACATGTAGGCGAGTGATAACTGATAATCATGAATTTTTGTTGTCCCTTCATACGCTTTAATAATTAGCTGATAATCTTCCTTAGCCTGTTTAAGTAAATTAGTCGCCTGCATAGCATTTACATCCTTTACCTTTAAAGCTTTCTTAATTAGGTAACGACCTCTAATTTGGTGATATGGAACCTCTACAATATAGTCCTTACTTGCCAGCATAATCGCAGTCTCCAGCTCCTTAAGAATATTTTCTAACTCTCCAGTATGAGAATATAAATAAGCCTGCACGTAATGACCTAAAGATTTGCTCCACGATGGATCTTCCTCTAATTCAGGAGTATGGGCCTTGGTATAATCTAAAAAGCTAAAAAATGGTGTTTTATTCTTAGTGAAATCAATATGAAAACCTACAAAGGTTGAAGAGGTTGTAGGATAAATTTCTCCAAGGGAAAACCAAAATTCACTACTTTTTGGTGCCATAACATGACTT